>PVWI01000046.1 GCA_003003725.1 filamentous cyanobacterium Phorm 6 | reverse complement strand
GGGTGGGGGGGGTTTTACGAGATTGTTCGTTATAGGCGAGTATTGTTGGTGAACCCGCCCCTACAAATTCCCAATGCCCGATTCCCAATGCCCAATGCCCAATGCCCAATGCCCGATTCCCGATTCCCAATTACTAATTATTAGGCAAAGACTGCCAAAAAGGCCGTTCTTCTCCCTTCCTAACAGTATTCGTGGCCGACTGCACATTCCCCCGAAGTTCTTGATAATACCTATCGTCAAGAAAACTAATATTCACACCAAAAGGTAGCAGCAATTGGCGCAATCTTTCCTGAGTGTAATCCTTACCGTCAATCAACGCCCCGCGCGGATTAGAAACTAACAAATTGCCATTCACTGGCACTGAATTTACCATATTCGGCCACCAAGCATAACCGCTGTATCCAAACATCGCTGGAACTTGAATGATTTGGTCATCTGTGAGTAAAAACTCTCTTTTCAACTTCTCTATAATCGGATTGAGTTTCTGCGTTTGCAAATTGAGGTTATGTTGAATTAAAGCTGAATTTTTCAAAGCAGCGCTGACTGTAATTTCATTACTCAAACCGCGATTGATAATTACATCGCCGTAACCTTTTGCTGCCAATTCTTCCAATAGCTTAACTCCGGCTTCTGGACTGGCGATCGCCATTATATACTTTCCGGGAGTTGTACTGGGAATAAAGTTGATAATTTCATCGACTTGGCGAGTCAACAGCCAAGAAGTATCAATATCCACTGGTTGGCCTTGAATTCTCTGGGCTTGAATGAAGTCCAGCACTTCTGGATTAAAACTAGCATTCCCCGGATTACCGTAATAAACTCGACCCATTGGATAGGCGGGAATCGGCGGGGTTACTTGCAAATTTCCGTAGCCATCAGCCCACTGATTTACCGATTCTTCATTCCGAGGTTTGCCGATTTTGAATACGCTCAAATCCCGATCTGAACTTGATTTAGGAGGGTTGTTTTCTGTGGGATTGCTATTGCTTTTTACGGCTACATTAAAATTGCGTAATTTGAGTTTTTCTGGAAATTGAACGTAGCCGTTTTTCTGAGTATCTTGCATCCAAGTCCGATCGCCCTGAATGACCTTTACTAGAGCACCAGTCGGTTCTACTGCTTGTTTGAGTTGGGAAATGAATTCGCTATTGGCTGAGCCTCTGTCGCTGACTTGAACCTCTGTAACTGGTGCGCTGTGCGAGGGAATAATCCAAGGAGTAACGCCCAGTTGGATGGTATTTGAGGCGATTTCTATACCATTATTTATGGCAGTTGCCTTGAGATTAATCAGACCGTTCCAATTGCGATCGGCAAATTGTTTTGCTTCTACACCTAGCACAATATCGGTGCTGAAAACTAACTGTTTAGTACCGGATATATCCACCGCTTGCCAGCCGTTACTGGTCTTCTGAAAAACGCTGATGTGAGGGCTAGCAAGACTATCAGCAGTAATAAATACTTGAGAGCTTTTGAAGTTGTCAGACAGTTTCAAATGAACTTGAGAGAGCATTGCTGGGCGGCGGGGAGCGCTCACTTTGGTTTGTTGCCAAACTGGGATTTTGGGGCCACTCGATTTGTCATTAAATAGAACCAGCGGGCCGCTAGACAAAGACCATTGTTCTTTGCCTAGTTCGTCTTGTTGATTGATTTCGCCATCTCTGTTGGTATCTCCAGCAAATAAGAAGTTCGATGAGGATTTGGCTGGCAACAATGGGATAGAATTTGGCTTTATAGTTGGTTGAATTGTTGGTTGATTGAACTCTAGTGCTTGTCTCTCTAATTCTTTGCGGGCGAGTTCTTGCTTTTCTAATTCGGCGCGGGCGAGTTCTTGTTTTTCTAGTTCTGCTTTCTCTAATTCTTGGCGGACGAGTTCTGCTTCTTCTCGTTCTTTGCGGGCGAGTTCTTGGCGGACGAGTTCTTGTTTTTCTCGTTCTTTTCTGACAATCTCGTTTTTCTCAAACTCTTTTCGTTCTAACTCTTTGCGAACAAGTTCTTTTTTCTCAAATTCTTGTCTTTCTAGTTCTTTGCGGACAAGTTCTTTTTTCTCAAATGCTTGTCTTTCTAACTCTTTTTTCTGTTGTTCTTCTGCTAAAGCTTTTTGTACATTTCGTGCTACTTGTAGTTCATAGGTAGCGACTGTGAGATTGCCTTGATATTCGATGGTTTTGTCGATCGCCCGATTAGCCAAAAAAGAACCATGCGGAATTTGGCGGAGTGTGTTGATAGCGGACTGCCACAGGCGTTGTGACTGTTCCCAACTAGCTGGAGAACTTTTTGCGGTGCGTCCGATTACGACAGCTTCACGGGCTATTTTAGCTGAGTCATTCCAAGTATTTTTGGCAGTTTCTTCGATTTGAATGCGACTTTTGAGATTTTCGAGTTGCTGTACGAGATTTTCTGATTTTTGGCGCTCGATTTGGGGTTTCCAGGGTTCTGAGAAAAACGAGGTGCGATCGGATGTTTTGGCAAGTTGGTCTAATTCTAGTTTAAGGCGATCGCGCAATTTGTAGAGTTCGGGGAGCGATCGGGGAGATTCGCCCTCTGGTTGTCGCCCAGAGATTGCGAGTTGGTAGTTGAGGGAAGGTTGGGCCAGCGTTTGGGGGACTGCTACCCAGATAATCCCGATGATGACACCGAAAGTATTGACAATCGCGATCGCAATATATTTAACCAAGCGCATACAGTTTATCCTCAGACACCCAAATGATTTTACATAATATTGGGTTCAATGGGGAATTTAATTATAGGGTTTTTGGATGCAGAAGGGCGATCGGCTTTTTTCAACTCGAAGGACGGTTAACTCGAATCAATTTACCGCTCAATGTTTCTACCGTAGAAATAGCCTCATTAATTCGCGTCGCCAGCCTTTCAAAATTTGGGTCTTCCGTGCAAACAACAATACCACTATGGTCAGAGTTTTGAATGTGTAATCGCATGAAATGACGGCGATTGCGCGTTAAAACTATTCGGTAATTGCTAGCAGCAAAAGCTAACACATCTTCGTCAGGAATTTGAAGATTTGCATTTCCTGCTTCCCTCGCTGTCAATACATCGTGACCCAAAGCCCGCAGTAATTCCACCACTGCTAGCGGGAAGTTTTCATCTGTGTAAAAACGTGCCAACTTTTAATAAACCTCGCTTTCTTCCATAATTTCATCATTTTCTTTAATTGTTTGTTCAATTTCTGCTGGGTAAGCATCAGCATAAGCCCACGCATTTACCAAGTCAGCGGCGGTTAGATCGGGAAATGATTCTAGAATGATACCATCGGAAGCACCTAAACGTCGATCGCACACCAGCGACCAAACGGGTATGCGAGTATTGCCGATACAAGCATCGCCTCCGCACACACCAGGAGTCTTTTTAATGCCTAGAGAACCGTTGGTTAAAGTTTGAGTTAATATGCTGATGAGTTTAGCTTTATCAACGGAATTCAAGGTTAAGACTTGAGTTTCTAATTCTTGTATAGTCATAAGTGCGATCGTTCGGATCTGATATTATTTAGATTATAGCAAATTCGCGCCATGTTTTAAGCTTCCTCATTTTCTTTGATTGCTTGTTCAATTTCTTCTGGGTAAGCATCAGCATAAGCCCAAGCATTGACTAAATCAGCCGCAGTCAAATGGGGATAGCACTTAAAAAGTTCAGCATCGCTGCATCCGAGACGGCGATAACCCACAAGTACCCAAACTTGTATGCGAGTATTGCCAACACAGGCATCGCCGCCACACACGCCGGGAGTTTTTTTAATGCCTATAGCACCAGTGCTTAAGGTTTGAAGTAAAATTTCTATAGCCGCTGCTTTGTCGGCTGAATTTAAGGATGCTAGATCGATTTTTAATTCGGTGAGTGTCATTATTTACTATCCCATTTTTACAGATAGAATATCCTAGCTAAATTATAACGGAATAGGACTTAGCATGGGCCCAGAAACCGGGTTTTTTACGAAAATACTTAGTTGCTACCGAAAGATTAGGTAAAAACCCGGTTTCTTTGTCGGAGTCCGTAAGTCCTAAATCTTAACTTGTCACCTGCGATCGCTCCCATCTCCTTACCCGTAGCTACGATCGCGAAAAAATGGTATACTTTCATGTTAATCTCCTACCTAGAAAACAACACATCACTGTTGTAGAAATTATTCATTTACTCCCTTATTCCCTAAAACTATCAGCAAAATCTATGAAATTCCGCTCTTGCTGGCTAATTTTCACCCTCATCGGACTCTCTTTAACAAGCTGCGGACAGCAGAAGTCATCTCAAGAAATTGCCGAAACAGTTAAAAATAGTATCGTGCTGATTTCCTACCAGAATGAAGGCGGACACGGTACAGGTTTTATTGTGCCGGGGCCAACGGGTGTTTGCACGGTACTCACGGCACGTCATGTGGTGGAAGGGCGCAGTTTGAACCTGCAAACTAACGACCAACAACTTCATAAAACTGACAGCATCCAAACAAGTTCTAATCTGGATTTAGCAGTGGTAACGTTTCCGTCAGCCGGGGAGAAATGTCCTTATCCGAGTCTCAATCTTGGCGATTCCGATAGGGTGAAAGAAACAGACCAAATCTACATTTCTGGATTTCCAGACAGGGTTGGTGGTGGCAAATTAGTGAGACAGTTTGTGCGAGGTTCTGTATCGGGGTTGGATGTGTTGGAACAGGGTTATGGGATTTCCTATGATGCTTCTACTTTTGGTGGGATGAGTGGCGGGCCTGTTTTAGATACTAGCGGGAAAGTGGTTGCAGTTCACGGGAAGACTGACGCTCAAATTGTTGCGGATTTGCAGAGTCAGCAAGCAAGTTTGTCTCCGCAGCAGCAAGCGGCGTTGCAACAAGCGGCGACAAGAGTTGCTGGAGGAGTACAAATTAATACTTATAAGTGGGGAATTCCGATTAAAACTTATCAGGCAAATCAGTCTTGGGAAAATCAACCGATTGCTAAAGCAGACTATACTAAACTGCAACAGTTATTGGCGGGCGGGAAGTGGAAAGAAGCCGATGAGGAAACTAATAACAAAATGTTAGAAGTGGCGGGAAGACAAAAAGAAGGTTGGCTAGACGATGACAGGGAGAATTTTTCCTGTCCAGATTTGCGGGCGATGGATCGACTTTGGGTAAAATACAGTGATGGACGCTTCGGCTTTTCGGTGCAGAAGCAGATTTATCAAAGTCTTGGTGGCACTAAAGAGTATGATATAAAAGTATGGGTAGCTTACGCTGAGGCGATCGGCTGGAAACAGAAAGGAGAAAAGGGAGAATTGCTGTCAGACTCTCAACTAACTTTCAATACAAATGCACCTAGAGGTCACCTCCCGTTTACATGGGTTGGGAACTGGAGTTGGCAGAATATTCTTCTCTTGTGCAGAGACTTGTAAATTGTAACCGATAAAGGCTTCAAGTTTTTATTAAGAATTGTGATAGAGTCAAAATCCACGAAGTCATGCGGTGTCTTGGTTTCCGATACCTGGCACTGCGACTTTCCAGCCAGGATGTTGCCAGCAACTTGAGGGTTATAACAATTAGCCAAAACGAACTTTTCAATGGATCAGGACTTACGCACTCCGACCAAAGAAACCGGGTTTTTTTCGGAATCTGCGGGATGTAACGAAGTATTTTCGTAAAAAACCCGGTTTCTGAACCCCATGCGTAATTCCTATAAGTTTAATATCACTTAGCAGAATTAGATCCAGCAATCCGATCCTCCTCTGCCAAAAAAGGAGTTAAATCAATCTCTGGCGAAGACGGAGAAAACTTAGGAACTACCTGCTTACCCCCGCCACCTTGATAAACCCCAGTACCATTCAACAAATTTTCAGTCATATCTCGCATTGCTTGATAAGCCTCTGTTTCGCTACCCGGTTTCAACGTCAACACCAGCGGACAACCCTCGTCGCCACTCAACTTAGTTTTAGCACAAATCACGTATTGATTCGGCGTCTTAGGCTCGTCTCTATAAGCTAACCGAATTAAACCATCTTTGCGATAACCGTTCAAGCTTTCAGAAATTATTTGGCAGCGTCTTACAGGCGTATAATCACCGCCTAAAGTTGTGACCATTTTCAGCCAAGGTTGTTGACCTTTATCGTGACGGTACATGACAGTCCAAACTTCACCTCCCCGCTGAGTATCTGGCTGAAGTTGGCAGGAAAAACGAGCATTTTGTCCAATCAACAGGGGCGTCCAACCTTGAACAACAGCAATTCCCGCACCGCCAACAGCCGCTAACAAACCTAATACACCGATAGTCAGGTTTGCGACGTTAAAGAACTTTCCACTATTACTCACGGTACTGAATCCTCGATAAAGTTTTGATAGACAACAAGAGCGACAATAAGTTGAGAATTTCTACATCAGCCAAGTAACGGATTCCCGAAAACTTGCCAGATGTCGAATAATGCTATTATAGTATTATGAAGTCAACACAACAGTTTACAGCAATTATTGAACGAGAAGGCGACGGATATATATCCCTTTGCCCAGAACTTGATATTGCCAGCCAAGGTGACAATATAGAAGAAGCGCGACAAAATCTAATCGAGGCGCTAGAACTATTTTTTGAGACAGCAGATCCTTCTGAAGTCAAGAATCGGCTGCATAACGAATAACTTAGACTAGCATCTATACAAACTCAAAACAAAAGTCCGGTTTCTAGGCCTCACACTACAACTAAAGAAACCGGGTTTTTCATCAAATCTATCGACTACAACAAAGTATTGTCGTAAAAAAACCCGGTTTCTGGCCTCGCACTACGACTAAAGAAACCGGGTTTTTCATCAAATATATCGACTACAACGAAATATTGTCGTAAAAAACCCGGTTTCTCGGCCTCGCAATCCTACAACTGCTTCACCTCAGCAACCAATTTGGCAACCACATCCTTAGCGCTACCAAACAACATCATCGTCTTATCTTTATAAAACAACTCATTGTCAACACCCGAAAAACCAGCACTCATCCCGCGCTTAATTACGATCGTATGTTTAGCCTTATCAACCTCCAAAATCGGCATCCCATAAATCGGGCTAGCCGTATCGTGACGCGCCGCCGGATTCACCACATCATTGGCACCAATCACCAACGCCACATCCGTCTCTTCAAACTGCGGATTGATATCATCCATGTCGTACAACTGCGGATAAGGCACATTTGCTTCCGCCAGCAACACATTCATGTGCCCCGGCATCCGCCCAGCCACCGGGTGAATCGCGTATTTCACGTCAACACCCATTTTTTCCAAACCGTCGGCTAACTCGCGCACGGCGTGTTGTGCTTGCGCTACAGCCATCCCGTAGCCCGGAATGATCACAACCGATCGCGCATAACCCAACATCATCGCACTTTCTTCCAGATTGATACTGCGAACAGTTTTGTCAGTAGCGCCCGCAACCGCACCCGCAGCCACAGCACTTCCACCACCGCTACCAAAGGCGCTAAACAGCACGCTACCAAGCGATCGATTCATCGCCTTACACATGATTTGCGTCAAAATAATCCCCGACGCGCCCACCAATGCACCAGCGATAATCAGCATATTGTTCATCAAAATGAACCCAGCCACACTCGCCGCAATCCCCGAATAGGAGTTAAGCAGCGACACCACCACGGGCATATCACCGCCACCAATCGGGAGCACAAACATGATTCCCAAAATATTGGAAATCGCCACCAAACCGAGGAATACCGGCACATTCTCCGGGTTAAACAACATATAACCGCTGCCGGCTAAAAGTGCGATCGCCAGCATGGCATTAAACGGCTGTTGTAGCGGAAACGTCATCGGCGCACCCGGTAGCAATTCTTGCAGCTTCGCAAACGCCACAAGGCTACCAGTGAAAGTGATTCCGCCAATCAATACACCCAACAGGATCGTGATTGTCGCGTCAGGTGCCGGCGATTCCGGGATGCTGAGATAGCGCCAGAATTCGCCCACAGCAACGAGTGCAGAAGCCGCGCCCCCAAAGCCGTTAAGCAAACCTACCATCTGCGGCATATCCGTCATCGCCACGGTTTTCGCCATGATTGTTCCCAAAATGGAACCGATGATAATTCCGACTACAATCAATTCGTAGCTGACTACTTGCTTTTCTAGCAACGTACCAACGATCGCAATTAACATCCCGATCGCAGCTAACACATTTCCTTGACGCGCAGTTGCGGGCGATCCCAACTGTTTCAAACCGATAATAAACAAAGATGCGGCAACTAAATAACCTAGTTGAATGCCACTGGGCAGAAAATCGCTCACGCTTTTACCTCTTTTTTCTTGAACATTTGCAGCATTCGATCGGTGACTAAGAAACCGGCGACAACGTTAATTGTGGCTAGGGCGATCGCGATCGTCCCTAATATCGAAGTAACAGTCACATTGCCTTGGCCAGAAATTAGAATCGCGCCTAAAACTGCAATTCCTGAAATCGCATTAGAACCCGACATCAAAGGTGTATGTAGCGTCGGCGGGACTTTGTTAATAACTTCAAATCCCACAAACGATGCTAGGGTAAACACCACCAAACCTGCAATCAATCCTTCTGCCATAATAAGTGTGAATTGGTAATTGGAAATTGGTTATTAGTCATTAGTCATTAGTTATCAACTGTAAAAGCTTTAGCGTTTCCAAACCAGTTCAAACGTATTCACAGACTGCTGTTTACTGCCGAGGTCAGATCCCCCCTAGCCCCCCTTAAGAAGGGGGGGACAAGAAGCATTCAAAGTCCCCCTTCTTAAGGGGGATTTAGGGGGATCTGGCCTTGGCTACAAACGAGATTTATCAATGGTTTTAGATTTAAGCTGACACTAATGAAACCACCCATTTTCCTACAAATGACTAATGACTAATGACTGTTGACTATTATCTAACTTACTGCTGAAGCCTGAGCAGCCAAAGCATCCCGCACCCGCTGGTTACTAATTTCACCATCACGAGCCACACAGGAACCAGCGATGATATCATCTTCAAAATTCAAATTTAGTTCCTGATCTTTCAGCATTAACTGAAGTAAAGACGAGACATTCTTCGAGTAAGTTTCGCTAGCATGAACAGGCATTGAACCAGGCAAATTAATCGGCCCAATCACATTAACACCGTTCCATTCAACATCTTTCCCCGCTTCCGTACACTCGCAATTGCCGCCTTGTTCCGCCGCGAGGTCAACAATTATTGCTCCCGGTTTCATCTGAGCCACCATTTCTCTAGTGACTAAAATCGGGGCTTTTCTACCAGGAACTTGAGCGGTTGTAATTACTGCATCGGAAGCGCCGACGTGCTGGGTGAGCACTTGGCGGGTGTGTTCTTTAGCTGCTTCTGATAATTCTTTAGCATAGCCGCCTGCTGCTACAGTTTCTTCCTTGAGTTCGACATCAATAAATTTAGCACCCAAACTTTGCACTTGTTCTTTTGTTTCCGGGCGGATGTCGAAGGCTTCGACTACTGCGCCCAAACGACGCGCCGTGGCGATCGCCTGTAAGCCAGCAACGCCCACACCCATTACCAAAACTTTCGCGGGGCGAATCGTACCCGCCGCCGTTGTCAGCATCGGAAAATACTTCGGTAAAGCCGCTGCTGCGATCAGTACGGCTTTGTAACCGGCGACGTTAGCCTGGGATGACAGTGCATCCATGCTTTGAGCCCTGCTGGTACGCGGGATCATTTCCATGCTGAATGCTGTTACTTTGCGATCGGCCAACCGCTGTACCAAAGCCGGATTTCCCAAGGGATTCAAAAATCCGATGAAAACTGCCCCTTCCCGGAGTTGATGAACTTCTGACTCTTGCAATTCCCCGATTTTGACTACGACATCGGCTTCGCCCCACAGCGTAGCGGTATCGGCGACAATACGAGCTCCGGCTGCTTCGTAAGCCAGATCCGAGAAAAAGGATTTTGCCCCCGCACCGGCCTCAACCAAAACTTCGACGCCTTGTTTGACTAATTTGGCCACAGCGTCGGGGACTAAAGCCACCCGGCGTTCGCCTGCTTCTATTTCTTTTGCGATCGCTAATTTCATACACTCTCCTTATTTAAGCCTTCCCAGGGCGGTTAAAACCGCTCCTACACAGACAAAACCCGCCTCCGCAGGTTTCTTGAATTGCGATTTTTCACCGCCAGATGCCTTGCTTTACATTTGAGTCGCCGCCGCCCTAAACTTCTTTCGCTGATACTAAAGCCGATCGGCCAAATGACCGCCGTATCTTTAACTTGTCTTATACATTCAAATTCGGTAAACTATTAACTTTGCAGCAAACAATGATATAATGTCGTGTCGCCTAATTCTGTAGTTTGAATGTCAGTTATCAGTATTACGCCAGAAAAATTGCTGAGACATTCGATATATTGTAGGCACGATCACAAATTTCGGGCGATCGATATTTAAGGTTCCATCGTAATTTTATGTAGAGGAGTTGTTATGCGACGATTATTTTCAGCACTAGCGGTTACAGGTTGCTTGCTGACAGGATTACCCGCCATCAGTTTAGCCCAATCCATGCCGGGATTCACGATTTTCGGGGGGGGCGATCGCGCCAATGAGTTAAACTACCGCTTAGATTACGGCAGAGCCGGGATGAGTGGCGACAGATACCGGCTGCGAATTCCTTCTAAGAAAGTAAGTTTGGCGATCGCGCAACTCAACATTTCCTATCCAGACTACTACAAAGGCGAATTCGATCAAAAAGACATTAAAGTGCGCGTCAAAGACAAAACAATCGAATTGGCAGAAGTAATCTGGGACAAAGAAAATCGTTTCATAGAAATTTATCCCAAAGAACCAATTCCCGCCGGCAGCAATGTTGAGGTTGTACTTTCCAACGTCAGAAACCCATCTCCAGGCGGAATGTACAATTTCAACGTCCGCATCCGCACCCCCGGAGACGTTCCCTTGCTGCGTTACCTCGGTACTTGGGTGTTGACAATTAGTTAGAAGCAGCGAAACCTTTGTTGCGGGAAGAAAATTCTGGTTTCCTGGTTTTCGAGAACCGAAAAATAGAACTTCCGGCTGATACAGCAATCCTAGGCGATAGGTAAAATAAGCTGTTAGATACCCGAATTCTCAAAAAAGTCGGGTATCTAGCTATAACTAGACTTAATATCGAATGAATCTACTAGCCAAAATTAAAAATATCAAACTTCCTCGCGCGCTGCGATCGAAAAATTATCGCCTATTTTTTGCAGGACAAGGCATCTCCCTGATTGGCAGTTGGATGACGCAAGTCGCTACTGTTTGGCTGGTCTACAATTTGAGCGATTCACCTTGGATGCTAGGCGTAGTGGGATTCACAAGTCAAATCCCCACACTAATTTTACTGCCTTTTGCCGGAGTTTTAATCGATCGGTGGAACCGCCACCGAGTCATAATTGCCACTCAAATATTAGCGATGGTTCAATCCTTAGCCCTAGCATTTTTAGCGCTAACAGGAGTCATCAACATTTGGCAAATCCTGATTCTGAGTTTTTGTCAAGGGGCAATTAACGCCTTTGATGCGCCCGCACGGCAGGCTTTCGTGCCCGAGCTCGTAGAAAAGAAAGAAGACTTAGCAAATGCGATCGCGATTAACGCATCCATGTTCAACGGGGCCAGATTAATCGGCCCAGCAATCGCCGGTTTGCTAATAGCCACAGTCGGCCCAAGTTATTGTTTTCTCATAGACGGACTCAGTTACATCGCCGTAATTGCAGGCTTATTAGCCATGCAGATTAAGCCGAGAACAATTGCCGTAACCAATACCAAACCCTTAGAAAGATTAAAAGAAGGATTCGTTTATGCCTTTGGATTTCCGCCAATCCGAGCCATTTTACTACTATTAGCATTAGTCAGCTTTGCCGGAATGTCGCACACAGTTTTAGTCCCAATCTTTGCTACCAAAATTCTGAACGGCGGCGCACAAACACTAGGCTTTTTGATGGCAGCTTCGGGAGTCGGAGCATTTGCAGGCGCGATTTATTTAATTGGACGCAAAAGTGTCATTGGCATCGGTAAATTAATTGCCCTTTCACCAGCAGTTATGGGATTTGGACTCATTGGTTTTGGTTTGTCAAAAGTTCTATGGTTGTCATTAATCATGATGTTGTTCGTGGGGTTCGGTTTTATCATCCAATTTGCAGCCGGCAACACATTTTTGCAAACAATTGTTGAAGACGAAAAACGCGGCAGAGTCATGAGTATATACACAATGGCATTTTTTGGAATCACACCATTTGGCAACTTAGTAGCCGGTGGATTAGCAAATTATATCGGCGCTCCCAATACAGTCGTAATTGGCGGCGTAATTTGTGTATTAGCCTCAGCAATTTTTACCAAACAACTGCCCGCCTTAAAACATTTAGTTACACCAATTTATCAAAAAATGGGCATAATTTCCTAAAAAAATTGTAAATTTCTCTCCTTCTATCTTCCCCTCTCTTTCTCTGCGCCCTCTGCGCCCTCTGCGGTTAAAACATCCAAATTAATTAGATCGGAAGTTAAACCAATGGCAAATATAAGTGCAATTCCACAACAACAGAGCGATCGCGTCCCATTAAAAACCTGGATCGGCGTCATGGGAACAATCCTCGGCGCATTCATGGCAGTTTTAGACATACAAATCACCAACGCTTCTCTCAAAGATATTCAAGCAGCATTAGGCGCAACATTAGAAGAAGGTTCTTGGATTTCCACCGCCTATCTAGTCGCAGAAATCGTCGTAATCCCAATGACTGGTTGGCTGTCGCAAGTATTTTCGGTGCGCCGATACATCTTGGTAAATGCTGCCCTGTTCACGTTTTTTTCCATGTGCTGCGCTCAGGCATGGAACTTGAATTCAATGATTGTATTTCGGGCTTTGCAGGGGTTTACAGGCGGTATTTTAATTCCAATGGCGTTTGGATTTTTGCTGACCAATTTGCCGCCAAAAAAACAGCCTATCGGCATGGCACTATTTGCATTGACAGCTACTTTTGCACCTTCGATCGGACCGACATTAGGAGGATGGCTAACTGAGAATTATGGGTGGCAATATGTGTTTTATTTAAATTTGGTTACGGGGATGATGCTGCTAGCGGCTGTTTGGTACGCAGTTGACCCTAAGCCGATGCAATTATCATTGTTAAAAGGGGGCGACTGGTGGGGAATTATCTCAATGGCGATCGGCTTGGGTTCCCTGCAAGTTGTCTTAGAAGAAGGCAGCCGCAAGGACTGGTTGAATTCGGATTTTATTCTTCGTCTCAGCATAATTGCAGCCATTTTTCTCGGCGCTTTCTTCTGGATCGAACTAACTCGAAAACAACCTTTTATTAACTTGCGGTTACTGACTCGCCGCAACTTCGGTTTAGCTAGTATTGTCAATGTATCCTTGGGAGTAGGATTGTACGGTTCAGTGTTTATTTTGCCACTGTATTTAGGTCAAATTCAGCAGTATAATGCCATGCAAATTGGCGAGGTGATCATGTGGGGTGGGGTGCCGCAGTTATTCATCGTGCCAATGGTGCCGAAATTGATGCAGCGCATCGATATGCGACTGATGATTGGTATCGGTGTCAGTTTGTTTGCGGTAAGTTGTTTTATGAATGCCAGTATGAGTCATGAGACGGGTATCGATCAGTTACGTTGGTCACAATTAGTGCGAGCCTTCGGGCAGCCTTTAATTATGGTGCCACTGTCAAGTATTGCGACTGCTGGTATGGAGAAACACGAGGCTGGCTCGGCTTCGGGTTTGTTTAATATGATGCGAAATATGGGAGGTTCGATGGGGATTGCAGCCTTAGCAACTTTGGTGACGCAGCGGGAGCAATTTCACTCGAATCGTTTAGGGGAATCTGTTTCTTTGTACTCTCCGGCAACGCAGGAGCGAATTAATCAAATGACTCAGTATTTTGTGAGTCGCGGTGCTGATTTAAGCGTGGCGAATCAGCAGGCTATTAAGGCAATTGATAATATTGTCCGCCGGGAAGCTTCTGTGATGGCTTTTAATGATTGTTTTTACTTTGTTGGGATTGCTTTGCTGTTAAGTGGAATTGCCATTTTGGGTTTTCAAAAGGTGAAACCTGGTGCCGGTGGTGGGGGAGCACATTAATAGGAATTACGAAACTAATTCCTGTTAAACGTAGATAAGGTACATAGTTCTTGTAGGGACACCGCAATGCCGTGGGCTGCATCCCAATTTTGTAGGATATATTTGGAAAAATGGGATGCTCCCGTGCCGTATCCCTACGGGATATTGAATGTACTCACCATTCTTGTTCTGCTTGTGCTTCTGCTTTGATTAAATTTTGGCGCATTTCAGCCCAATTAATCCGATCGCACATAGCGTCTTCCAGTAATTTTCCGCGCTGTAGATATAAAACTCGCGTCGCAAATTCCTGGGTTATTTCTAATTGGTGATTTACCATTAAAATAGTAGTTTTGCCGTTAGTTAACTCTGTCAATACTTGGACAAGGTGGTGCGCTTTTCCGGCGTCTAGGGCGGATGTTGGCTCATCTAAAAGTAGGATTTTCGGTTGTATGACGATCGCCCGCGCGATCGCCACTAACTGTTTTTGGCCCGTGGAAAGTTGCAATTCGGTGCGTGTCAGCCATTCTTCGGGGATATGAAGTTGTTGAATAACCCCGCTAATTCTCTCAGCAATGTTTGATGAATTCACACCCCGCAGCTTCAAAGGATAAGCCAATGCTTCTCGCACCGACATTCCCAACAGCTTCGATTCTTGCATCACTAGGGTGATTTGTCGGCGAAGTTCGATCGCAGGTATTTGCCGATATTCCGTATTTTCCAGATAAATCGAGCCGCTGGTGGGGCTGCTGAGTCGGTTTAACAACCGCAACAGCGTAGTTTTCCCAGCCCCCGAAGGGCCGACAATTGCCACGCGATCGCCCTTTTGTACCTGAAACGAGATATTGTCTAATAAGTAGCTAGAGGCGATCGGTGCTTTCAAACTTACACCATCAACTCGCAATTGAGCCGTTGTATCTCTCTTATTTTCTGAATAATTAGACATTCATATTAAGTCCGCTAGATTTGTTTGTAGGGTGCGCACTGCGCACCTTACTATATTTGTCACTTCTTCCTTCTTATTCTTCCTTCTTCCTTATTCCATTCATCCGTTACATCCGTTACACAATCCGTTGCCGCTCTTCCTTCTCAAACTTTTACTATTTTTTCCAAAGGAAAACCCAACTGTTCGCGCTGTTCCAAATAAAGCTGAGCAACCCGGCGCGCCAAATTCCTAATCTTGGTAATGTAGCGAGTTCTTTCCGTTACCGAAATCACGCCTCTAGCATCTAGCAAATTGAAAGTATGAGAACATTTTAACACATAATCAAGACTGGGCAAAACCAATCCTTTTTTTGTCAGTTGTTCGGCTTCTTGCTCGTACAATCCAAACAAAGTAAACAGCAATTCAGGATTGGAAGCTTCAAAGTTATAAGTACATTGTTCTATTTCCCCTTGCAGGAAAACATCACCGTAAGTTACGCCATCTTTCCACTGAATTTTGGTCATCGCATCAACTTCTTGGAGATACATTGCGAGGCGTTCTAGCCCGTAGGTAATTTCAATGGATACGGGGCGACAGTCAATGCTACCGCACTGTTGAAAATAGGTAAACTGGGTAATTTCCATGCCGTCGAGCCAGACTTCCCAGCCCACACCCCAAGCTCCGAGGGTGGGCGATTCCCAGTTGTCTTCTACAAAGCGAATGTCGTGGTCTTCCGGGCGAATTCCTAATGCTCTCAGGGAGTCTAAATAAACTTCTTGAATGTTGGGAGGAGATGGTTTAATCAGGACTTGATATTGATAGTAATGTTGGAAGCGGTTGGGATTTTCGCCGTAGCGTCCGTCGGTGGGGCGGCGACAGGGTTCGACGTAGGCGACAGACCAAGGTTCGGGCCCAATTGCTCTGAGAAAGGTGTGGGGATTCATGGTTCCTGCACCTTTTTCTGTGTCGTAGGATTGGGCGATCAGGCAACCTCGATCGCTCCAGAATTTGTTTAAGGTGGCAATGACTGATTGAAAGTTCACTGGTTTAAATCTGGTTAGTGAGTGTCTAAGCTTATTTAAGCATACTCAAGGCAGGGTTTATTGAAATAAACCATGTATCGCTGGATATTTAAGTTCTTTTTCAGGTATATTATATCGATCGAGTTATTGCGATCGATAATAGCAATGTTTTCTAGATCGATACTCGCATTGCGATCGGGCGCGTTGAGTCACTAACTGACGCAAAGTGGCTGATACATAACTCATGCTGCTGTCTGTAAGTGTTTGTAAGCATGAGCTTTGGCTAAGCGCACCCAAGGTTCTAGCAGCAAGTATTGATCGAGTTCGACTCTGTGTTATCCTCAGAGGCAATAAAAGGAAAAGACCTGCAAATCAATCCGTGTTTACTTCGTCCCGGATCATCTATCTCAATTTTTATAGACTCCATATAATTACCCTGATACCCCAGAATTGCCAGAAATACCCGCACAACTAGGTTTGACAACTTGCGAAGTTCAAGAGCTACATCCACTCCACCAAATCCTTCATGAACAATCTTGTCTCTTATTGTTATGAACTCTAATTCTGGAAATAAGTCTTCATATGGCACACTATAAGTCTTAAACATTTCCTTGAGGCTAGTTCGTAAATTTCCTATCTGATTGTAGGAACCACTAGCAAAAGACTTTTCAACTTTAAGCGCAAAAATATTATATTTTTTAAGATCATCTTGGTTATTAATACCTTGCGGGAAGTCCGATACAACCTTTAAAATCTGGTGTCTGATTTGTCGGTAAATATTCGTAGGAAGAAGGCTCTTACTAGCATTACTCGAATGTTTTTTGTTTAAGGATTCTAAAACCGTACATAAAAGTAAGAAATTCACTGCAGCCATAGGGCTAACAAATGTATCAATGTACCAGCTTAAGGCTAAACCTACACCTTTATCGCTGAAGGTTTCCCATGTCAATTTTTTAGCACACTGCTGCATGAATTGATATAAATGAGGTGATTGTATAACAGCTATTCCCCTTGCTTCACTACGTAGTTTTCTCCCTGACCAGTATTCACTTTTTCTCTGAAAATGCTCATACCTCACACCCTTGATGCTATATATTTTATCAACGCAATGCCCCGATGCAAGTGAAAGAAGTGATATGAGCCAAGCACAATAAGTCTCATAGGAATCTTGTTCATTTTCACGAATATTTCTGAGTGTCATCTCTGCGCTTAAGATACCACTTTTATTTGTGCTTTCTCTAGTTGAAACGGACTCAATACACATTTCAGCTTCAAGGTTTCCAATTTGAGCTGACAAATTGTGTATAACTTCTATATTTGCAAGACCATACACAATTTCTTGGGTTCCTCCCTCTTCTAAGGAATCTAAATTGTAATCAATGTCCAAGTCCCTAAGTCTAACTAGAGATTTACCCTCTTGCTCAATATTTTCCGAGTTGTCAACCCCAAGCCTGACTTGAAAGTTGGCATCAGCAATAATCGCCTTTATTTTCCATCCCTCAACAGTTTGGCCTTCAATCTCGTAATCACCCTCATATGCTTGTTGAACCATCTCTCTTTCAAGTCCATCGAGTTCCCCGAATTGCAGAATATCTAGTTGCTCTATAGTCACACCTTTCAACTGATAAATTGGTTCCGATTCAACAAATCTTTTGTGATTAATGTGTTGATTTACTTGCGAGTTAATTTCAATCAAAATATTGCCGTTTACATAGCAATATATATTAGCGCCATTAATTTCTATCGGCTGAGTATCTTCTTCGTGAAATTTTTTAAATATTCCTGAGAAAGTAAACTGCTTCTTAAGTTCCATATCGAGTCGCTTGAGGAAAAGCAGTAGTTTTCCCTCGCTGAACCGTTGAAACTCTCCGTTCATTAAATGAGAGACTTCTGGTTGTGAAATGCCCAGTAACTCGCTCATTTGACGCTGTTCCAAGTTGCGCTGTTTCAACAGACGAATTACCTGAATTCCGATTTTACCCCGCGCAAAAAGTTCGTCAGCATCTACCAATCCCAGGTCAGCAAATACATTACCGCTGCTTTCTTCAAAAATGGTTTCTTCTGTCATAATTGTTCCTCCCTCGCTAGTGCGTCTTGATAGCGTTTTTTAATTAAGTCAACATCAGCCTGTGGGGTTTTAATCCCTTGCTTTGATTTCTTCTGAAAAGCGTGCAACACATAGATTTTGTCACCAATCTTGACAGCATAAACCGCCCTGTAAGTATCCGTATCGTAACGTTTAACGATTTCATACACACCGCTTTCCACCCCTTTAAAGGGCTTGGCTGACAAAGGTGTTTCCCCAGCTTGCACCAGTTGTAGCGCATAACCTACCGCTTTTTGTACCTCTTCAGGAAACTCGCGGATATTTTTGCGAGAGTCTCCCATCCAAACAAGAGGTCGTAAAGGCACTTCTATAGTATCTTTGTTATCGACCATTTTATACGAAATTTCTTGTAAAAATCAAGTTTGACAATAGCATAAAATGTTGCCCACCCTAAAAATCGATTTCTCCCATAATCGGTTCTTGTGTCATGGTTGTTCCTCTCTTGGCATGGTATAGTACCCATCTTCGATTCCCATCGACAACTCATGAAAACAGACACCATTTTCTACAGCCTGTTTCAGGAATTTCCCAGATTCTTCTTTGAACTGATCGATCGCCCTCCAGACGAAGCCGCCGCCTATGAATTCACCTCCCGCGAAATCAAACAACTCGCATTCCGCATCGACGGCTTATTTCTCCCCACCGCCGAAGAACCGGAAAAACCATTTTACTTGGCGGAAGTTCAGTTTCAACCCGATGCCGACTTGTATTACCGCATCTTTGGCGAACTCTTTCTCTATCTGCGACAATACAAACCCGTCAATCCTTGGCGCGTCGTTGTCATCTATCCCAATCGCCGCATCGAACACGAACAGATGCTGCAATTTCAGGAACTCTTAACCAGTCAGCGTGTCCAACGGATTTACCTCGATGAATTGCCAGAAACCGCCGATCGATCGCTGGGAGTGAAAATTGTTAAACTGGTAATCGAGCCAGCAGAGACAGCCGCAGAGCTAGCACGGCAGTCGATCGCAATGGCCCGACAGCAGTTATCCGATCCGATCGTTCTACGCGATTTAATCAACCTCATCGAAACAATTATCGTCTATAAACTTCCCGAGAAAAGCCGCGAGGAAATTGCCGCCATGTTGAATTTAAGCGAACTCAAACAAACTCGATTTTATCAGGAAGTCAAGCAAGAAGGTTTAGAAGAAGGACTCGAACAAGGTGAGCGGCAAGCAAAGTTAGAAGCCATTCGTCGGATGATAGCGTTTGGCATGAATTTAGAGACGATCGCACAATTATTAGATTTGTCTCTCGAATTTGTGCGGCAAACCATTAAAAAAATCCAACGCGAATCGATGTCAGTCCCCGAACAAAATATCGACTCGTCGATCGAACTCTTAACTCAGCAGCGATCGCTCTTTTCTGCCGCACAATTAGCCGAACTAGCGCAGCTAATTGAACCCTTATCCGATGAGAGCGATGTCCTTTCAGCAGCGATTTCATCCTGGGCTGAAAATTACCCTTCAATTCAGTCAGCTCAATCCAAACTGCTCGAACCATTACCGCCGGCGAAGGCATCAGAAACAGCAGCAGTCAGTCCAGAAAGTAGCGAATCTCAAATGGGCGATCGCCTCAACAAACAAGCTCTCAAAAATGCCATTTTATTGTATCGCGATATTCGATAATATTGTAGGGACACGGCACTGCCGTGTCCTAATTTCTAATAAACAGAATAGCAAGAGCCCCGACTTCTTTAAGAAGTCGGGGCTCTGACTGTGAAGAGGTTTAGATCGCATTCTCATTTAGTCTGCGGGAACGAGGGAAACTAACAGAGTGATGCTGTCAACGCCGATCACATAAACTGTGTCTCCAGGTGTTAAGGTGATTTGGCGATCGCACCGTGCGGGCCACCAGCTACCTTGAAAGCGGACGCGACCTGTTTGATTCGGGTAAATCGATTCATCGACGACTGCTTCTTCGTTGAAATAGTTGAAATTGGTGTTGATGTAGTTGTCGATTAACATATTCTTTGATGTGCTGTATGCTTGAGTGGAAAAAATAGAACCGAAAGCTTTTACTACGTTGAACATGATATTTACTCCTGTTGTGTTAAAATATATGGATGTGTAATTGTCTGTTTGTGCTATTTGAAAGGCTGCATTTCCTTTGTTTGAGATTGATTGATTGCCCTGATATTTCATTCTTCTTGTCCTTCATCGTTATATCGGGATAAAAGACCAAGAATTTTTGAAATGTTGAGGGGATTTGAGAAGCGGTTGCGGCGAGTCTAAATCCAGTAATTTCGAGGTATTGAATTCACCATTTAGTGGTTGAGTCGTTGGCGGGATTTACCTTAAGGCTGGATGTTGGTAGCTACATTAGCGTTTGGTTGATTCCGCATTACTGCTGCTGTGAAGATGTTTCATTTTTGGGTTTGATTTTTGGGTTTGATTTTTTGACTCGGTGGTGAGTCGTTTGCTTGACACTTACTAATTTGCCAGGAATCTAATGTCTTTGGCTCGATCGGCATTCCAGTTTACCTATCTGGTATTGGCACAGGACACTTGTCAACCGATAAACAACCATTTATCAAGGGTTTCAGCCTAAATTTCTGGCAGGTAGCTGTGCCAATTTAGCCAAGTGGACTACCGCTGTCTGTGAATTCTGAACTTACGCACTGTCGATCGCCCCATCAGGAAAATCCGTAGATATCCAGTCTGTGACTTATACCATCTCCGGTAAAAATACCCGTTATACGTTTGATCATTGGGAATGCAAGTCCCCATAGGACTCTGAGGACTTGCATTCCCAACGATCAGACCAATGTTGGCTGCTTAGGTATATGCAATGCACCATGAGACTGACGCAAATATCGCGACGCGCTAGGAGTTTTCGATGAATGTAGCTCGATCGCACCCGCTCGATCGCAATTATTGAACAAATCGAACTTAAAATCAATTCATAAATTCAGAATCTTAAATTCATAAAACTCATAATTATAGAAAATTTGCTTGATACTGCATAATTGTTACAGGAATTCTGAATAAAGTTTTACCTAATTGAGACAAACCGAACTTAAATTTAAGCGACTGCGGCAATTCTTGTACGGAAACTTCTGTGAAGCCAAAGCGAGTATAAAATGATGCCAATCCTTTCCCCAAACATTCTAGATATAGCGGTTCCGTAGCTTGTTCAATTAAATATTTTGTGAGGTAGCTTCCCAAACCGCGATCGCGCCAATCCTTCATCACCACCAAACTGCCCAATTCTTGCGCGCCCGCAAAGTTCCGCAACTGTCCGCAAGCTGCCAATTTTTCACCGCATTCTATCACCCAAAATTGCTCCCAGCGCAACTGAGTTGGGTCTAGTTTGGCGCTCCACACTAACATTCTAATTGATTTGATATCTTGCTCCGACGCTGGGCGGATGGCGCATTCTGGGGGTAAGAAAGAAGAAGTTTCAGTCATTAGTTATAGTTAGCAACTACAGCAGCGATTCGTTTGAAAATGCGAAAAACATCGTAAAAATCTTGGGCGCGATCGATTACGATCTCATAAGATAAAGCGTACTGCGGAGTGTCTTGTTTAATCAATTTAATGAATCTGAAGTTGCTGCCATTTGTCAGCATCCCAAAAGTTGGTCTGTTTGGATTGGGGTTACTCAGCATATAAAAGAGTAGCTGTGGAAGTCCTGCCTCAAGGGAATATTGAGCTCGCTTGGCTTCGATTGCCACAACCCAGAAAGATTCAATTAAAAGCATAATATCAATACTTCCTCTGACAAGTATACCTTCATCAACTGTAACAAGTTCCACCGATTTTTCGGACTTTATGTGAAACGGAGTTAGGAAAAAATCTGCTAAAAATAGCAAAGGAGCAAGTACCACCATTTTCACGGTATCTTCTATCATGGGATACTCGGCACTGTTAGTATAGCCAACCTTTATTTTGTCTAGATATCGCTTTTCTTCATCAGTAATTTCTGGTAAATCGTCAATCCATTCTCGGAAAAATTGCTCGTCTTCAGACAACTGTAGATTAAATTTTGTTTTGACATCGCGCAGTGTCAGTGTTTTTGCTTGAATGCTTTGTGTCATAGTTTTTTGTAGCTCTTAGCTAGTTGTAACTTATTGTAGCATATCAATTGGCGATCGCCCTTAATAACACCTTCCTCTAAAGCACACAAATATTGTATAATTAGATTAGCTTTTATCAAGTTTATCTCAAAATCATCAAACCTATCAAAAGTAATTTTTGGTTATGCCAATTTATTTCTACAGCACTCGTGGCGAATACGGCAGTTTTTCTAATTTCTCTGCTCACGGCTTCGAGTTAGATGGAGAATACTGGCCGACTACTGAACATTACTTTCAAGCACAAAAGTTTCCGGGTACGCCTCAAGTCGATCGAATTCGCCAAGCAAAAACGCCAAAAGATGCAGCGAAAATGGGGCGATCTCGTCAACTTCCCCTCCGGCAAGATTGGGAACAAGTCAAAGATGATATGATGCGAAAAGCTGTACTCCGCAAATTTGAAACTCATGCCGATATTCGCGAAATTTTACTCGCAACGGCTGATGAAGAAATCGTCGAAAATGCGCCGGGAGATTACTATTGGGGTTGCGGCAAAGATGGCGGTGGCAAAAATATGTTGGGACATATTTTGATGGAAGTGCGCGAGATATTACGATCGCGCACGCCAGACTAAAATAAAACTCACAGTAACTCCCATTTTGCACCATTACCATTTTCAAGAACAGTCTTTCCGGCCTGTTCCAGAAAGACTGATAAGCTGACGATCGCACTCCGTAATTTCCCATAATCAAACAGGACTCACTTAACCGTAAGTCCTGCAAAGCTCATAAACGAGCATTTTTTTCTTTTTTTAAACAGTTAGCTCGAAAATCCAGTCTACAGACTATCGAATTCTGTGCCAATCTCCTCAGACGGTTCTAGTAGAGGGTTTCGCCTCTCCTCGGAGACTGCAAAGCAGGGGAAACGGTAAAAACCCTGCACCACTTTTTTTGTTTCCACAGCTAATGTCGATCGCAATCAACTTTTATGGTGATTAGTACAGCATTGTAATCCAGTCGCCTTCGGGACACCGTTCTCCTTAAGTTGGCGATGCACAGGTTAAACCGCAAAACCCCTGTTCTGGTTCAATTTCGTTTGTAATTAATGCTGCACATTTCTATTCTGTACTATTTAGAAAAATTGTCAGGGATCGTACACATTTTTTTACATTTTATTCAGTTTACTCCAGGGACGTGAACTTTGTATGGCAGCGATTTTTAATCGCTAGGTATATTTGCAGTTGCAGTTATTTGCCGTAGTTGCTGTTGAAGTCGGTTGAATTCCTTTTGTTCTTCATTCAGCAAGCTATTCTCGATCGGCGATCGCATATCCCACTGTAATTCTGACAATAACAGCAAACAGCCGGCCATAATTATGCCTGTGGTTAGATATTGCCAAGGGGCAACTAATGCTAAAAGAGGTATGCTAAATAAATGAGTTAGTCCAATCAGGATAAAAGTTCGCGATCGCAAACCAAGTCCAGTACAAAAATAGCCGATCGCGCTCAACCCCAACCACAAATCGCAAAGGTGCAACAGCAAACCTCCCCAACCAGCAAAAATACTGCAATCAGTCAGCACCAAACCAGTTATCATCAAAATCGCCCAACAGTAAAGAATCCAGCTAACACGCTCGACTCTTACCCAAAACAAAGTCAAAACAGCCATTCCCGCAGTCCCAATTAGAGTCAAAGTTGACCACAGAATCGCCTGAAAGCTCCAACTAAGCGGGAAAAACTGAGCCGTGAAAAAAATACCTGCTGTCACCAAACCCCAAAGCAGAAAAGTTTGGTCGATGCGGGTATAAAATCTTGAGAAAGGAGTAATATTGCCAATTTGCCAGTGGAGTCGCAACAAGCCTTCGAGGTCTTGTACATCGAGATGTTCTTGTTTGGAGCGGATTACCGGTTCGGAGGGGTTGAAAAAGGTCATCCAGGGTGAGGGAAGTATGAAGTTTTATGTATTGTAACAAGTCTTAAGGAAGATGTTTATATTTTTTCTTGCATTTTTCTCGTTCCCGGGCTCTGCCGGGGGACGCAGATCCAGAGGCTCTGCCTCGCGACAGTCTGAGACTTGCGAGATAGAAGGCTGCGTTAAACTTAAACTAACGCAGCCTTGAGGTTTGAGTTCAAGCAAGTCTCCAATGCTTATCTGTTGGAGAATAAATGATGGCAACATTCACAAGAATTGAGCCATCTTTTTTGCCTGTAGAGTCAATTTGCCATGTACCTGTATCACCCTTCCGTAGATACGGTTTATTTTTCCTGAGTTGCTCGTAGATTGAGTTTGGTGAGCGGTCTACTATTTGGGCGGCACGTTTAACAGTGCAACCAAGTTCCACCGTAACTGCGATCGGCTGGGTGAACAGATTGAGCTGTTCGCTGTTATAATTAGTCATGAGAAATCCTCGGTCTGTATAAACCATAAACAACATGAGAGTGCTACTGGTTGCAGCCAGTGGCTCTTGAAAACTGATAAGCAATTGAAAGCGTCTCTAGTACCACCTAGGGGCGCTTGTTTGCTTGTTAAAGGCAGTGTAACACTGCTTTACAAAATATACAACAGTTTTGACGTATTTTTTTTAAAGCTATGGTAAATTAGACGTATAACTTCTACAAGCCTTGTCTAACAAGCATTTTCTCCTTCCCGGCTCTGCCTGGGGACGCTGATCCGGAGGCTCTGCCTCCTGTTGTCCTCTGCAACCGACGAGGCAGAGCCTCTAGATATCGGTTCCCAGGCACAGCCGGGGAACCAGTTAAACCCAATAGATATTATGAAAAATACATTTATCTCTCGATTTACTCCTAGCTCGATGTCACCCGAAACCCTGGAAGCTATCTTAGTACAGCGTCACGCACTGGCAGAACATTTAGTAGAGCTAATTCGGGTGAGCGCCCTAACAGATAACAAGCATTTTCAACTACTAATAGGGCCGCGCGGCATTGGCAAAACGCACTTGGTTTCCCTGATTTATCACCGCGTAGACAACATGGAAGATTTGGGGGATAAATTGCTAATTGCGTGGCTGCAAGAAGAGGAATGGGGGATTGCGTCTTTTTTGGATTTATTGCGAGGAATATTCCGGGCAATTGCTAAAGAATATAAGCCAGAATATGAAGCTCATTTACAGGATGATGTTGAAAAGCTTTATGATTTGTCGCCGGAGCAAGCTGAATTTAAGGCCGCAGAATTGCTGAGAAACTTTGTTGGCAAGCGGGTGCTGTTGTTGATTGTAGAAAATTTAGAGGACGTGTTTAGCGGCTTGGGGGATTTCGGGCAGAAGCAGTTGAGGGCGTATATTCAAAAATATTCATTTTTGACAATTTTGGCCACATCACAAAGCTTGTTTGATGGAGTCAAGCACTCTCATAATCCTTTTTATGATTTTTTTGATTTACATGAATTAGATGAGTTTAAGCTCGATGATGCTGTAGCTTTATTAAATCATATTGCCAAGTTAGAAGGGAATAGTGATTTAGCATCTTTTATTCAAAGTCCAACAGGGCGCGATCGCATTAAAGTTGTGCATTACCTTTCGGGTGGCAGTCCTCGCGTGTATATTGTTTTTTCTGATTTTCTGATGACTCCAGAATCGCTCGATAAATTGGTAGAACCGTTCATGGAAATGCTGGATAGCCTCACGCCCTACTATCAGGATCGGATGAAATATCTATCAAATCAGCAGCGAAAGATTGTTGATTTTTTGTGCGATCGAGGTGGTGCCGCACCAGTCAAACAAATTGCTAAACGCTGTTTTATTGAGCAGCGAACTGTATCTAGCCAACTTAAAGATTTGCGAGATAAGGGTTATGTCAAAACAGAGGAAATAGGACGGGAATCGTGGTATGAATTGCGGGAACCATTGATGCGTTTTTGTCTGGAGGTAAAGAAGCAGCGAAATGAACCGATTCGATTAATTGTGGATTTTATTCGGGTTTGGTATACGCGGCAAGAATTGCAGCAGCGATTGGGATTGAGGATGGCGGATGTTGATTTTGCAGATAAAGAAAATCATTTTATGTATCGGCAAGGTTTGAAACCGATTCCACCTGATGCTGTGATGGAACGAGAATATTATACGCGGGCGCTTGAGGCTATTGAGAGAAATGAGGAAGACCCGCGTCTGAAGGCTTATTTTGATGAAATTGAAAATTGTATTGAACAGAAAGACTATGTTTCGGCTTTAGAATATGCGAAAAAATTGGTAACAAGTCGCGGCGAGGCAAAGGATTGGTCGGAAAAGGGACGCTGCTTAAATAGGCTTAAACGCTACGATGAAGCTTTGGAATGTTTAGACAAAGCTATTGAAATTGACTTTAATTATGCGAGGGCTTGGGCTAATAAAGGTTATGTACTCGACATTCTTAAACGCTACGATGAAGCATTAGCATCCTTAGATCGGGCGATCACACTTGATGACAATGATAAGTTAGCTTGGTGGTGGCGATGCTATGTACTCAACAATCTCAAACGCTATGAAGAAGCCTTAGTATCCTACGATAAAGCGATAGAAATTGATGCAAAGAATCAGTGGGCTTGGGTTAAGCGAGGCAATGTACTCAACAACCTTAAACGCTATGAAGAAGCCTTAGAATCTTACGATAGGGCGATCAAACTTGATGCCAATTATCAGTGGGCTTGGGCTAACAAAGGCAATGTGCTCTACAACCTCGAACGCTATGAAGAAGCCTTAGAATCTTACGATAGGGCGATCGAACTTGATGCCAATTCTCAGTGGGCTTGGGCTAAGCGAGGCGATGTACTCGACAACCTCAAACGCTATGAAGAAGCCTTAGTATCTTGCGATAGGGCGATCGAACTTGATGCCAATTATCAGTGGGCTTGGGCTAAGCGAGGCGATGTGCTCGACAACCTCAAACGCTATGAAGAAGCCTTAGTATCCTTTGATCGGGCGATCAAACTTGATGCCAATGATCAGTGGGCTTGGGCTTTACGAGGCGATGTGCTCGACAACCTCAAACGCTATGAGGAAGCTTTAGAATCCGTTGATAGGGCGATCGAACTTAATGCCAATTATCAGGGGGCTTGGGCTTTACGAGGCATTCTACTCAACAGCTTAAAACGCTACGATGAAGCTTTAGTATCTTTTGATCGCGCGATCGAACTTGACCCCAATGATAAGTGGTATTGGGGTATGCGAGGTGAGGTACTTGACAACCTCAAACGCTATGAGGAAGCTTTAGCATCTTACGATAGGGCGATCGAACTTGGTTATAAAGATTCATCTGTCTTCTTCAACCGCGCTATTGCCATTCTCGGATTAAATCATTGGGATGAAGGTATCGCCGCCTTAGACGACGCATTCCAACGCCTCGAACCTGACAATGAAGCCACTCCAAATGATGCCAAATTAATTATCAGTAACCTCTCCGGCAATAAAGATGCAGCGATATGGAAAACTCGCATCGCCAGCGTGATAGCAGTTTACGAAAAATACAAATATCTCTCAATCTTAGGACAGGGAATTGTGCGAAACATCCCCTCGCTAATGTCAGAAATGGTCAGCGACAAAGCCGCCCGCACATGGTTAGAATTGTGGCAAGAACTAACCAGCAACTACGAACAATTCCAAATTCCCATGCGCCTGCTGAATGCGGCTGTCCGCTATAAGGAAACCAAGGGCGACAGACGAGTTTTGCTAGAACTTCCCATTGAAGAACGCACTTTATTAGAACCGTTGGTGTCAACTTCACCCGAAAAACCGCCAGGGGTTTAAACCCCTGGCTAATAGCAAAAGTCCTCTGAAGAGGACTAAAGAATTCCTCAGTCCTCTTCAGAGGACTTTCACTTTGAGGCAGGGGTTTAAACCCCTGCCGGACTTATGCACTCCGACAAAGAAACCGGGTTTTTCACCTAATCTGTGAGTTATAAGGAAGTATTTTCCGAAAAAACCCGGTTTCTCGGCCTTTAGCGTAAAATAGAAATTGATGATACTAGCAAAGGACTCATCCCCATGACGGCAACAATTCCCACTAAAACCTCATCAGAAATCATCTACCCCGACAGCGACGGCCAACCCATGTCTGACAATACCAAACAATTTGAACTAATTGTCACCATTCAAGGCGGAATAGATGCCTTATTCAAAGACAAAGAAAATGTCTTTGTAGCAGGTGATTTGCTGTGGTATCCCGTCGAAGGAGATAACAAAACTCGCCAAGCACCTGATACTATGGTAGTCTTTGGCAGACCCAAAGGTGACAGAGGTTCCTACCAACAGTGGATTGAAGATAATATTGCGCCGCAAGTTGTCTTTGAAATCATCTCGCCTGGAAATCGAATGACAGCAATGTATAAGCTGTTTAAGTTCTACGAGAATTATGGAGTAGAAGAATATTATGTCTACGATCCAGAGGATAATGAGTTAATGGGTTGGCTGCGAAGTGAGGGAAAACTCAACTATATTGAATCAATAGAAGGTTGGGTGAGTCCGCGCTTGGAAATACGTTTTGAAACTGCATCGGGAGACTTGGAAATTTATCAGCCTGACGGACTGAAGTTTTTGTCTTATGTGGAGTTGTCAAGACAAAAGGAATTAGTACAACAACAAATGGAATTAACACAGCAACAAATGGAATTAACACAGCAACAAATGGAACTAACACAGCAACAAATGGAACAAGAACGACAGGAGAAAGAGTTGGTACAGCAAAAAGCCGATCGCCTATCGGAAAAACTACGAGAAATGGGGATAAATCCAGAGGAAATTTGAAACTTTTATAGTCCTGGAATCACGGGTGGTCAGAAACCGGGTTTTTCACCGAATCTGCAGGCTGTAACGAAGTATTATCGTAAAAAACCCGGTTTCTAGGTCTCCATATCTTAACTATGCAAAATCCCCGCCAAATAGCCTTCCTCGCACTCCGCGAAGTCCACCGCCGAGGTGCATTCGCAGACTCCGCCCTCGATCGCACTTTCCGCAACTCCCAACTCAGCGACCTCGATCGCCGTTTAGTCACAGAATTAGTGTACGGTAGCGTTAGGAGAATGCGCGCGATCGACTTCATCATCGACA
>PVWI01000269.1 GCA_003003725.1 filamentous cyanobacterium Phorm 6 | reverse complement strand
TAATTGTTGCCTCTTTTCGATGTTTACTTATTTTCTACAGTCTACATAGTCAATAGTCCGGACAGTTTTTAGTTCGTAGTCTGAAACCCTTGATTTACCGGAAATTAACTCGATTGCCGAATCGCCTTTACACCCTGATTCTACGGTTGGTAATCAAAAAATGTCCGAAGTATTGCATAGTAATAGCGGTAAGGTGCGGTGTGCATGGAACTCTACATAATTAGGTTTTGCGTCCTGGAATGTCCAGATTTAAAATCTAACCTCTCAAATCTAAATTTAATTGACTGGCTGCGATCGTGTAGCGAAAAATGTATTCTACGATTTCTACGTAGTTGTAGGCGGCGGCTGGCGAGTCTGCCCAGACTGTGATGCCGTGATCGCGGATTAACAAAGCGGGTACAGAGGGCGAAGAATTGGTGAAGAATTGGCAAATTTCCTTGGCTATCTTAGGCACTTCTAAATAATTTGGGAAAAGGGGTATTGATACCTGCGGGTTTTCCTCCCACACCCCCAAACCTTTCAACATTTCGATCGCGGGTAAGGGCACTACGTCTCCTGCTACCAGCCGAGAAACTAAATTTGCCTCGATCGAGTGTACGTGATAGCAAGCTTTAGCGTCGGGAAAACAATTGTAAATTGCTACATGAATGCTGGTTTCGGCGGAAGGGCGGCTGTCGGGTGATTGTTGCTCGACAATACCGCCGTCTAAGTTCATTCTGATAAAATCTGAAGCAGTTAATTGCCCTTTCGCGCGGCCGCTAGCAGTAATCCAAAAACTGCCGTCTGGTAAGCGGGCTGAAAGATTGCCAGCAGTCCCAAGCATCCAACCGCGATCGTAAAAATGTTTGGCTGCTGCAATTAAATCTGTTCTTAAATCGCCACTCATTCTTTCCAAATCCTCAGTTCTTTATCTATTTTTTATGTTAATAGGAATTGCGCTGACTGATCTAAATGTAGGGTAGGCATTGCGCGGCTTACCTGAAAAAGGTGATAGTTTCAATTCCATTTTTGGGACAAGTTTTCCAACACGTCAAAAAAATTATCCCATTTAGTATAAGGCTTTTGTTGTTCGTCTAGATACTCGGCAAGCCGATCGCGCGCAAACACAGACGAAGCCTGCCCAGCCATGTTAAAGTCCGTCATCGAATCTCCGATCGCCACCTGTTCAGAAGCCGGGTGCAGCCCCATCACCCGCACCTTAGACACCAGTTCTGTATCCCCTTCAAATTCCGCATTTACTTGCAAACAAGGGCCTGTCGCGTCCAATTCCACAGCATACAGGGCGATCGCCCGTTCAGTCAAATCGCCCATCACTGCTTCTACCATGATCCGCAGTCCGCCAGAAACTATCACAAAATCCACCCTTTGAGCGTCCAAAAAATCGAGCAATTCCACCAATCCCGGCCGCATCAACTTTCCCCGAGAAAATTCCACAATTTCCGCGTAACATTCCGAGGGAATAGACTCTAGTAACTGCCGCACTCCCGATCGCAAACTCAGCCTTCTAGCGTACATTTCAGGCATCAGTTGAGACGACAGTTCCGGTGCGAAATGCTTGAGCATTGCCACAAAAGTTTCTTCAACGGTTATAGTGCCATCAAAGTCGCAGAATACTATCCGTTTGTGATTGTTTGGGATTGGAGATTTTTCGTCGGTCATTGTCGAGGAGCACCCTTGGAGAACGGGAAAAGTTTATAGAATTCATCGTACACGATCGAAAGACCGACACCGCGACAGCCAAAAATTAATAGCTACGCGCTGTTTTTTGGCGATCGCCCGTAGGATTTAATACAGATTATTCCAGAGACTCTTCTTCGTTCAGAAAATCTTCGTCGTCGAGGGAATCTTCGTCGTCGAGGGAATCTTCTATTTCCTGCTTTTGATTTTTGGTTTTTTGGGGAGTAGATTTAGCAGGCAAACAGATTAAATTGTCATCCTCAGTATTAATCAAACCCTTCGATCGCAATTTGCCCATCAGCCGCGTCACCGTCACCCGCGTTGAGCCAATGGCGCTACCAATTTGAGCGTGAGTCAATGTCCAGGGCAGTCGGTAGCCCCGAACCACATCCGGTTCTCCCTCACCTACGTAAGGTTCGCCGAACTCTTCGATCAACAAAGTGAGAAATCCCAGCAGTCGATCGATCGTCCGGCGCTGTCCCAAAGTGCTTAGCCAGAGTAGTTTCCGCTGGTGCTGGTAGCGAAACGCATCCAAAATTTCCCTGCGGAAGTGAGGCCAATTATCCAAGTCGTGCCAGTACATCCACACTACGTGAGTTTGATCGGCGTGGGCGTAAGCTTGGAGTGAAAATGGAGACTGAGCAACCAGTTCAAAGGGCTGACCGGCGCCGACGAAGCCCAAAAAAGCTTCTTCTGTCGTTTTGTCAGCGGATTTCGACTTCGCCGTCGTCGCGGCGCTAACTTGAGCGCTGCCTACGAGCCGTACAGCACCTTTCTGGACTAAATACAGCAGTCCTGGTCTGGCTGGAATCTTCTCGTCTTTGCTAAAAGTCCGGCAGCGGTAATGTTCCTGGGCCCAGTCGATAATCCGCTGCCAAGTGATAAAAGGTCGATCGATAGTTTCTAGAGGTGTGGAAGTTGATTGCATAGGTGAGGCTCTGGGATATATTTGATCGGTGAGAAAAAACAGCTTCTGCCAGCAGTGCGATACAAAGTGAGATAACCAACCCCGATCGAGCTTGCACGCTGCTTAACTGTGCAGACTCTTCTCAGTTTTACCGGAAAATTCAATGTAGCAAAAAATACATCAAAATGGTAGAGTTCAGCAAAGAGTTTGTCTTAAATTTTGTATATTTAGCCCAAAAATCGCTGTAAAGCCGATTACTTCGATGTAGTCCCGCCCCGAAAAGCCGATCGACCTTCTCTGACATCAGCAGTTTAACGTACAAGACACAATGCAAGTGGTAACACTCGACCATCGCTGTTACCGCAGGCTCGGCCAATATGGATACACAAAACATCTCCCAGTGCCCCGAAGTTTCAGTCAAGTGTTTCTTGCTTTCAATGTTCCACAGCATTAGCAACAGGCAAGATGCCTGTTCCACAAAGACTGAATTTGATTGTGGAACAGGCAAGATGCCTGTTCTGGAGAATGGTGCAGTATTTCCGTTAAATCGGGGTAAAAATCGCGCACGGGTGGTGTACGTGTCGGCGATCGCCCTCAAATGGGCTAAAACTTGGCAGCAGACACCGCAGGCGATCGCGGCACAGTTGGTCGAAACTCTCGAACCGCTGTGTTGCCCAAATTTCACCGTTAAAGTCACGGCGGCGGGAATTATCGAGTTTGAGCTCACTGATGCTGGTTTAGCCTTCTGGTTGCAGCGTTTAGCTCAAACAAAGCTGCCAATTCCAGAATCTCAGATATTATCTCCTGTTGTGTGTGCCGATCGGCTGTTTCCGATTCAGTACAGCCACGCGCGCTGCTGTTCCCTGCTGCGAATGGCCCACCGCGATCGCCTAATTTCGATCGCGCAGCCCGATGTCGCTACAGCACCCGAAATTTGGTCGCTGACAGCCCCAAATCCCATTCCCTGGGTTGATGAGGGCGTGAGACTGCGGTTAGTACATCCAGCAGAACGCAATTTAATTTCGCAACTAATCACAGTGTTAGATAATTTAGCACCTGCGATCGTGAATTGCGGCCACGAAAAACCAATCAATTATCTAAAATTAGCCAATAATTTGAGTGCGGCATTTCAGACTTTTTATAGTCAATGTCGGATTTGGGGAGAAGTTAAAATAGAAACACCAAAACTCGCCCAAGCCCGATTGGGTTTAGTATTAGCAACTCAATCTTTTCTCAGATTTATGCTAGAAGAATTATTGAACACCGTTGCTCCTTTAGAACTTTGAATTTAGAGCAACAAAACTTACGCATACACTCCATCTGTAGGGTGCGCACTGCGCACCTTATATCAATTCCGGTTGCACCGGAATGATAGAGGAGACGGCAGTGCCGTGTCCCTACAGTGTTATTTTGTGTAGGGACACGGCACTGCCGTCTCCTCATTTTGGCGAATAATTCCGATGCTACCGGAAACGATATGACCTATAGCAGAGCAGACCATTTCTTCGCCTTAGTCCTCAACAAAAAAGAAACAACAAGGAATAGGGAAGAGAGTAGTTTACTATATTTTTGGAGCAGGTTTCGGACAAGTTTTATATTTAAAATCGCACTGATAGACGTGTTCTTTTTGCCAGCTCAAAGGAATTTCCAACAAATCGCGAGTACCCGTCACACCTTGACCCAAAAATAGCAGCAGGGCGATGCAGTTTAAAGCAGTGTGAATTTTCCGCCAGCGGTGCGATCGGTCCTGATAAATTTCCGGTGCAATTGCCAAAGAAAAAATCATCAACAGCGCCGCAACGATGCCGTAATAAAAATGAGAAACCAGCCATTCGTCATCCCTGCGAAAAATCCCGTCTTGGAATCCCAAAACCACCAAACCGACACCACTCAAAGTCGCAAATACACCCCGCCAAAGCTTCTGCCTTGCTTGATACAAAAATACCAGAGAAGCAATTGTCGCCGCAAACATTAGTGCAATGAAAACTACTTGACTGGGGGAATTTTTCCATAGATCCTTCTCCAAAATACTTTTAAAATAAATAGAGTAAGCAAGAGCAATTAACGTAATTCCGACGATCGCCCCAGTCAGCAATCGGCCCAGTTTCAGGTGCTCCGGGCCGACGGTAGGAGGAATTTTGCTTTTGTCGCCACTGGCGACTTGCAGCCTGCGCTGGCGAGTTTGCCAAGCTGCATTCACCACAGTACCAATAATCGGGAAAACTACCACTACTGCGATCGCCGGATGAACCAGCGCCATGACATCTTCGAGTTCCATACTGAATATCCCACGATAATACCTGCATCTAGTTTAAGGCGTTGCAGGCGAGACTGACTAAGCCCAGGCGCATCTAAATTTTACGGACATAAAGTCGATTTTGAGATATTTGTTGCTGAATGTTTTGAATATCGGGCCCGTATTGATATTTAATGGTTTTAGACAGTATTTTGTTGATTTGTTTTATGAAATCTTTTTCTACCGAAAATTACGTTAGCACACAAGAATTAGAAAGTATTGTCGGCACTTCTGGCATCTGTCTGTGGCAAGATACAGAGGCTGTTTGGCAAGAACGGGTAGAAAAAGCAGTTGCGCCCGGTACTTCGATCGCCAGTACCGTCTATCCGAATACTCAGGCAGAACTCGCCGCTGTCATTGCTTGTGCAGGGCGAAATCGCTGGGGCGTCTTGCCTTGCGGGAATGGCAGCAAACTCGATTGGGGCGGTTTAGTTGAGGGAGTGAATATTGCCGTTAGTACGACGCGCCTGAACGGGCTTGTAGAACACGCTGTGGGCGATTTAACCGTGACTGCGGCAGCGGGAATGAAGTTTGCGGATTTGCAAGCAATTTTAGCCGCAGCAGGTCAATTTTTGCCGATCGATCCAGCATATCCGCAACAGGCAACTTTGGGCGGAATTATCGCTACTGCTGATGCGGGTTCCCTGCGCCACCGCTATCGGGGCGTGCGCGATTTGCTGTTGGGAATGACGTTTGTGCGATCGGACGGTAAAATTGCTGTAGCCGGAGGTCGAGTCGTTAAAAATGTCGCCGGTTACGACTTGATGAAACTGTTTACCGGTGCTTACGGCACATTAGGCATCATTTCTCAAGTAACTTTCCGAGTTTATCCACTACCTGAATCATCGGGAACTGTAATATTGACTGGGGAAGCTGGGGCTTTAACTCAAGCCACTCAAATTTTATTATCTTCTGCTCTGACACCGACTGCTGTTGATTTGCTATCACCGCAGTTAGTAGAAAAACTGAGTTTGGGTAAAGGTTCGGGATTGGTAGTGAGGTTTCAAAGTATCGGCGAAAGCGTCAAACAACAATCAGCCCGCTTGCGGTCAGTTGCCGAAAAGTTGGGCTTGCAAGGCGCTAAATGCAGCGAGGATGATGAGCATCAGCTATGGCAAAAATTGCCAGAAACAGTGTGGAATTATAGCACAAATTCGGCAATTATTTGTAAAATAGGTATCAGGCCGTCGGAAGCTGTAACGTTCATTAACCAATTGCCAGTACAGGACGCTTGGATTCATGCAGGCAGCGGTTTGGGGGTTTTGCGGTTTGAGACTGCGACTGCGGATACGCTGTTGCAGGTACGCAGGGGGTGCGAAGCTAAAGGCGGTTTTCTGACTGTTTTGGTAGCGCCTGCTGACATCAAGCAAGAGTTAGATGTTTGGGGTTATACTGGAAGTGCGATCGATGTCATGCGCCGGATTAAGCAGCAGTTTGACCCGGAAAATATTTTGAGTTGCGATCGTTTTCTAGTGTGAATCAGATTCTTTTTTTAACGAACCGCGAAGGCGCAAAGAGCGCGAAGGAAGAAAAGAGAAGAAAATAAGAGAAGAGTTTGTGTTCAATTGACGGATGTATACTTCCTATCTAGAAACATCTCTAAAAGTTAGATTTTTCTTAATCTAGCCAACCCATTCGATTACTTCTTCCCTCTTCCTTCTTCCCTCTTCCTTCTTCCTTCTTCCTTCAAATATGCAAACTTCCGAAATATCTCAAATTCCCAGCGAAGATTTAAAACCCGCTAAAGAAAGCAATTTCCTAGCACAAAATCCGCACTTACAAACGCTCGAAATCCCCGGTTTTGACTCCAACAACCCGCCCGATCCCAAATTAATTGATACTTGCGTCCACTGCGGCTTTTGTTTATCAACTTGTCCGAGTTATCGCGTACTCGGCAAAGAAATGGATTCGCCCCGAGGCCGCATTTATTTAATGGATGCAATTAACGAAGGCGATGCACCTTTAAATGAAGCAACTTCGCAGCATTTCGATACTTGTTTGGGCTGTTTGGCCTGCGTGACAACTTGCCCTTCTGGTGTGCAATACGACAAGTTAATTTCCGCAACTCGCCACCAAGTTACCCGAAATCAAAAACGCACTTTTTCTGACAATGTAATTCGCACTCTGATTTTTAATCTCTTCCCTTATCCTCACAGATTGCGGCCTTTACTCGTTCCTCTGTTTATTTATCAAAAATTAGGTCTGCCAAAACTTGTCCGCAAAACAGGTTTGCTGAAAAAAGTATTTCCCCGTTTGGCGGCGATGGAATCAATTTTGCCAGAGGTAACAGTTGATTCTTTTCGAGATAATTTGCCGGAAGTAATTCCCGCACAAGGGGAGAAACGTTATCGAGTTGGCGTGATTTTAGGCTGTGTGCAGAGGTTGTTATTCTCGCCAGTTAATGAGGCTACGGTGCGTGTTTTGACGGCTAACGGCTGCGAGGTTGTGATTCCGAAAAGTCAGGGATGCTGTGCTGCTTTGCCGGAACACCAAGGACAAGCCGAACAGGCGAAAGCTTTGGCGAGGCAAATGATTGACAGCTTTGAAAATACTGATGTTGATGTTGTGATTATCAACGCTGCTGGGTGCGGCCATACCTTGAAAGAATACGGTCATATCTTAGCAGATGACCCGGAATATCGGGAGAAAGCTGAGAATTTTGCTGCGAATGTTAAGGACATACAAGAATTTTTGGCAAGTGCGGGAATTACCGCCAAACTCAATCCTTTGGTTGAGGGAGATTTGACGATTGTTTATCAGGATGCTTGTCATTTGTTGCACGGACAAAAGATTAGTTTGCAGCCGCGTCAGTTGTTGCAACAAATTCCGGGGGTGAAGTTAAAAGAGCCTCTGGATGCGGCTTTGTGCTGCGGGAGTGCTGGGGTTTACAATATGCTTCAGCCGGAAATTGCGGATGAGTTGGGCGTCCAAAAGGTGGAGAATTTGCTGAATACGGGGGCCGAGTTGATTGCTTCTTCTAATCCTGGTTGTTCTTTGCAAATTAAGAAGCATTTGGAGTTGCAGGGAAAGGAAGTTACGTTGATGCACCCGATCGAGCTTTTGGACTATTCTATACGTGGGGTGAAGTTGCAGAGGCGTTAGTTGGCTGGGGCGGGCGGTGTCTGCCCTGTTTTTGATGTTGAATGAGATTTTTTTTTGATGAACCGCAGAGGGCGCTGAGGGCGCGGAGTTAGAGAGGAGAGAGCAAGATGAATAGGCTATTGTATTGAGAAGTGTCGCACTTTGGGCTGCTGTCCTAGCAGAAAGACTGCGATCGATGGGAATTGACCCGGAATAATTGTAGACTGGATTGGGCAAAGGGCGATCGCACTTTTAAATTTTAACAAAAGTGCGATCGGCACAACAACCAACAACCAATAACCAATAACCAATAACCAATAACCAATAACCAATAACCAATGACTAATGACTATTTCCCCTCTTCCAACCTCAAAAAATGCACCTGTCCCGAAGCTTCCGCCGCCACAATTGTCACCCCATCCGGTGCAATAGCGCAAGCTTTCAAAGCACTATCTCCCCTGAAACTAGCAACTATTTTTCGACTCAACAAATCCCAAACTTTGAGAGTATTATCATCCGAAACAGAAATCGCCTTATTTCCCACAGTCGCCACAGATGTTACCGCATCTTCATGACCCGCCAAAGTAAAAATTTCTTTTCTACTTGACAAATCCCAAACTTTTAGATTTTTTTCCCGCCCGCCAGAAATCACCCATTTACCATCCGCTGTAACCGCCACAGTATTCACAAAACTCTCATGACCTTTGAGAGTAAAAAGTTGATTTTTTACCACTAAATTCCATAAATTTGCCCAAATATTCTTTTCTTTCCCCAAACTCCAAACCTTCATAGTTTTGTCGCCGGAAGCCGAAATTACCCGTTTTCCGTCAGGAGTAACTGCCACAGCTTTTATCCCGTCAGCATGACCTAAAAATGTAAACATTTCCTCTCCTGTTTCTAAACTCCAAACTTTAATAGTTTTGTCTCCCGAACCCGAAATCGCCATCGTTCCGTCGGGAGTCACTGCTACAGAATTCACCCAGTCTGTATGACCCGTGAAGGTAAAGATTTCCTCTCCGGTTTCTAGATTCCAAACTTTCACGGTTTTGTCGCCGGAACCCGAAACTACTCGCTTGCTATCTGCTGTAATTGCGATCGCTTTTACCCAATCTTGATGTCCCGGAA
>PVWI01000268.1 GCA_003003725.1 filamentous cyanobacterium Phorm 6 | reverse complement strand
TACTCATTTTTGTCTTGGATGATTCACTTTTACTCCCTCAATCCCCCTATGTGCCAGTTGGGGGTGCGGAATGTGGGATCTAATGCAAAGAGAGCAATCGCAGTCGCACAAGGGCTTGTAAGGGAACTGAGGCATAGTCGATCGCTCGTGTAGCTGCCGTGCAGCGCCGATCGCCCAAGCCCCCCCTGTTATGCAGCCTTTCTCAAAAAGGTGAGGTATAGATTTTAGATTTTAGATTTTAGATTTTAGATTAGGGGATTGAGGGATTGAGAGATTGAGGGATCGATACCTCATCGAGAGTGAGAAGTGCTATGTCATGTTCGGTCGATTACCATAACAAAAACGGTTCGTTCGTAGTGCGGACTTCAGTCCGCTCCGGGATTGCGGACTGAAGTCCGCACTACGAACCAATTTTTCCCGATTTTTCGCTCGAAAGGCTATGTATCTGTTGCATTCCCAAGCTCTAAATTCCTGAAATCATCTGCGTTGATCTGTGTTGATCTGCCTGAAATCTGCGGTTAAAAGTCCTTACTATAAAACCGCGCAAATCGATCGACTAAAAGCCTAATTTTTCTAACACCGGCTTAGTGGAAACAATATGCCGATCGAGTCCCAGTTTTTTGGGCTCCACACCCAAAGCCAAAGCCACCAATTGCGGCAAATGCAGCACCGGCAAACCCAATTTGCGATCGATCGCTTTTTCCACTTCCGGCTGCCGCGAATCCAAATTTAAATGACAAAGCGGACAAGGAGTTACCATACAATCAGCGCCATTGTCAATAGCATCTTGAATATGTTTGCCAGCCATCTGAAAAGATTGGTTAGTGGCATAACTCGCCAGCGGCCACCCGCAGCACTGCGTCCGCCCTCGATAGTAAACGGGAGTTGCGCCGATCGCCCGAAACACATTTTCCATCGATTCAGGTTGATGCGGGTCATCGTAAAGCAGCTTATCCTGAGCTCGCAGCAGATAGCATCCGTAAAAAGAGGCACACTTCAAACCGGAAAGCTTGCGGGTGACTCGCTTCTGCACTTCCTCCAGGCCGTAATCTGCAACGATCGCCCACAGCAGATGTTTCACCTCGGTACTGCCTTGATAAGGCGAACAGCCTTGTTTTTCCAGCAAACCGTTGACTTTTTCGAGGTAAGGTCGATCGGTCTTTTGGGATTCCTTGAGGCGATCGTCCACATGACCGATTACCCCTTGACAAGTGCTGCAATGGGTGAGTAAAGGTAGATTTAGTTGCTCAGCCAAGGCAATATTGCGAGCATTGACAGTATCTTCGAGCAACTGCGAATCTTCCTTAAAAGTACCAGAACCGCAGCAGGAAGCTTTTTTGAGTTCCACCAGTTCAATGCCCAAAGCTTGAGTTAGCGCCATTGTAGACAGGTAAAGTTCGCGGGCCGCCCCTTGGGCGACGCAACCTGGAAAGTAAGCATATCTGAGAGTTTGGGATGGCATAGTCGTTTTTGGTGGGAGACAAGGTTCAGGACAATGGATAAGAGCGATCGGATTTCCTCTCCATAATTACCGTATCACCGCCTAAGTAGAGGCTAATTGTCAGCTTTTCTCAAGAATTTTGATCCCAATTTATCCCAAAAAAGCAACTAGAGGAAAACTCAAAACCCATATTCAGCAAAGATTACAATCTAAAATCTAAAATCTAAAATCTAAAATGGTATGAGGAAAGACCGATCGCCCGCGCCCCAATTGCTGTGGCCCCGTGTCACTTAGAAAAGTGGCAAGCCTTCCTTTTGCAGATCCCCCTTTCGGATAAGATTAGATACGCAGCAACCAATGAGGAGACAATTCGTTATGAGTCAAGACGACATTTTTGCCAGAGTCAAGAAAATTGTGGCCGATCAACTCGAAGTTGATCCGAGCGAAGTCAAGGCAGAAGCCAACTTTGCTAACGATTTAGGAGCAGACTCCTTAGATACAGTAGAGTTGGTCATGGCCTTGGAAGAAGAGTTTGATATTGAAATTCCCGACGAAGCCGCCGAAGCAATTACCACGGTTCAAGCTTCTGTAGATTTCATCAGCAGCAAACTTGCAGCTCCAAAAGCATAAAATACCTGTCTTTTCCCCTAAGAGGAGAGAAGTTAGAAAACTGAAAACTCCTCTTTTGTTCTGCGTTCTGGGTGTTTAATTTTTTGAAACTGAAATCATGACAAATTTTGAGCGTAAGCGCGTTGTTATCACTGGTCTCGGCGCGATTACACCGATCGGCAATACATTGTCTGAATATTGGGACGGGTTGCTTGCCGGGAAGAATGGCATCGGCCCGATCACCTTATTCGATGCGTCGCGGCACGACTGCCGGATTGCTGGAGAGGTGAAGGGTTACGACCCGCACGACTATTTAGAGCGCAAGGAAGCAAAGCGGATGGATCGTTTTGCTCAATTTGGGGTATCAGCCAGCAAACAGGCTCTGGCTGATGCCAAGTTTGAGATTAACGACCTGAACGCAGAACAGGTGGGTGTCATTCTTGGCACTGGCATTGGCGGGCTGAAGGTTTTGGAAGACCAGCAAGAGATCTATCTGACTCGCGGCCCCGATCGATGCAGCCCGTTTATGATTCCCATGATGATTGCGAATATGGCAGCAGGCCTGACGGCAATTCAAACGGGCGCTAAGGGGCCGAACTCTTGCACGGTGACGGCTTGTGCTGCGGGGTCAAATGCGGTGGGCGATGCGTTTCGTATGGTTCAGGGCGGTTACGCGCAAGCGATGATTTGCGGTGGTACGGAAGCTGCGGTAACTCCTTTGTGTGTGGCGGGTTTTGCTGCGGCGAGGGCGCTTTCGACTCGCAACGATGACCCAACTCATGCTTGCCGTCCGTTCGATCGCGATCGTGATGGTTTTGTCGTCGGCGAAGGCGCTGGCATTCTGATTTTAGAAGAAATGGAGTACGCTCTGGCGCGCGGCGCGAGAATTTACGCAGAAATCGTCGGCTACGGTTTAACCTGCGATGCGTATCACATGACATCCCCAGTACCGGGGGGCGAGGGTGCGTCGCGGGCGATCGCTTTAGCCCTAAAGGATGCTGGTTTGACACCGGATATGGTGAGTTATATCAACGCTCACGGCACGAGTACGCTTCCCAACGACTCTACTGAAACGAAGGCGATTAAGAAGGTTTTGGGAGACCATGCTTACAAAGTAGCCATTAGTTCTACCAAGTCGATGACTGGCCACCTGTTGGGCGGTTCTGGGGGAATTGAGGCGGTGGCTGCGGTAATGGCGATCGCCAATGACAAAATCCCGCCGACAATCAATCTGGAGAATCCCGATCCTGAGTGCGATTTAGACTATGTTCCGCATACAAGTCGCGATCTAAAAGTTGATGTGGCGCTGTCCAATTCCTTTGGATTTGGCGGCCACAACGTCACGCTGGCCTTCAAAAAGTTTGTGAAGTAACGGACTATTTGAAAGTCGCAAGTTAGAAGGTGAAAAATTAATTTTTCACCTTTTATTTTTTTGAGATCAATTTTAGATTGGGCGCACTGCGACGAAGAAACCGGGTTTTTCACCAAATCTGCTGGCTACAGCGAATTATTTTCGTCAAAAACCCGGTTTCTGGCCACCCGCGCGTAAGTCATAAATTTGTTGGCATTGGGGGGATATGAGTGAAATTAGTGCTGAGCAAATACTGCAAATTAAAGCTATTGTCGATCGCTATGAAAATTTAGAATGTGTTGAGTGCGCCCAAAAAATCCGAGATTACTTGCTAAGTCAAGGAATTCATGGGAAGCGGATAAAACTGTACACAGGATACGGGAGAGGTCGCAACAGTGGCATTTATAATGATAGCGTACCGGGAGATGCTATTTCAGAAAATGGTCGCCACGAAGGAATCGCTATTGCTATCAACAGCATAGAAACTATTTTTGACAACCATCACCCGGATGGGCTTACTAGAGAGCAATGGATGACGAACCTGCTATTTCACGGTAAAATATTTAATGGTTTACAGTTTATAGTGACAGAAGAAGACTTTTAATAGGAGACTTTTTTATGGTAGCCGAAGTTAATGTTAATAAAAAACTAGATGTTAAAAATGAATACTTCTTTGATTTGCTGCAAAGAATCAAACAGAGACCGGGTATGTATTTGGGCAAATGTTCAATTACCCGCCTGCGTGCGTTTTTAAATGGATATGAGATGGCTAGAGCGGAACTTGGGTTTCCTGACACAGAACAGCAACAACAACTTGATGGATTTCAAGAGTGGATACAGGAAAGATATCAAATCACGTCAAGTCACGGATGGGACAGTATCATTCTCTTCTTCTCTGCTGATGAAAAAGACGCCCTCGATAATTTTTTCAAACTACTGGAAGAATTTTTGAATCAGGCTAAGATTGCTGAGGACAAGCACAATTAGTATAGATTTCTTGAATCTCAGTTCACAATCCCTAGAGCTAGATTTCACCTTATTTCTCGGAAGTAATTGCCGAAATCGAATATGGATTACCCGCTGAGCTTGGATATTTAACAGAAAATGCTTGCACATTTTCCTGATTTAAATTAGCGGCATAATACTGCTTGATTTTGTCAAAGGTCAGTTCGCCTCCTCCTGTAATATCAGTTGTATAACCTGTTTCAAGTTCCTTCATATACCCCAAAGCTGCTTCAAAGCCTTCGGGATCTTGCTCTGCCTCAATTTGAACAAATAAAGGACTTCCAAAATCGTTTTTGTAAAATAAGACGATTACTCCTTCCCCTTTGCATTCAGAAATACTGATTTTATCCTTATTGATTTGAATAAAGTTATCGCCGTTTCTGACAATCAAATAGTTTTCTACATCAAAAATTAGGGGTGGATCGGAAACTATAGTAAGTTCTCCCCATTCCCCTCTTAAATAGTATTTGTCATCCGCCATAAAAAATTCGTCTATGTTCCCGTAATCAACGCTACCATCTGGATCGGCAATTGGGCTGATGTTGTTCAGAACCAAATCGTAGGTTTGAGGATTGGGGAAATTGACTGTCATCTGCCGATAACAATACTGTTCCCCAGATAAGGCTGAAGTGTATAGAGGGTGATTTTCAGTGAGAACAGCTTCTAAGAGGATTTGTATAGATACTTTAGCATTAATGCTGAGTACATAGCTATCCTCTAAATAAATATTTTCAAATCCCGGAAACTGCCAGTAGTTTAAGCGTTCCATTGTTAAATGTCCCAATCGATAGGAGTATGATTGGCTGTACTTTTTCTGTTGACGGGGTTTCCTTGTAGATATATTCTACTGCCTTTGGGATTTCTCAACTCTACATGAGGATGATTGCTTCCCGGAGCTCTTGGAGTGCCCTGTTTAAGCGTTAGCCTAGCTACTCCGTTTTTATCAATATATTTTAACGGGCCATTAGGTGTTTGAGTAGGATGCCATCTCTTTTGTGACTCAGCCCAGATTTAAAAGTCGCTGGCTTTTGGATTAATGCCAGTTGAGATAGCTTGTATTATTCGTTCCCATGCCATTCGCCTCGCTAGAGTTGCCATACTAATAATTAACCATGAATTAGCTTATTCTTCCGGCAACAACTCCAACCGATATCGGTACAAAGCCACAGGATGCCCCCCAGCGGCAAAATAATCCGGGTCTTGCGGCGACAAATAAATCGCTGTCACCTGATCTGCTTCAATTTTTCTACTGACAGAATCGCTATTTTTATCGCCTCCAACAACTCGATAAGCCGTTGTTGTTTCCACCTCATTTAAATAAATATCCGACTCTCCCCGAAACACCTGCTGAGAAATCTCTGTAGACACAAACTCGCGAGGATTCAGCGTTTCGGTTCCCCGGGCTGTGACAATCGAAATTAATTGCTTTTCTCCTTTCAAAACCGTAATTTGCCGGTTGGGATTGGTCGGATCGACTTTCACCGACAGTACAGCGCCATCGCCCAAATAAGCCTTCGCGATATTTAAACCGTTGAAAGTGCGATCGGCTACAATATTTTTAGCTCGTTTATTTTTATAATTTAAAATAGAACCATTATTGTTTTCCGGTTTAAAACGCACTTTAAACAACACCGGCTGCTGCAAATAGCGACGGTTGCCTTCAAACCCAGGCGTGACAATATTTGGCGCTAAAGGAGCGGCTAAATCTACCAAAGTGCTCGCAACATTCCAATTGCCGGCCATCCAGTCTGGATACACCAAATCTCCCTTAGCTACAGGGATGGGAGGCTTGCGATCCCAATTGGGAAAACTGGAAATGCGATCGCCCAAAACTCCCGCCCTCGCACCGCCACCCCACAGCAGCACCGCCAAAACCAAAGAAAAAACCCAAATCACTTTCATACTAAATGACATTCAAACAGCTAATTTTATCTTTCTCTCAAAAAGGTTCGTAGTGAGGACTTTAGTCCTTCTTTTCGCAGACTGAAATCCTCACTATAAACCTTTTTTAGTCGGGAGTTTTGGGCTTTTTTTGCGGACTAAAGTCCTCACTACGAACCTTTTTTATTCAGAAGTTTTGGTTTTTTTGCGGACTGAAGTCCTCACTACGAACCTTTTTTATTGTTGGTTAGTTTTAAATCGTCTCCAGCGGTGCTGGTTCCCAAACTTCACCGTATTTCTCTTTCAATTCGTGCCAATTTTCTACTTGTCCCGGTTCATATTCTCCCGGCTTTCCCCACTGCAAAAATGCGCTCAAAGCAGCATCATTTTGTTCGTCTAAAAAACGAATTGCATAGGTGGTAAAATTTCCTCTTTTCGCTTCGCCAGTCTCGAATTTCACCTGTTTGATTTTGTCCATATTCAGGTGAAACTCAAATATTTCGGCGTGCATATTTGCATATTTCCCCTTCGGCAATTCCGCATAAAACAGCTTATGAATTGAACCGCGCACTTCCAGTACAGCCGCGCTGCTAGTCACGATCAAACGCAGCGTTCCCAATTTTTCGCAAGCTTCTAAGAATTCTTTAAGAGTCGCAGTCATATCACTTTTTGATTTTTGATTTTTGATTTTGGATTAAATCGACAAGAAGTAAAGGTTCGTTGGAAAGCAGGAAAATTAATTAGATAAAAAAGAATAATTCTTCCTTCTTCCTTCTTCCTTCTTCCTTCTTCCTTCTTCCTTCTTCCTTCTTCCTTCTTCCTTCATTTTTCGTGCAGTTCGTAAGCAGCAACAATCCGCTGCACTAGCGGGTGTCTCACCACATCCGCCTGATTGAATTCGCAGAAGGCAATGCCCTCAACGTTGCCCAGAATTTGTTGGGCAACTGACAAGCCCGACTGTTGGTGTGGTGGCAAATCTGTTTGAGTAATATCGCCCGTGACTACCATTTTGGATCGAAAGCCCAGACGAGTCAACACCATTTTCATTTGAGCAGGCGTTGTATTTTGAGCTTCGTCCAAAATTACGAAAGCATTGCTGAGAGTGCGCCCTCGCATATAAGCTAAAGGAGCTACTTCGATCAAGCCTCTTTCCATTAAATCGGCCATTTTTTCGGGGTCGATTATTTCTTGGAGGGCGTCGTAAAGTGGGCGCAAATAGGGATCGACTTTTTGCTGCAAATCTCCCGGCAAAAATCCTAATTTTTCTCCAGCTTCGACGGCCGGCCTGGTTAAAATTAGCCGTTCGTACTGCTTGCTTAACAAAGCTTGCACGGCGAGAATAGCTGCTAGAAATGTTTTGCCAGTACCCGCTGGGCCGATGCAAAATGTTAGGTCGTGGGTGCGTACTGCTTGGACGTACTGCCGCTGTTTGAAGGTTTTGGCTCGAATTTCTTCGCCGCGGCGCGTTTTGGCTAGTACGTCTCGCTGCAAGTCTTGCAAGTCGCCTTGGCGGTTGGTATCCAATGCGTAGCGCGCTGTCTGGATTTCGACTCCGGTAATGGTTTTGCCGGATTTCCAGTAGTCGGAGAGCGATCGAACTAATTTATGGCACAATTCTACTTGAGCTTTTGTGCCGGAAATCAGCAGTTCTTGCCCTCGCATGACCAGGTTAGCGCCGGTTTGCTTAGAGATAATTTTCAGGTTTTCTTCTTGATTGCCTGCTAGCGACATGGCGCTTTGAGTGTTCGGTAACTCTATTGTTAGTTTTTCAGTCATGCCAGCATAAGCTCCCTCCAAATAAGCAATTAAAAGTTAACAATTAACATTTAAATCAGCCGCGTTTTGCGAACAAAAAGACGCCAGATACTAGATTATACCTAGTATCTAAGGCGTCTTTTCTATTTAACTCGCAAATGAGTTTGGTGCTTGATGCACAAATCAAATCTCCTTTTTGTGAAGTGAGGCAACTTGAGATTTTAGATTTTAGATTTTAGATTTACCTAATCCCGCTGACATTTTAGATTTTAACTTTTTGTCCGATCGCAAAATCGGCAAATCGTAAGATCAAATCAAACGGGGCTTGTAATACAGAGTCTACAATAGGCAATCTAAAATCTAAAATTTTTTGATCAGAGCCGTTAATAACCGGGAGTATTTCTGCTCGTTCTAAACGTAGGTGTGTTTGTACGGCGAGGTTGTTCTCTCGGAGTTCTGCTAGCTAAGGGAGTGGGCGACGGAGGGGGCGTCCGGGGTCGGAAGTCTCCTCGATCGCGCATACCACGATCTGGTCCACGATCGCGATCCGGGCGATCGCCCCTGGGCGGCCCAGAGTTCCGGTCGCCTGCTTCCCCATCATATATGTCTAAGTAGAGCGACTGACCCGCCGTCTGCGCCATCGCTTCGAGGGTAGTTCTAATGGCCTGAATATTCCGCCCGCCTCTACCGTAAACCCGCCCTTTGTCAGGGTCTTCAAAAGCGAGCCGAACCCAGACCCGCGATTGGCGCGGGTGAAGTTCGCAATCAACCCGCAAAGATCCGGGTGACTCTAAAAAAGGCCCAATTAAAAACTCCACGAGTCCAGCGTAGTTGGGGCTAGCTGACTGCTGCTGTGCTGCTGGATTCAATGTTGGCTCCGGCTCCGACTTGTTCAAATACATTCGCTTTTCTCAGGATGTCACGCACGGTGTCAGTTGGCTGAGCGCCTTGTTGGAGACGCTTGACAATCGCTGGAACATCCAGCCTGGTTTCGTTATTTCTGGGGTTATAGAAGCCGAGCTCTTCTAGGGGACGGCCGTCGCGGCGGGGAGAGCTGTTTATCGCT
>PVWI01000267.1 GCA_003003725.1 filamentous cyanobacterium Phorm 6 | reverse complement strand
ATAATATGCAGTCGCTTCATCTAACTTGCCTTGTTTTTTCAGCGCTTCGCCCAAATTTTGGTAAGCAGTCGCCAAATTAGGATCTAACTTGATTGTGCGCTGATAACAGGCGATCGCCTCGGGGAATTTTTCTTGACGGAATAAAGCGTCGCCCAGATTCAAGTGTTCCGCAGGCGCTACTTTTTCCGGTTCCAAACTAAATGCTTGATACCAGCACTGTTGCGCTTCGGCTGGCTTGCCAATTTGTCCGAATACTTTTGCTAAATTCCGGTAAACTCCCGCGAAATTCGGCTTAATTGCGATCGCCTTTTGATAAAACTCGATCGCCTCCGACCATTTTTCCTGCTGCGCACCAATGCTGCCCAAATTCGCGTATACTTCCGCAAAATTCGGCTCTATTTCAATAGCTTTAGCGTACCAGTGCCGCGCCTCTTCCATCCTGCCTTGAGCTTGCAGCGCGTTACCCAAAGTCTTGTACGCGGGGGCGAAATTGGGGTGAATTTTCAAAGCTTGCTCGCAGGAGGCGATCGCTTCTTCTAATTTCCCTTGGGATAAATACGTTTCTCCCTGTTGGTTAAATTGAACCGCTGTTGATTCTGTATTGACTGTTGATGGCATATATAGGCGGTGGCGACCGAGGCAGCAATTAAATAGGGTAGTTAAAGCGTTTCACAATTATAGTCGGGTTTGACACTAACAATAGCAGGCTTGTTCCCGCAATTATTAATTTTTTTGACGGACGGTGCTGGGAGAAACTGGGATTCTCTGCTGATTTTTTGATTGGGCTTCCTAAATATGGTAGGGAAACGACAATGCCGTGTCCTACTCCCCGCACCGGAGACGGCAGTGCCGTGTCCCTACCCAAATGCAGGAGACGGCAGTGCCTTTCGTCGTGTCAATTTAACGTTAAACCCGCAGTTCGACAGTCCGACAGGGGTTGAAACCCCTGCCTCAAAGCGAAAGTCCTCTCAAAGAGGACTGAAGAAAAGTATTTTCAACTCATTAGTCCTCTTCAGAGGACTTTAGCTATTAGACAGGGACTTCAGTCCCTGGCGGGCTGGCGGGATTTCGGCTTATTGACACGACGAAAGGCAGTGCCGTGTCCCTACGAAAATAGAGGTTGTGGGATGCTTTGTTGTGGGCTGGACACGGGAACCGGCTCAAAAAAAAGATTACAAACGGTGCAAAATGTGCGATCGAACCCAAGGGATAATAGCCTTTTTAGCAAAAAACGATCGCCCTTTTCGGATCGAGCGATCGGTCTTTTTCAACAATTAGTTAACAACTATTAGCAATTACTAATTAAGCTGCTGCTGCTGCTTCTTCTTCTTCTGCTATCTCTTCAGCACTGGCTTTAGTTCCCAGAACGGTAACAACCACCTGACTTGGATCGCCGAGAGCTTCTGCTCCTGGAGGCAAAACTAACTCATGAATGTGCAGCGCATCCCCTACCTTTAAGTTAGAAACATCTACTTCAATTGCATCAGGAATGCTATCAGGTTTGCACTTAACTGCGATTTGCGTCAACACAGTTTCTAACATACCGGATTCTAACTTGACACCGATAGCTTCGCCGACAAAACTCAGCGATACTTCAACTTCCAGGCTGTCTTGAGTTGCGACGGAGAAAAAGCTCAGGTGGTAAGGAAAGCCTTTCCAAGGATGAACTTGAACTTCCCGCAGCAAGGTTTTTCCAGTCCAAGAGAGTTCGGGAATGCTGAGGTCAATTAGGGCGTTGTTGACTACGCGCTTTTTGAGCAGGTGTTCGACTGTTTTGGCTTTGATGGTAAGGGAAATGGATTCAGAGCCTTTGTGCCCGTAGAGGACGGCGGGAATCAATCCAGAGCGGCGGAGGGCGTTAGGTTTGCTGCCTTCTGCCCGCTTTTGACATTCTACTGCGAGTTCCATTTTCTGACTTTCTGCTGATTGTTTTCACATTTTACCAGAATTGTGATATTGCGATCGCGCTTAATTAAATTCGCTGAAGGTATTGATAGTTTTCGTTTTCCACACACTTCAGCAATTCCAGCATTTTTCTCAGACGATAAGTTCCTGCTTGATACTCTTCTTTGGAAGGGCTATCTCCTAGTTTAGTGATGACAGCATCGCTTTCGCGGACAACCTCATCGCGAAAAAATTCTTTTAACTTCTTACTATTACCTTTACTTAACGGCACGACAGATAACATATCCTCTTCCCCATCTATCTGTATTTTTCTTCTTACTGATTTACCGATTTTGGAAAACTCTGACTTTGCCAACCACAAGTAAAAATCTTCCGTCAGTTCTACACTGTTGGTTAAACTACCATCCTTGGAAATAAAGCCGATGTCTAACATTATCCTTCCTCCTTAGCTTCAGATTCCATAAATTCACTTTCTGGGACATTCTCAGCCCAAGCTATCCCTGCTTGGTCAAACCGCTTTTTTGCATCAGGAGAAATGGTTCCTGTAGTAATAACTGCAACAACAGTTTGTTTGTCGATAATTTTCTGAGCTTCACCTGGAAAGATATTCTTTTTTGTCTTGATTTCAATGTGTGGCATGGGACTCTCTAAGGATTATATTTACTTTGAATCTGCCGAATTATGTCTTTTACTCGTGAAGCGTCTTCAGGCTTAATTATCAAAATATCACCTTTTGAACTGTTTCCTTTTGTTATTTTGCAGGGAATACCTTCTTTAGCCATTTTTTCGATTACCCACTTAATCAAATCTCTGTGAACTTCGAGATTATAAATCATCCTATCTTCATCAGTCGGAAACTCTTTCTTAGGCATCTAATAACTCCTTGTATGTTTTATCTAAGTGTTGGCCGGTCGAAAATCCCTGTTCAAAAAGCTCAACAAGCCTTTCAGATATAGAGATATCTTGATCGCCGCATATTACATCTATTAGTAAAACTTTATACAAAGCTTTGATATCGCCTGCGGTAAAGGCGCGACGCTGGTAGATGCCGTACAACTTTGGCAAATCTTCTTGTTTAGTATTATGTTTAATTGGCTTATTCAAATAGTCAAGATAGGATGTGAATTCATCCCGCGATAAATTGGGATCGACAGTTTCTTTTAAAGAAAATCTACGCACTACTGCTGTATCCACTAGATTCGGCACATTAGTAATGCCAAATACTAAAAAACGCTGACTTATTGACGGTTGAAGATTGTCAAGTTGTAGCATTAAAGTTGTCATAGCTCTGCGAACAGCATCGTGTTCCTGTGCGCGACTGCGACTCATGCAAAAAGCATCTAGTTCATCCAATAATAGAAACACTGATGAACCATCTGAAGAAATTTTACGTAACTCTTGAAATATTTGCTCTAGATTTCGTGAAGACTGCCCTAAAGCGGGGTCGAGCATTCTACCAACGTCTACAGTATAGAAGTTGATTTCATTAGTAACTTCTTGCTTTATTTGGTCGAAAAGTAAGTAACAGAGTGTAGTTTTACCAGTATTAGGCGGCCCGTAGAGCAGAACAGACGGTACGAGATTGTAAATGCTAAACTGCTTGAGCAGAGAGTCATCAGCCGTTAGCATCGTCTTGCAGAAACGAAACAAATATTTCTGCAATTCATCTAATCCGAACAACTTTTGGTGGGCAATAATGCGTTTGATATCGCCGTGGGTCAGTTGTACTAATCCGCTGTCGCCTTTAACTAAATTGGTCATGCCGACACCGCCAAAAGTTTCAAACTGTACTGATTAAGCTTTCTCATCATGACATTTTAGCTTAAAGTATCATGATTGTGCTACTACAGGCCTACTGTCAGCCGACAATAACCCCCGCTTGGGCCCATGAATCGGGTCTTCGACAATGATAGTTTGGTCGCGGCTGGCTCCGAGAGATACAATCGCGATCGGCACTTCCATTAAGTCCGCCAAAAACTTGAGATAATCCAATGCTTGCGACGGCAAATCTTCCAACTTGCGGCAATCTTCTGTGGACTTTTTCCAACCGGGAAGGGTTTCGTAAATGGGTTTGCATCGAGCAAATATCCGCGAACTTTTCGGGAAATCGATGCAGCGTTCGCCGTCAATTTCGTAAGCAACGCAAACTTTTATTTCTTCTAATTCATCCAAAACATCGAGTTTGGTAATTGCCAGACAGTCAAGGCCGTTGATACGGACTGCGTAGCGACCGATTACTGCGTCGAACCAGCCGCAGCGGCGTTTCCGGCCGGTTGTGGTGCCGAATTCTGCACCTCTTTCACCCAAAATTGCGCCAACTCCATCGACCATTTCGGTAGGAAAGGGGCCTTCTCCAACGCGGGTGGTATAGGCTTTTGCTACGCCAATTACCCGATCGATCGCTGTTGGGCCGACTCCTGTGCCCACGCAAGCGCCGCCAGCGATGGGATTGCTGGAAGTAACATAAGGATAAGTGCCGTGGTCTAAGTCTAATAAAGTGCCTTGCGCGCCTTCAAACAGAATATTTTTCCGCGTGTGAAGTCCCTCATAAATCTTCAGGGAACTGTCTACTACGTGCGGCCGCAAACGTTCTGCATACACTTGATATTCATCAAAAACATCTTGCGGATTCAGAGGCTGCAAATTGTAGAGTTTTTCCAGAATGACATTCTTATGATGAATCGTCCATTCTAGTTGTTCTCGGAACCCTTCCAAGTCCATCAAGTCGAGCATCCGAATGCCTGTGCGTTCCGACTTGTCGGCGTAAGTAGGGCCGATGCCGCGTCCTGTTGTCCCGATTTTATAATTTCCCCGCTGCTGTTCCGATGCCACATCAATTAATCGGTGATAGGGCATGGTGATGTGAGCAGTCTCTGAAATCATCAGCGAGGCTGTGGAAATATTCAGTGCCTCTAGCTGATCTAATTCTTCAATTAAAACTTTAGGGTCGATGACCGTGCCGCAGCCGATGATACACTCTTTGTCAGGGTAGAGAATCCCGGACGGAATCAAGTGCAGCTTGAAAGTCTGACCGTTGACTACTACCGTGTGACCGGCGTTGACGCCCCCTTGGTAGCGGACAACGATATCTGCGGATTTGCTGAGCAAATCTGTAATTTTTCCTTTTCCTTCATCGCCCCATTGGGCGCCGATCACAACTACGTTAGCCAAGGGTTTCTCGCGTTCAGCTCAGGTTGACACAAACTCTGATTATGTACGAATGCGTCCCGGATGTCAAATAAATTTTTGTTACAATTAAGAGCAGTGAGGCTGTATTCCTTTCACAAACCCAGTCCCAGCCATATCGGGGCACTTCCCAAGGCAGAAGGTAAATCGCATGACTTTACACGCTGAGTTGCACCGCCATCTGGGCGGTTCTGTTGTTCCTCGGATTCTGTGGCGCTATTTCGATCGCCATAATGCTGAAATGGTCGATCGCTTTCAAAACTACTCTGCTTTTGAGGATTTTTACACTCGCCCGCGCAATACTCTCGATGAGTATTTGGAACTGCACACGCTGGTGGAAAGTGTGCAAACTGTTGAGACTTTGCCTTATTTCATCTATCGGTTGATGCGGGGCGCTTACGTGTTTGAAAATCTGGCTTATTTGGAGTTGCGCTATACGCCTTATTTGCGGACTCCAGAGCATTTGGATCAGTCAAAACGCATTGACTTGATGGCAGAAATTGTCAAGGTTGTAGGGAAGGCAAGTCAAATTAGCGATTGTCCGATTGTGACTAGCCAAATTTTGTGTATGCACTCGCGTTTACCCTATGAAGTGAATCGGGCGATCGTCGATTTGGCGGCACAAATGGGAGAATATGTTTGTGCGATCGATCTTGCGGGCGGTGATGCTGCTATTGGCGATCGCCTGGATGAGTTTGTGGCATTGTATCAGTACGCAAGGTCGATCGGCATTAAGACTACCGGCCATCTTTACGAAACCACCTCTGGCTGTTATCCCGAACTTTTGCCCTATTTGATGCGTATCGGCCACGGGATTCAAATTCCGCTAAAATATCCCGAACTGCTGCCAGAAGTCGCGCGCAGAGGTCAATGCTTAGAGGTTTGCCCGACTACCTATCTCAAAACGGGGACGTTGCAGGATATGGGGGAATTGAAGGTTGTGTTCGATCGATGTTTTGAAGCTGGTGTCGATATTGCCATTTGCACCGACAACGCGGGATTGCACAACGTGCGGCTGCCTTTTGAGTACGAGAATTTGTTAACTCTGGATATCATTGATTTTCGGCAGTTACAAGCCTGTCAGGATGCTGCTTTTCGCCATGCTTTCGCGTGGCCCTACGGGGAGAGGCCTGTGAAAATGTTGACTGGTTTGTTGCAACATTAGTCGGTTGGTGCGATCGTGAATTAAACTGGTTTGTAGTGAGGACTTTAGTCCTTTCTATAAAGAAGGACTAAAGTCCTTACTACGAACCTGTATGGATCAGTTAAAACAGCGAACATCTATTTGTAAAATTATAATAAGTGTCAGTCGATCGCCAATCGGTAACAAGTTATAGTTTGGATGCAAAAGTATCAAGATAAAAAGATAAAAAAATATGACAAATATGGACGCTTATTGGATGCCTTTCACGGCTAACCGACAGTTTAAAGCAAATCCGCGCATCTTGGTTTCGGCAAAAGATATGCACTTTACCACCGATGATAACCGTTCCATTCTAGATGGAATTGCGGGGCTTTGGTGCGTGAATGCAGGGCACTGTCGCCCGAAAATTATTGAGGCAATTCATAAGCAAGTATCGACCCTAGATTATGCCCCACCTTTTCAGATGGGACACCCCGGCGCTTTTGAATTAGCGGAACGTTTGGTGAAGATGATTCCGGGCAATTTCGATCGCGTTTTCTTCACTAATTCTGGTTCGGAATCTGTAGAAACTGCTTTGAAAATTGCGATTGCTTATCACCGGGCGAAAGGTGAAGGAACTCGTCAAAGATTGATTGGTAGGGAACGCGGTTATCACGGCGTTGGTTTTGGGGGAATTTCTGTCGGTGGTATTGGCCCTAATCGTAAATTTTTTGGCAGTTTGCTGACAGGAGTGGATCATTTACCTCACACTCATAATTTAGAACACAATGCTTTCAGTCGCAAACAACCGAAATGGGGCGCGCATTTGGCGGATGAATTGGAACGGATTGTGGCTTTGCATGATGCGTCTAATATTGCGGCGGTAATTGTGGAACCTGTGGCTGGTTCTACGGGGGTTTTGATTCCGCCTAAAGGTTACTTGGAAAGGCTCAGGGCGATTTGTGACAAGTACGGAATATTGCTGATTTTTGATGAAGTAATTACGGGTTTCGGGCGTTTGGGGTCAAGTTTTGCGACTGAATATTTTGGAGTAGTTCCCGATATTGTGACGGCGGCAAAAGGGATAACCAACGGTACTGTGCCGATGGGGGCGGTGTTTGTGAAGGAAGGAATTTATGATGCTTTCATGAATGCTGCTGAAAATGCGATCGAGCTATTTCACGGTTATACTTATTCCGGGCATCCCGTGGCTTGTGCGGCTGCTTTGGCGACGCTGGATATTTATCAGGAAGAACGGTTATTTGAACGGGCTGATAAGATGGCTGGTTACTGGGAAGATGCGGTGCATTCTTTCAAAGGAGTGCGCCACGTTATTGATGTTCGCAATTTGGGACTTGTGGCGGGGATTGAGTTGGAATCTATTGCTGGGAAGCCGGGGAAACGAGCTTTTGATTGTTTCTTGCAATGCTACGAAAATGGGTTGCTGATTCGCACCACTGGTGATATTATTGCTTTGTCGCCGCCGTTGATTATTGAGAAGGAACATATCGATCGCATTGTGGAAATTTTGACTAGGGTTTTGCAGGGGATGGAGTAGAATTAAACTGAGATGTTGCACGATTATCAAGAACAAAATCCCCAAAATCTCTTTGCTAACCCACAAGTCCGCCGGGGGTTGAAAACCCCCGTCTCATAGCGAAAGTCCTCTGAAAGAGGACTGAAAAGCAAATTAAATAAACAATCAAATATTTGTCACCTTTCTTCAGTCGGTTTCAACCGACTTTAGCTATGAGACAGGGGTTTCAACCCCGGTTGGACTCGCGGACAAACAAACAGCCCCCTAGACAAATAATCGGACTACGACATAAACCAAAGAAACCGGGTTTTTCGGTGGTGTATTGATATTCTCGGAAAAAACCCGGTTTCTGACGATAATTCCCAATCTAAAATCTAAAATCTAAAATCGAAAGGCCCGGTTTCTCGCCACCCCGCACATCCCAATTTATGATAAAATGCTATCAACTAAGTATTGGGAGATAAACCGATGCAACTAGAAGACTATTTTGAGTTTCTCGACCCCGATGACATCCGCATCAAAGGACATCGGATCGGCATCGACGACGTGATTAAATATTACTTGGATGGATATTCGCCCGACCAAATTCTGGTGGAATTACCCACTCTGAATTTAGAGAAGATTTACGCGACACTAACGTATTATCTGCAAAATCGCAGACAGATGGATGCTTATATGTTGCGGCTGGCGAAGTGGCGTGAAGAGCGCTATCAGGAAGGGTTGGCTAATCTATCTCCTCTAGCATTGCGTTTGAGAGCAATTAAAGCACAACGAGAACAGGAGTTACTTAACCTTAAGTGAAAATCCGTTTTTTACTCGATGAAAATTTGCCGCCTAAGCTCAAAAGTGCTGTTTTAAACCTCCAGCCGGAGATAGATATTTTGCGGGTGGGCGATTCAAATGCACCAACATTAGGAACCTTAGATTCAGAGATTCTCATTTATTTGGAATCATCGAAACGACTATTGGTGACGGATAACCGCAAAAGTATTCCCGGACATTTGGAAGAACATTGGGCCGCAGGGGGACAAAGTTGGGGATTAGTTTGGGTGCGTCCAAGTGGAAGTATCGGCAGATGGGCAGAAACAATTCATTTTATTTGGGAAACTACTGAAGCCGAAGAATGGATTGATAAGTTAGATTGGATTCCATATTAGAAAATGATGTGCAAAAAGTGCGTGAAGCATAGCTATCCCGTAGGGAATCGAACATTTCCGCAACCAAAATCTCTTTGCTACCCCACAAGTCCGCCGGGGGTTGAAAACCCCCGTCTCATAGCGAAAGTCCTCTAAAAGAGGACTGAAAAGCAAATTAAATAAACAATCAAATATTTGTCACCTTTCTTCAGTCGGTTTCAACCGACTTTAG
>PVWI01000266.1 GCA_003003725.1 filamentous cyanobacterium Phorm 6 | reverse complement strand
TAGCCTTTGAGAGGTACTGTAATTGGCCCCCAACCATCGCTTCCTAACCTTTCAATCGTCACCCTTCGTCCCTTCGCAACGAAACCAGCCGTTTCCCCATCACTCGAAGGTGTTTGATATACGTTAATTCCTCTGAGGGCTGCAACTAGGCGGCAGTCAGTAGGAGGCGGAGAATTTGCCGCTTCGCACTCTCCGAGAAAACCCCCGTATACGTAGCCTTTTAGCGGTGCTGTAATTGGTACCCAACCATTCTCGCCCAGACTTTGAATTGTCACAGTTCTGCCGGAGCCGATCAGGCCGATCGCTTGGCTGTCGATCGTCGGTTCTTGCCGCACATTAAGACCGTTACCGGCAACCACCTGGCGGCAGCTATCGGGTATTTGTGCTAGTAGAGATTCACCTTGATTTTGAACTTCAACTTTGTATGGAGTTGGATTTTTGTTGGCTGCGAAAGAGGGAGCAACTAAAGCTGTTGCCGTCACCAATAACGAACTTGTTAAAGATGTATATTTTTGCCACATTTCATGTGTTTTCATTACTTTGTCTCCTTTTAATCATGTCAATATCCGATCTAAAAATTTTAGCTTTATCGTCTGCTCCAAGAATGAATGAAGCATCATCCCAATGGCATAAAATAATCAGATTGGCTGCGGCGGTCGGATTTGCAGTATCACCGCCAATCAAATATAAACGCGGGGTTTACGAGCGCCAACAGCAGCACCAATCATTGCCGCTGCCAAACTCAGCAAAGAGCCGAGTAGAAATGACCAAGTAGCTTTAGCTGTATTTCCAGCAATATCGCGAACTTGATTTGGGTCTACATTCTGCACTTGATTGGGTATATTAACGCCGCCCTGTTGCTGTACTCGATCGGCAATTTCTCCAGCATTAGCCGCGACAGCCTCAGCAGCACCAGATATCCCGCTTGCTAACAGCCAAGAACTAAGTGCTAATGTACTTCCCCAAAGAATTGCTGCATTCAAAATAGCTGTTTTCTTAGTCATGGGGCCACAGCTTTGAGCCATTACCCAACCGCCCAAAAATAAGGAAATTAGCAAACTAACAATCGACCAAATTCCTACCGCCAAACTAACAGAGCCCGCATCAGCACCCGTTGCACCCGCGCTCAACCCGATCGCGGCTCCCAAAGCGCTTAACAAAAGTTGACCGGTCAGGGCGATCGCAATTCCTGCCAAAACAGCCCCCCACCGGACTCGATCGTGGTAATTAACCGCCGTATTGACAATTGTAGGCTCAGCAACTTCACTGCTCAGTGGTTCTGGATTGTATGTCATAAAAAATTAATCCTTATCGTTGAAACTTTATTTTACTGTAAATTTATAAGTAACATATCTACCGTTAGTTATAACATTATTTATTTTTTATTACTACACAATCTTTCATTAGCAGGATGTACCGAAAGCGATTTCTAGCTAAAATTAACGCAACATAGTGAGTAAAATAAAAATGTTACTTTACAAAATAGAAGATTTTAATCCCAGCTACCGCGAAGAAGCATTTGATGGTGAAGATATCAAAGGGTTCGATGTCTGTGCAGGAAATACCGATGAAAAAATTGGCACGGTCGATACCGTGCTAGTTGATGAAACAGGGCGTTTTCGATATTTTGCAGTTGAAACAGGTGTTTGGATTTTTGGCAAAAAAGTATTAGTTCCCATCGGTATTTGTCGAGTAGATATCAATACCAGGCGCGTTTACGCCAGAGGTTTGCAGAACAAACAGCAAGTCGAAAACCTAGCCAGATACGAAAACGGGATGGTCGTTGATTACGATTACGAAGAACAAGTGCGGAAAGTTTATCGCACTCCCACGGCCGGAGCATCTGCACCTGTAGAAGCCTCACTGCCTTTAGAAGCATCACGAATTGTCACCCCATCCGCTCCAGTTTCTGTGCCGCCTCCTGTATCTAACCAAGCTACGACTGCTGGTTATGACCGCAACACTTATAGTTACGATCGAGATCCTGAACTGTACCAGATGAACGAGCAAGACCATCAAAAATTCCGACTTTACGAAGAACGATTGATTGCAAGCAAAACCCGCCACAAAACTGGCGAAGTAATAATTAGCAAGCGAGTAGAAACTGAGACAGCAAAAGTTTCAGTTCCTGTAGCAAAAGAGCGCGCTGTAATTGAACACTTAACTCCAGAAAATGCAGGCACTCCAGTCAGTCCAGAGGCGGCCTTCGGAGAACAAGAGACGGTGCGTATGGAACTGCACGAAGAAACTGCCGATATCAAAAAACAAACTTTCCTGCGCGAAGAAGTTAACATCAGAAAAGAAGTGGAAAAAGAGACTGTTGAGTCAACAGAAACGCTGCGGCGCGAAGAGTTAGATGTGTCGGCAGAAGACCGCTAGAGTGCCGACAAATAAAACGAGGGTTTGTAGTTCCGATTTTGCACCAAAATTAGTGCTGAATCGAAATTACCAGCCCCACAAATCACTGCAATTGTCAAACAACAAGAGGATGTTTTATCATGTGTAATCGCTGGCATTTACCGCTAGTCAAGGGTTCGTTTTTAGCTTTGCTCGTTAGTGTGAGCGGCGCTGGTTTTGTGCTAAGTTCCCAGCAAGTTGCTGCTCAACAAGCCAAATCGACATTTCCTGATGTACCGTCGAATTACTGGGCGCGTCCATTTATTAAACCCTTAGCTGAAAAAGGCATTGTTACGGGATATCCCAACGGAATGTTTAGACCAAAACAAAAGGTGGATCGCGACGAATTTGCAGCGATGATTCGCCAAGCTTTCGATCGTCCAACAATGGCTAATAAAAATATACCCAGTGGAAGTACCTTTAAGGACGTGCCTCAAGGCTATTGGGCAGAACGTCCGATTAAAGAAGCTTATGAAGCGGGATTCATGAAAGACTTTCCGGGAAATCAGTTTCGTCCGCAGCAGCCACTGACTAAGGTACAAGCATTAGTTGCCTTAATGAAGGGTTTAGACTTGAATTACGATCGCCCTGTAGCAGCGAGTCAAGCCGCCGCACGTATAGCACCTGCAAATCAACGTCGAAAAGCTACTAGGAATCGTTTGGTATTTCCCTTAGCATCAACTGTTTTAATGCAGCCGCTATTGCCTATAATATCAAGGCAGCAGCAGCAACCCAAACCGGCTAAAACTGTTCCGGCAACGACGGTAAAAAGTCCCGTTGCAACTTCTCAAATTTCGGCATTAGAGTTTCTCAAATCATACTATAAAGATGCCGATAAGATTCCTAAAAATGCGGTTGATGCAGTAGCAGCAGCGACACAGGCAAATATAGTGGTTAACTATCCAGACGCGAGAGTTCTCAATCCGAACGAGTTACTCAGTCGGGGGAGTGCTACGGCGCTAATTCATCAAGCTTTGGTCAATCAAAAGCAGATCGAACCGCTTTCGGACAAGACGGCTGTTAAGTACATTCCTAAGACTCCGCGTCCCTAGTTTTGCGATCGAAATGAACTGTTTCTACACCGTTATTTAGTGTCATTAAAACAAATTTTTAACCTAGATAAATGCCAGACTGGCTTCTATTATGTACTGCTGGAAGTTTATTGCAGGCGTTGATTTTACGGAAGTTGCGACACTGAATCGACTCTAGATTGCAAAAAATAAGAATATAGCCCAATACGGTTTACTTAACACTATTTATGCGCCGGAGATCCCCCTAAATCCCCCGAAAGCAAGGGGGACTTTGAGAGCATTCTTGTCCCCCCCTTTTTCAAGGGGGGTTAGGGGGGATCTGTCTTAAGTGAACCGTATTGGAATATAGCCTGTCTGGTGCAACATGAGGTACGATTGGAAAACAGGTAATTGGTAATCAGTAGACTTGATAAGTTTTCGAGCGCTCGGTCAACCGCAGATTGAGGCAGATGCAACACTGATGGACGCAGATACTTTTCAAGATATGAGACGGATTTTGCAAGATATCTGGTAATTGCCAAGTCGGCGTACTTCACGAAAATTGAGAAAGGCTATACCGTTTTTGCGATGGCGCTGCATCCGATCGCAAAAACAGTCGGTAATGCAGCTTATCTAAAATTATCTGCGTGTATCAGTGTTGCATCTGCCTTAAATCTGCGGTTTATATATTAATCCAGGACTTGTGCAATGCAAGTCTAGTATTGACTGCCGCGCCGATTGTACAGCTAATTACTGCTACTTTTTTGGTGATAATATCATGTCCGAGCGATTATTATAACAAAAACGGTTGGTTCGTAGTGCGGACTTTAGTCCGCTTTCATGGAGCGGACTAAAGTCCGCACTAAGAACCAATTTTAGATATGTCAATCGACCGGAAACGATATAATTGATAATTAGACTTCATTAATTTTAGAAAAGTTTTTTACTAAAAATAACTTACAAACACACCAATAATAAAATGCTATATCGATGGCGCTAAACAATTTAGGTACTCCTTCCAGTAAACTGGCAATTGTTTGGTTTTTTAAATGCAGTGAGTCTACGGCGATCGCGAAAAATAACAACGCCACACCAGCCAACAATATTTGATAGGGAGTCTCCTTTAATTCTCGCTGAAAAACCCATCCGTAAGAAAATAAAATAATAGCGTACAGCAGACATACTCCGAGCTTGGGAATTCCTAATTTTATCATATATATATGAATTCTGTAAATTTCATTCAGCAGAAATCCACCTGTTAAAAGAGCTGAAAATAAAATAAATTGTGTGGCGGGATGGCGGGGTTGAATTTTTTTTTCTAAGCCGTAGGTGAAAGCACAAACAATTACTGGTACGGAACATAAAAGCTGGAATGTCCGAGTTAAAAAGGCGATATTGGGATTGGGAGAGAAATAAGGATAAAAAAATAAATCGCTTACTTTTAAGCCTAAAAATAGACTGACACCGATCGCCAGCCCTAAGAATAAAAAGCAAAACGAATTTAGTCGAAAAAGCGATCGATAAATAGTCATAAGCAATTTACACTGAAATTCAGCTTGATTGTGGAAGAAAAAATTATAACACCGTCAGCTATGCTATTTTGTTAAACAGTCCTCTACGCAGCTACTAGCTTATGTGCGCACTGCACGCTTTGCCGATCTGGGTAGTTTGTCAAAGTATTTTTTGCGTGCAGGACTGTTAAAATAATCGCAGAGCGATCGCAGGAAACAGTCATGCTGTCAGTAAAAGAAGCAGAATCGATAATACTAAATTTGGCGCAACCCCTCGACAGTCAGCGAGATGTAGAAACTGTAGACTTGCTGGCAGCATCGGGGCGCATTTTGGCTGCCGCCGTCACTGGTTCCCTCGATTTTCCCTATTGGGACAATTCGGCAATGGATGGGTACGCGGTGCGGTTTGCTGATGTGGAAAACAGCAGTGCCGAAAAACCAACGGTACTCGAAGTAGTTGAAGAGATTCCAGCGGGATATCAGCCTGAAAATACTGTGAAATCGGGGCAAGCGGCGCGCATTTTTACGGGTGCTGTGATGCCTGCGGGTGCTGATACGGTTGTAATGCAGGAGGAAACGCGGCGTGAGGGCGATCGTATTTTTATCTTAGTTTCTCCTGAAAAGCCGCAAGCATTTGTCAGGCACAAAGGTGCTTTTTATCAAGCAGGAACAACTTTGCTAACTCCCGCTACAGTTATCAATGCCCCAGAAATGGCGGTGTTAGCAACTGCACAGTGCATTCAAGTTCCGGTTTACCGCCGTGTGCGCGCAGCAATTTTTTCGACTGGTGACGAATTGGTATCGCCAGACGAACCTTTGGCAGCGGGTAAACTGGTAGACTCGAATCAGTATGCTTTGACTGTTTTGTTGACGCAAATGGGATTGGAAGTGGTAAGATTGGGGATTGTTCCTGATAATGAAGATGTGCTAAAAAAGGCGATCGCCCAAGCTGTATCGACAGCAGATGTGGTGCTTTCTACGGGTGGTGTCTCGGTAGGAGATTACGATTATATTGAGAAGATATTGGCGGATTTGGGAGGTAAAATTCACATTAGTGCTGTGGCGATTAAACCGGGGAAGCCTTTAACTGTTGCTCAGTTTAAACGAGATGGAAAAACTTCGGATTGTCTCTATTTTGGTTTGCCGGGAAATCCGGTTTCAGCTTTAGTTTGCTGTTGGCGGTTTGTTGTGCCTGCTTTGAGAAAGATTTCTGGGCTGGGCGCGGATGCTTGGGGGCCGGAGTTTGTAAAAGCTCGGTGTCATGCTGAATTGCGATCGCACGGCAAGCGCGAAACTTATGTTTGGGGTAAACTACATTTAGTTGCCGGAATTTGGGAATTTGAACCTGCTAGCGGTAGCCAAAATTCAGCGAATTTAATTAACCTCGCTAATACGACTGGTTTAGCAGTTTTGCCAGCAGCAGAAACTTGGGTTTGGCCGGGCGAATTGGTTGAAGTTTTAAAAGTTAGTCATTAGTCATTAGTCATTGGTCATTAGTCATTAGTCATTAATCTTCCTTTTTTAATCTTCCTTCTTCCTTCTTCCTTCTTCCTTCTTCCTTCTTCCTTCGTATTATGAGAATTTTAATTGTTGAAGACGATCCGATGATGCAACTGGGATTAGAGCAAGTTTTAGCAGATTGCCCAGAAATAGAAATAGTAGGACAAGCAGAAGACGGTTATTTAGGTGTAGCAGCCGCGCTGAAACTCAAACCTGATATTATTGTGATGGATATCGGTTTGCCTCGGCTGGACGGAATCGCAGCGACGCAGCAAATTAAAGCACAACTGCCGTCCGTTCGAGTGGTAATGTTAACTTCTCACACGGCAGAAACTGAAATTATTGCTGCACTTTCTAGTGGTGCTGATGCTTATTGTATTAAGGGCGCTTCCGTAGATAGGCTGTTAGCGGCGATCGCAGCGGCAGCAGAGGGGGCTACATACCTCGACCCTCAAATTGCTCGGACTGTCATAGAACACCTCAAACCGCCAATGCCTGCCTCTACAACTACTTTTGGTCAGTTGTCGCAGCGGGAATTGGAGGTGCTAAGATTAATGGTGGAAGGTAACAGCAATCCAGAAATTGCAGCGCTGCTTTATTTGAGCCCAAATACTATTAAAACTCACGTTCGCGGTATTATGAATAAGTTGGCAGTGGATGACCGCGTGCAAGCAGCAGTTGTGGCGCTGAGGACGGGGTTGGTGTAAAGAAGTCATTAGTCAGTAGTCAGTAGTCATTAGTCAGTAGTTATTTGTTGTTTGCTACCAATGCTTTTCTGGGAAGATGCTTTTTGCCCCAATTCCCAATACTTCGGCTACGCTAAGCACAAGTTCCCAATTCCCAATTCCCAATTCCTAATTCCCAATTCGCAAAAAGTTTATGTCTGAATGGATAGAAATCGGTAAGATTGTAGCAGCTCAAGGTTTGGATGGAGAAGTGCGAGTCTATCCCGATTCGGATTTCCCGGAAAGGTTTATCGAACCGGGGAAGCGGTGGATTTTGCGCCCTAACAAAACTGAACCGGAACCGATCGAGTTTTTGGGCGGTCGCTACATTCCGGGCAAAGGACTGTATGCTGTAGAGATAGAGGGTGTGGAAGACCGATCGGGTGCTGAGACCCTGCGGGGCTGTAAGTTGTTTGTTGAAAAGACCGATCGACCTTACCTCGAACCTGATGAGTTTTATGTCCAAGATTTGATCGGTATGGAAGTTTTTAACCAGTTAACCGGGGAAATCTTAGGTAAGGTAAGTGATATTATTGCCGCAGGTAATGACCTTTTAGAAGTAGAAACCAATCTAACGCCGCCGGAAATTATCGCCGCAGAACTAGAAAGGCTAAAACAGCTTGAAACTCCTCAACCACCACAAGACCCCAGAAATACTCGCAAACCACGAAAAATTCGCGTTCAACAGCCTAAATCAACAAAAGTTTTGATTCCTTTTGTCCAAGAGATTGTGCCAGTTGTTGACTTTGAAAAAGGCAGAATTGAAATTGTGCCTCCTCCTGGTTTATTAGAATAAATCTATAGCCTTTATCAGGTAAATTAGGTACGACTGGGCATTGGGCATTGGGTAATAGGTAATAGTTAGTGGTTACTTGTTAGTCAGCTTTCTAACATACCAATGCCCTAGGCCCAATTCCCTATGCCCAATGCCCCATATTAATCATTGTCTTTATTGGCATACCGCACTATCAAGTAACTGATGGAAAGCGCGAAAATTGCTGCTGCTAAACCAATCAAGTCGGCTGCGGTTTTTTTTTCGAGGTCAAGAATGATAATTTTTCGAGATACTGCTATCAAAGAAGTTACAATAACTAGCTCTACTTGAATTACGTGCTTTTTCAGATAAGCTGTAATATTTTCCAATATTTCCAGCGCAATTAAAACATTTAAAAACAACCCAAATATGACAAACAATGTATCTTTTAACAAAAAAGTCTCGTGATCGTCGAATAATTCTTTTGTTAAAAAAATTATCAAATCGCAAACGCTGACGATAATTACCAAAATCATCGCCAGTGATAGAATTTTCGATATTATAACTTCTACATTTTCTGTGAAATGCAGAAATTGTTCATCGCTACCTAGCTTAGAAATTTGCCTAAATAGTTTTTTCAGCATACCAGTCATATCATGTCCGTTGAATTGCCCGTAATCAAATTATGTCCCGTGGTGGGGACGGGTTTATATAGATTGTTTGTCTAAATTGTAGATTGTTGGTAAAACCTGCACCTACAAATATTGCGCTTAATTTACTGCACATCCTATTATTTGGTCATCATTTAATAAAATTTTCCCATAAAAAAACCTCAAAGTATTGTCTAGCAATATTTTGAGGACTTTAAGACCCGGTACGATCGCCGAATCAACTATTCTCAACAGAGAATGATTGTTGACTCCGAGCTCGATCGGGTCTAACACACAAACCAGCTAAAAATTTAGCAGGGGTGGTTTAGTAGCGGCGAGAAGAGCGGTCGTTGTTACCCCAGTTACCGCTGTTAGAAGAACCACGTTCTTCACGGGGTTTTGCCTTATTGACCTTGAGGTCGCGACCCATCCACTCAGCACCGTCAAGAGCCTCAATGGCTGCGGTTTCTTCGGCTTCAGTAGACATTTCTACGAAAGCGAAGCCACGCATCCGACCTGTTTCGCGGTCAGCAGGCAATTGAATGCGCTTTACTGTGCCGTATTCTCCAAAAGTCTGGCTGAGGTGCTCCTGCG
>PVWI01000003.1 GCA_003003725.1 filamentous cyanobacterium Phorm 6 | reverse complement strand
CTGCTAGCGACTGCGAAGGTGCGGGGGAAATGTTCGCCGTTACTAACTTTGATCTGAAAAATATCCCGCGCACTGATTCCCAAGAAGTTGATTATGCGAAAGACTTTTTTGGGAAGCGCGCTTATCTAACAGTTAGCGGCCAGTTGGAAGCGGAAATCATGGCGATGGCTTTCGGCAATGTTTACACTTTTGGCCCAACTTTTCGAGCGGAAAATTCTAATACTTCGCGGCACTTGGCTGAGTTTTGGATGATTGAGCCGGAAATGGCTTTCTGCGATTCGCTGGGAAATATGGATTTGGCTGAGGCTTTTTTAAAGTACATTTTTAAGTATGTGCTGGAGCATTGCCCGGAAGATATGGAGTTTTTTAACGAACGCATTGACAAAACGGTTTTGGCGACTGCGGAAAATATCATTAACAACCAATTTGAGCGGATTACTTACACGGAGGCGATCGCACTTTTGGAAAAAGCAGACAAAAAGTTTGATTTTCCAGTAAGTTGGGGTTTGGATTTGCAGTCGGAACACGAGCGCTATTTGGCTGAGGATTTGTTTAAAAAACCGACAATAGTCAGGGATTATCCCGTCGGAATTAAAGCATTTTATATGCGTTTAAATGATGACGAAAAAACCGTGCGAGCAATGGATATTTTAGCTCCTAAGCTTGGGGAAATCATCGGCGGTTCTCAACGGGAAGAACGGCTGGATGTTTTGGAGCGGCGCATGGAAGCGCAGGGTATGAATAAGGAGGAATTGTGGTGGTATTTGGATTTGCGCCGCTACGGTACTGTGCCTCATGCTGGCTTTGGTTTGGGCTTTGAAAGGCTGGTGCAGTTTATGACGGGAATGGGCAATATTAGGGATGTGATTCCGTTTCCGAGAGCTCCTTTGAGCATTGATTTTTAGTTGAGTATGGTTTGTAGTGAGGACTTTAGTCCTCAAAATCTTATAAGGACTAAAGTCCTCATTACAAGCAGTTTCTTTGTTAATATAAAAACTCAAATGGTATAAGCAAATGGTTGTTCAAATTCCTGCGAGTTCCCAAGCACCAACTATTACCTGGGAAGCCTTACCAGCCGACTTTATTTTACCGGACGATCCTGTGGAAAATATTCAACAACCGCCCCTTGCTGCCGCCCTCACCGATGCTCTGGGAGCCGCCGGACGCATTCAGCCGATCGCCCTAATCGGTTCCAATTTTGGACTGGTAGCGACAGTAAATAAGCAGACTGTAGTCAAAGCACCGGATTGGTTTTACGTGCCGCAAGTGCATCGAGTCGCAGAGGGCACCATTCGCCGCAGCTACACGCCGAATCTGGAGGGTGCGCCGGTATCGGTGGTGATGGAGTTTTTGTCTAACGAAGATTACGCCGAACTGTCGGCGCGATCGACTCCTCCCTACGGCAAGCTCTACTTCTACGAACAGATTCTGCAAGTGCCCACCTATGTTACCTACGACCCCTACGAGCCCAAGCTGGAAGTGCGGTATCTGCAAAATGGTAGTTATGCAGCCCAGACCGCTGATGCTGAGGGACGGGTGCGGATTCCAGAGTTAGATTTGTGGCTGGGGATTTGGTCGGGGGAACGGCTGGGGCAAACTATGAATTGGCTGCGTTGGTGGGATGAGGCTGGAAATTTGCTGCTGTGGAGCTCGGAACAGGCCCAACAGGAACGGCTGCGGGCCCAACAGGAACGTCAGCGGGCGGAGGTATTGGCGGCAAAGTTGCGGGAGTTGGGTGTCGATCCCGATCGGCTGACGTGAAATGTCGCGATTTTCGTTAGTTAGCCGTAAGGTGCGTCGAAGAAACAAAAACTGCACCAAAGCTCAAGTAGATGCTTGGATGAGACGGTTCCACATTGGCAGCAGGTCAACATCATCTTGATTGTAAAGCAGTTCCTTAAACAAAGGAAACTCTTTCACATACTTTTGATAAAGCCGTTGATTTATTTTTAGGTTAGATTCCGTGTTGGATATCCTGTCAGCAAGCTTGACAGTCAAAGCTTTTTTGTTGGACGCAATCTTTGGTGCCCTCTTGCGAAAATACTCCTCTCGGTTTTCTCCGGGTTCGTTAGGAGGTGAAATATTAACGGTAGAATGAGGGTTTCCGTCGCTACCCAAAAAACTGTCCGCAGTATTGGAGTAAAAAATGTTATATTAAATTGAATAATATTTTCTACTGTACTGATTGCCATGAAAACAAGTCACTATTTAATTGGCATAATTTATTTTTTCGCCATTCTTTTAACTCCGGCTTTAGCCAAAGCTTCAGGGGAAAGATGCTTTATAACAAGACCTGATGTTTGTATATTTAATGGTAATTTATATAACTTTGGTTTAGATTTGAGCAATGAATATAGCTTGCAACAATTATTAGCAGAAATTGCCCTTAAATATGCTCAATCTGGAAATATGCAAAAAGCACGTCATATTGCTGAATCTTTAACTCTTGTAGAGTCAAGAAATAAAGCTTTGGCTGCTATTGAAAAAATGCCACCACCAGCTAACAGTAATTTGGAAATTAAAAAAATTACTGAAGCTCAAAAACAACAACTTTTCGACAATGCAAAATTAGCCAAAGACGAGGACACTAAAGTTAGAGTTGCGGTAGAAATGGCAGAGTTTGGTTTATTTGAAGAATCAGAAAACATCAGACAAATGATTACAAATAAAGCATTCCAATCTTTAGTGTTAATTCAGATCGCTGATATTTATATTTCCATCAATCAGAAAGATATGGCTCAAAAAAAACTGGCACAATCTGTTCAATTAGCAATGTCTTTAGAGTGTAATGTTTCACCTTGTGATGAAGATAATGAGTATAAAGGTAGGACTTTGGAAAGAGTTTACCGACGACCCCAAAAACCTCGTTTATAAAGCATAAAAATAAATTGTAGAAAATTATGAGTGCGCCAAACTGCCAGAGTGAGACAGTCAGGGTTTAGTGGCAAAAAAAGAGCAGCCTAGAGAAAAAATTAGTTAGCGTAGGGTGCGTCGAAGAAAGCAAACCCCCAAAGAAAGATCGGAGTCTCAGCAGCGACGCACCCTACAAAATACAGTTCGCCGTAGGGTGCGTCGAAGAAAGAAACTTCACAAATAAAATTGACAATCTCACAGTGACGCACCTGACAATAGCCAGGTGTGTCACACTAATCATCGTCAAGTTGCCGAGGGAATTGTGATATCGACTGATTGCACTTTTACCTCAGTTCCCAAACTAGATAATGGCGGTTGAATTCCCTCAGTATTTCCCACTACTAATGTTACCAAATTCTCCGGTTTCAAGTAAGTCTTGGCTACGCGCTGCACGTCGGCAATTGTTGCTGCTTCGATGCTGCGGCGGTAGCGGAAAATGAAGTCTTCGGGATAACCGTAGTATTCGTAGCGCATTAGTCGGGACAAAGTTTGACTGGGATTTTCAAATTTGAAGATGAAAGAATTGAGGGTGGAATCTTTAGCAAAAGCTAATTCTTCGGCGGTAATTGGTTCGGTACGGATGCGATCGATCTCAGCGCGAATTGCCTTGATAAATGGTACTGTCGCGTCCGATCGCGTTTGGCCACCAGCGACAAACACTCCCGGATAGTCATATCTCGGACTCCAAGCGGCGTAAACTGTGTAAGCTAAACCTTGGCGCGATCGCACATTATTGAACAAACGCCCGCCAAAACCGTTCAAAACCCCATTCATCACGTCCAAAGCACCGTAATCTGGACTGTTGAGCATTCCGCCCAAATGCCCCATCTGCACGTAACTTTGACTCAATTGCGGCTGATTTACCAAAAATACGCCGCCTTGATTGGCTGCTGATACTGTTGGTAATGGTGGCACTTCTGCACTCTGAGTTGGTTGCCAGTTGCCGAATTTTTGCTCGACGAGCGATCGCATTTTAGCAGTATCAAAGTCACCAGAAATACCCAAAATCATATTCTTGGGGTGGAAATACTTCTGGTAGAAACTCACCAAATCGTCGCGGGAAATATTTGCGAGAGTTTTGTATTCTACACTGCGCGCGTAGGGACTGCGATCGCCATAAATCAGCTTTTCAAACTCGCGGCTGGTAATATCGTCAGGAGCGTCATTGCGACGGGCGATCGCACCTTGGGTTTGGTTCTTCGCTAAATCCAACTTTTCTGCTTCAAAAATTGGCTCCCGAATTACTTCCGCAAACAAATCAAATACAGGCTCAATATCTTCAGCTAAAGCACTAAAATTAGCGCTACCAGAACTAACATCAATCCCCGTTTCTACAGAAGCTGCTCGCCGTTCTAGCAACTGATTTAGTTCATCAGCCGTATGCCGACTCGTGCCTCCAGTTCGCATCACTTCTCCCGTCAAACCTCCCAGTCCGATTTTATCAGCCGGTTCAAAGCGATCGCCCGTGCGAAATAGCGCCGTTCCCCCGACTAACGGGAGTTCCCGGTCTTCCATCAGATAAACTCGGATGCCATTTTTTAGCTCGAAGCGAGTGTATTTAGGCAGTTTGATTTCTGGCACCTGCGGGAATGTTAATTCGTCATAGTGTTTTGGCCCTGCCGCGAAGGAAGGTAACAAATTAAACGTACCCAATGAAACAGTAAAAAAGCAAAGGGATAGCAGAAATAACTTTACTTTTTTTAGTTTCAATTTAGTCCTTTTCATTCTTTCTCCTAAGTTTATTATTGTGTTGACTGTTGACTGTTGACTGTTGACTGTTAACTGATAACTGATATCTATTCCGGTTGGATCGGAATTAATATTACCCAAAGTCAGGACACGGCAGTGCCGTGTCCCTACAATTAATCGGGGTAGGGACACGGCACTGCCGTGTCCTCTATATCATTTCGATGCAACCGGAAACTTAAAGTGGCAAAAGCTTACCAATTGTCTTATTTTCCGGGCGGAAAGTTGCCTGAGAAACACGTTGAATGTCAGCCGGAGCCACAGCCGCGATCGCATCCAATTGCTTAAACAAATTTTGCCATGAACCAGTTTTCACTTGATAGTCCAGCAGCGAAAATGCCATGCCCATATTAGAATTGAGCGATCGCAATAAACCAGCTCTCGCCTGAGTTTTCACTTGCTCCAATTCCACAGCAGAAACCGGCTCAGTTTTCAATCGCTCGATTTCTTGACTCAAAGCCAGCGCTACTTCATCCACCGTGCGACCAGGAGCAGTTTGAGCGTAAAATAACATCAAATTCGGATACTTTTCCCCCGGATAACCGCTGAAACCTTGAGCAGCCAAAGCTAACTGCTTTTCTACTACTAAAGACTTGTAAAGCCGAGAAGTGCGGCCGCTGCTGAGCAAAGAACCAATGATTTCATAAACCGCATTGTCGGGATGATTCATCGCCGGTCGGTGGTATCCTTCCAAATACCAAGGTTGAGTTTTTAACTTCAGCGTGACTTCCTTAGTTTGCGTTTGCGGAGGCTCCACAATTTGCAATTCAGGAGGCGCTGGTTTCGCCTTGTAGCGCCCGAAATAAATTTGCGCGAGTCGCTTCACCTCCGCAGCTTTCACGTCTCCTACCACCGCCACAGTCAGTTTACTGGGGATGTAGTGACTATCAAAAAAATTCTGCACCTGGCTGCGGGTGAGGTTTTTAATGTCTTCAGTGTAGCCAATTACTGGGCGGCGGTAGGGATGGACAGAGAAAGCTTTGGCGGCAAAAACTTCCACCATTTGTCCGATCGCCGAATTTTCAGTTCGCAGCCTGCGCTCTTCTAAAATTACCTGTTTTTCTTTGTAGAATTCCCGAAATACTGGTTCTAGAAATCGCTCCGATTCCATCGACATCCACAGCTCTAACTTGTTAGCTGGTAAGCTATAAAAATACATTGTGGAGTCGATAGAAGTGGCGGCATTTAGTCCGACTCCGCCTGCTTGCTCGACAATTTTTCCAAATTCGTTGCGCTTGACAAATTGCGCAGATTCGGCTTCAACTTTGTCAAATTCTGCTTTTAATGTGGCGACTTCTTCGGTTTTGCCGTTGGCTTTGGCTGCTTGCATTTGCTCGAAGAGTTCGTCTTGTTTTTCTAGCAGTGGCTTTTCGGCTTTGTAGTCGGTAGTGCCGATTTTTGGCGTGCCTTTGAAGGCTAGATGTTCGAGGTAGTGGGCGACTCCGGTTTGACCGTCGGGTTCGTTTGCGCCACCAACATCGGCGTGAATTAGAAACGAGGCTACGGGCGATCGTGGTCTTTCCAATACCACGAATGTCATGCCGTTGTCGAGCTTAAATTCGGTGACTTGCTTGATAACTCGATCGAGCGACGGTTGAACAGACATTGCTGGAGAGCCGTTAGCGGGGTTCTCGCGGGCGGAGGCGATTTGAGGGCAAATTCCCCACCACAGCATTACAGCAGCCAGCAGGGAGGCGATGAATCGAGTTGGGCGGGGCGATTCCCTAGGGGATAGCTTCGCCGCGCGTGGTTTTTGGAACTGCGGGGTCATTCGATTTTAGATTTTAGATTTTAGATTTTGGATTGTCAAACAAATAAATGTTGGCGCTCAATGCCAGAGACTCTTTTCTAAGGATAAAGATTTTTGGAGGCATAAGCGATCTGTTGCGTCGCAGATGTTAGGCTGATACAGCAAATCTCAAAAAGGGTCTGGGGCCCGGCAAGGAGTTTTGAGTTTGGGATTAAAGTCGTGGACAACTTAAAACTTAACATTATTTCGCCCGCCCGTCCCAAACCCACAGTTCCAAGTGAATCCACCTAATTAAACGTAAAATACGGCTCGCGCTCAAGCTTGCTGTGTATGTCTTCCTCCTTCTTCCATCTTCCTTCTTCCTTCTATTTAAGTCGCCAATTACCGATTGCAAAGCCATGCGAATTTTTAATCAGTCTCCTCCTTCAGAAACAGAAACCAAAAAGCGGATTTTACAAGCGGCTCAACGGTTGTTTGCCCGCAGCGGATACGACGGTACCACAACTCGCGATTTAGCAGCGGCGGCAGGGGTGGCGGAGGGTACGCTATTTCGGCATTTTGATAATAAAAAAGCAATTTTGATTCAGGTAGCGACGGAAGGATGGGTGGAAATATTGACGGATTTGCTGACAGAATTGAGCGAGATGGGCAGTTACAAAGCAGTGGCTCAGGTGATGCGCCGACGGATGCTAAATATCCGCGAGAATAGCGATATGATGCGGGTGTGTTTTTTGGAGGCGCAGTTTCACCCGGATTTGCGCGACAGAATTCAGTTGGAAGTCATCGGAAAAATGAGCGATGTTGCTGAGGCTTTTTTTGAAACGGCGATGGAAAAAGGAGTTTATCGGAAGATGAATCCGAAGATTGTTGCTCAGGTGTTTTTGGGAATGTTTGCAGTCGCGGGTTTCAGTCAAAATACGATTATGGAACCCAATGCTTCTCCGCAGCAAATGCAGGAAATGGCCGAAGGACTCGCTGATATTTTTCTGAATGGGGTTTTAGTTAAAGATTAGTCATTAGTCATTGGTCATTGGTCATTGGTCATATCCATTCCTGGACGCAGAACATCTATATGTAGGGTGCTTATGGGCGCACCTTACCGCTTAGGATCGCGAATTAAATAACTTACAATTTTAATTGTCATTGTGGGATGGGCGTCCCACAAACTTGTGGAAGTTATTTAATTCTCATTCCTTATGAAATTTTTGTACAGGCTATGCCTCGTCGATACTACTCGTTAAACTCGTACATTTCCTGTACCCAACTCTCCCGAATGTCCTCCCATTCATCGGCCACTACTTCCCAAGTTGTATTGCTTTCAAGTTCCAGCAATAAAATTGATACTTCTTCAGTAGTCGATGCTGCCTGACATTCTTCTACCCAACTTTCCCGGCGCTGTTTCCAGTGAGTTTGCACCGCTTCCCGGTCTAAGTCTGATTCCAATTCAACTAGATATTCTGCTAGCTGTGATGGCTCAACTGCTGCTTGCACTTCCCTCACCCAACTGTCGCGACGTTCTTTCCATTCTTTCGTCACTGCTTCCCTTGTGAGGTTGCTTTCAAACTCTAACAGTAACTGGTTCAGTTCTACCATATTAAATATTTTCTTGTTTGCAGTTTATGCTAGAAATATTATACACAACTTTTAATTTGACCATGTTAAAAAAACAATTAAGATTCTAGCCTCAGTGAAACTACGGAATAGATAACTGAATCATGAGCGATAAATTTACTTTAGATATGCTAGATATTCCCAGCGGTTGGAATCGCGGGACAGGCGACTGGACGGGAGTGGCGGCAGCTATGAAGAGAGGAGAAACTGTAGAAGTAATTCAAGAAGTTGGTTCTACTTTGTGGCAAAACAGTCTGCCAGAAAAACACTCATTGTATTGGGATGGGGAAAATCGGTCAACTATTAAAGGGCGAATTTGGATTAGTTTTACTCAGAGAAGATTTGCGCCGGAATCTACTGTGTCAAAGGTTCAATGGCATCCGAGAGTGTTGTGGATAGGGATAGGTTGCCAAGCCGGAACCCCGCAGGAATTAATCGAAACTGCGATTCAAAATGTCTGTCGCAGTTATCATTTAGCCGAAGGTGCGATCGCAGGTATTGCTACAATAGACACTAAAGTCGGTGAACTTGGCTTGCTGGAACTGTGTCAAGCCCGAAATTGGCTGTTAAAAACTTTTCCGGCTGAGGTTTTAAGTTCTGTAGAAGTTCCCAATCCTTCAGATGTTGTCGCCAAAGAAGTCGGGACCCCTAGTGTAGCAGAAGCCGCCGCACTTTGTTCGATCGCCAAAATATCTTGTACCATTGTCAAGAACAGGCAAGATACCTGTTCCATAAAGAGTGAATCTGCTTGTGGGGTGGACATCCTGCCCGCCCGTCAAAGGCTTTTAGTCCCTAAACAAATATTTCGCCGTCAAAATACCCCCCTTTTGCAAGGAGGGGTTAAGGTGGGTTCTGCGGTAACAGTAGCAGTTGCAGTTTGCCCGATCGACTATCTAGGATAATATCTTACTACTCGAAAGTGTCGGCATACACAAATCGACCGATCAACCCAGAAACAAACGACAACACAATCGAACCAAACAAAGCAGGCCAAAAACCGTTAACCGCAAAACCAATACTGAACGCACCAGCCAACCACGAAGCCAAGGAAAGCGAAATTGCATTCACAACAAACAAAAACAGACCTAAAGTAATAATACTCAAAGGCAGCGTCAGCAATGTAATAATCGGCCTGACAACCGCATTCACAAATCCAATCACCACAGCAGCCACCATCGCCGCCGGAAAGCTCGTCACCAAAATACCTGGTACAATATTAGCGGTAATCACCAGCGAAACCGCTGCTACTATCCAAGTTAAGAAAAAATTTAGCATATCTTGTTTTTCATCTCCATCTCTATTAATTGAGATTGTAACTGTTTAGTCGATCGACCAAAGTTCGGGATACACTACGAAATATCCACCTTGCAAGAATATCAGACTTATGAAACTCCGGCAACTAGCAGCATTCCTATTGGCACTAACTATCTTCATCCTCCCACGCGCAGCCCAAGCTCAATCTAAATATTACCCACCGCCACTGTCCTTTAGCAACGCCGAACTGACAAGACGCGATTTTTCTGGTCAAATGCTGCGCGCCGCTGAGTTTTCTAACGCTAATATGGACTTAACTAATTTTTCTAATGCCGATTTGCGGGGAGCAATTATGAGCGCATCGGTGATGACTCAGGCGAATTTGCATGGCGCAAATTTAACTAATGCCATGATAGATCAAGTTAAATTTACTAAAGCAGATTTAAGCGATGCAATTTTAGCGGAAACAATTTTGTTGCGTTCTACTTTTGACGGAGTTAATATCACCGGCGCTGATTTTACTGATGCAATTATGGACGGCGCACAAGTTAAAGAATTGTGCACCAAAGCCAGCGGAATTAATTCTCAAACTGGGATTTCTACTCGCGATTCCTTGGGATGTCGTTGATATTATGTCTGGTAAACAGCAATCAAGGCGTTTGTAGTGAGGACTTTAGTCCTTTTCCAAATTTAAAGGACTAAAGTCCTTACTACAAACCTGGGGAATTAGGACTAAAGTCCTTACTACAAACCTGGGGAATTAGGACTAAAGTCCTTACTACAAACCTGGGGAATTAGGACTGAAGTCCTTACTACAAACCTGGGGAATTAGGACTGAAGTCCTTACTACAAACCTGGGGAATTAGGACTGAAGTCCTTACTACAAACCTGGGGAATTAGGACTGAAGTCCTTACTACAAACCTGGGGAATTAGGACTGAAGTCCTTACTACAAACCTGGGGAATTAGGACTGAAGTCCTTACTACAAAACAAATTTACTAAGGCTTTGCTTTTTTCTGAGCAGCCTCATAATGTTCAGTCATCAACTGATTAACTTCTGGATTGTAAATCCGTAGATAATTCCAGTAATTCTCAAACACCGATTTCACATATCCTTTGGTTTCAGGAAATGGAATCTTTTCGGCAAAAGCATCTGGGTCACTAAAATCAAACCTCTTCAACCAATCTGCTACTGCATTCGGCCCCGCATTGTAACTAGCCACAGCTAACATCGAGTTATTTTTGTATTCGTCGTGAGTGTGATCCAAATACCACGTGCCGAGTTTAACATTGTCGTCCACATTCTCCAATGAATACTTTTTGAGACCGATTTTCTCCGCCACCCAAGTTCCTGTTTCCGGCATTACTTGCATTAAACCTGTCGCGCCAACTACTGATTTAATAGCAGGCATAAACCGCGATTCTTGCCGGATCAATGCTGTTACTAATACTGGATTTATTTGTCGTTCTTGCGACCATTTGACAATGGTTTCTAGGTAGGGAAAAGGATATAATGCTTGCCAATAAGCTGGCTGCTGTCTGAGAGCGAGGTATTCGGTTCTATCATCGGGTTTGTCGCGCTGCCGCAAACTCCCAATCATCCACAAACCGTCTAAATTGTCTCCGACACCGACTCGCATTAAACCGTCGGTAAATTGTTCGGCAATACTTGGCTCTACGCGGTTGGTAAATTCTATTTGCCACAGATTCCAAGCGTCTCTATCTTGACCTAGTTGATAGAGTTCTTTTAATGCAGGAGATCCGGCCGTTGGTTCCGGGCGCTGAGGGAGTTGCACTACCTTGGGAGACAAATCTCGGACTGTGGTAAAGTCGCCTACTGGCCAGCCGAGAAATACTGCCGATCGCCATGCGAAATATGATTCTGGATAGCGTACAACAGTGTACTCAAATGCTGTCTTCGCATCTGCTTCGCGGCCTAGTTGCTTTGCCCATTTTCCGACCCAAAATGCTGCTTCTGGAGCTTGTTCGCTGTCGGGATTGTGGGTGGTTAATTCTCTCGCCCACTGCCAAGCTGATTTTAAATCTGCGGCTTTGGCATACTGTTGGGCGATCGCCCAACGCAATTCGCCTGCTTTATCAGAATTGTTGTATTTTGTCAATAGCAATTTGCGGGTTTCTGAGGCAGATTGACCACTACCTGCTTTGTCCAGAAGTTTGGATTTATCTAGCAAAGCTTCGGCGGCATAATTGGGGAATTTGCTGATTACCCGATCGAGATATACGATCGCATCCTTGGCATCACTCACCCGCGACAGCCGGATTAAACCCATCCCAGTATCTTCGGAATCGGGAAACTCCCGCACTAATTCTTGATAGGCAATTCTCGATTCCGGGATTTTGCCATCAAGCCACAAACCGCGAGCTTTGCGGTAAAAATTTTTAGCGGTGCGGGGAGCTTTCCCGTAAGCAATCGCTCCTTTGCCGTAATCCTGTTTTTCCCAATAACCAAATGCTATTTCTTCCCAATCTTCTGGTTTCAAACTAGCGCTGTTTTGCTGCACTAATTGTTCTAAAATAGTGCCATAATCTTTGACATAATGACCGTGCTTTGCTACTAACAGCATCAACTCTGGCTGATTCGGATTTTGTTTTAACTTGCCGAGGGCAATTTCTACGCTGCGCGGATGTGCGGGAAATTCAGTAATTGCCTGTTGCCAATACTCCGGTTTTGACTTGCCTAAAACATACAAAGCTTCGGCTGCTACCGGGTCGCTTGGATAGTTTTTTAGCAGTTCTTCCCAAGCTTTTTGTGCTTTGTTTTTGTCGCCGCTCAATTGGTAAGCTTGCGCGCGTTTTAGGGCAATATGAGAAGCTAAAAGCGGATATTCTAGCTCTAATTTGTCCAGTAAATTTAATGCTTTGGTGGCATTTCCTTGCTGGATTAAATCACTCGCTAGCAGGTAACGGGCGCGACTTTGAGGGGAGATTTGCTGCGGCGGGCTCGTAGTTGCAGGCTGAGTGGCTGCGAGTTCAACTAATTTCGCCGATCGCTCGCTAGGTGACAGCGATACCAACATTTTGACTTCAGATGCGGAATTCGCTGCATCCACGGGCTGCTGAGCCTTCTGGAAGGGGCCTAAACCCATCCAGTTCGCCGCCGCCAGCCCTGAGCCGATCGCAATCATGCCAACTGAAACGCTGATTAAAACATAAACTCGGGTGTTGCGTCGCTTCTTCATGGGAAAATTTAAGAGAATTAAGAATAGAAAATCGATCGCCAGCAGACTTGGCTGCTATAGTACCAGAATTTATTTTGATGTGGAGCGGAGAATTTGTGCGATCGATCTATTTATCCGCACCAAGGAAAAAACACAAACCACCAACTACAAAGTACAATCAAAAATCTAAAATATAAAGTGTAAATCAAAACATGGAATTTCTAGTCACCGATATACCCCGCTCTGGTTGGACGGGAGACGCCCTGGCAATTGGTCTATTTGAGGACGCGGTAGAGCTTACCGGCGACTTGGCAGAATTAGATGACAAGCTGGCAGGTACGCTGAAAGAGCTGATTCAGGAAGTAGACTTTAAGGGCAAAGCGGGCACGAGCGCGATCGCCCGTGTCGGCGGCAATAATCCCATTCGCAAAATTGCGATCGTCGGTTTGGGCAAAGCAGAGGAGTTAAAATTAGACACCGTGCGGCAAGCTGCGGGTGTTTGCGCCCGGTTAGCCAAAAAGGAGAAATGCCAAACCCTGGGAATTAGCCTTCCGGTGTGGAAAAGTTCGCCGGATGTTACAGCAAGTGCGATCGCCGAAGGTGTAGAATTATCCCTGCATCAAGACAACCGTTTCAAATCGGAACCCGACGATCAAAGCCCGCAAGTAGAACAAATTCACTTGCTCGGTTTTGCAGGTACCGAAAGTGCGATCGTCCGCGCCCGCCAAATCACTGCTGGAGTCATTTTAGCACGGGAATTAGTCGCAGCACCGGCCAATTATGTCACCCCAATTACAATGGCCGAAACCGCTCAAAGTCTAGCAGCAGAATGCGGTTTAGAATTAGAAATATTAGAGCAGGAAGACTGCGAAAAACTCGGCATGGGAGCCTTTCTCGGTGTTGCCAAAGCATCCGACTTGCCACCGAAATTCATCCACCTGACTTACAAACCCGCAGGCACACCGCGCCGCAAAATTGCGATCGTCGGCAAAGGATTAACCTTTGATTCCGGCGGTTTGAACATCAAGCCAACGGGTAGCGGCATCGAAATCATGAAAGTAGACATGGGCGGCGCTGCTGCTACTTTTGGGGCCGCAAAGGCGATCGGACACATCAAACCAGATGTCGAAGTTCACTTTATCAGCGCCGTCACCGAAAACATGATTAGCGGCCGCGCCATGCGCCCTGGAGACATCCTCACAGCTTCCAACGGCAAAACAATTGAAGTTAACAATACCGATGCAGAAGGTCGTTTAACCCTCGCTGACGCTTTGGTATTTGCTGATAAATTGGGAGTTGACGTAATTGTCGATTTAGCAACTCTGACTGGTGCTTGCGTAGTTGCTTTGGGCGAAGATATCGCCGGTTTGTGGAGTCCTCAAGATAGCGTCGCCGCCGAAATAGTCGCCGCCTCAGAATTGGCAGGCGAAAAGTTTTGGCGAATGCCGATGGAAGAGAAATATTTTGAAGGTTTGAAAGCCTTGCACGCTGACATGAAAAACACTGGGCCGCGTTACGGTGGTTCGATTACGGCAGCGCTATTTTTGAAGCAGTTTGTTAAGGATACTCCTTGGGCACATTTAGATATTGCTGGCCCAGTTTGGATCGAGAAAGAAAATGGCTGTAATGCACCCGGAGCAAGTGGCTTTGGGGTTCGGACTTTGGTGCATTTGGTACTGGGTGACGCTTAATTAGTTCGGGAATTTTCAGCAGGGCGATCGGGGCTTAATAGTCAAACAACACTCTCTGACTGGGTTTGACGTTAAGTTGACACTCCGAAAGGCGGCATTGCTGAATTTAGGTATGATTCACCTAGCGAAGGCAATCCCTGAAATTTAGAGTAGGGGCAATTCATGAATTGCCCCTACTCTAAATTTCGGAGGCAAATGATACTCCAAATCAGCAACGCCAGGCTTGCCATTTGTCCCAGCTCTGTCTGGCGTGTATGCTGAGCTTGGTTTTTAGTGCCGAAAATGCTTGAAATTTTGTAATTCGTAGGGTGTGCACTGCGCACCGATTGACTTTGGCACTTATCGAAATACGTACTGGTTGACCTTTTCGGTAGACATGGCGCACGTTACAAGATCAGCCGGTGCGCATTGCGCACCCTACTGATTCTAGTAGGGGAAAAACCGGGTTTCTGAAGTTTATGCGTGCCAACGAACTAAGTTTTTAGGTCGTAGTATGAGAAACTTAATTTTCATGCAGGCTGATCCTGTGCCTCAATCGCCCTGAAACTCTGATTCTACGGTTGGAAATCAAAAATAGTCCGAAATGTTGTTTAATAAAAAATGAAAAAAGTATATAATTATGTAAATATTTACACAACCGAAATCAAATGATTATATTTGATGGAATTTGTATTGATACAAATAAGTTTTATTGAACTTTATGCAACAACTATTAACAATTTTTTTTTCAACAGTTGCTGTATCTTCCACACTCGGCTGCGACGCTCACTCGGAGTTGCAACTGTACGCTGTTTTTGATTCGCTGACGGCGCTAGCCTATTGCTCGATCGCCCTATTTTTAGTTTATTTTACCCGCCAAGGTTCTCACAGCAAGGCTTTTCTGGTATTTGCCGTTGGTTTTCTGATCTGCGGCGCAGCTCAATTAACGGCAGTCTGGACAGTTTGGTATTCCATTTATTGGCTGTCAGTAACTCTCAAAGCTGCAAGTGCTTTGATTTTTGTACTTTTCGCCGCCCTCGTGCCGCAAGCAATTGCTAATGCTAGTTTAAATCAAACAGAAAATCTGCAAAAACAGCCGTTACAACAGGTAGAAGAAAATCAGGATCTGCCTCCTATCCAGATAGAAGAATTGGCAAAAAAAGAGTTGATCGATCTTTTCGACGAAGACACTATTGTCGATCGCACTTTAGATATCGATTCGCTTAACGAACAGTTAGAAAAAGAAATTGCGTGGCGCCATCAGGTTGAGGAAAAATTGCAACTGACTCAGTTGGCGATCGACCGATCGGCAGATGCGGTATTCTGGATCGGAGCAGACGGTAAATTTTTGTACGTCAACGATGCCGCTTGTTCTTCTTTGGGATATTCTGCCACAGAATTGCTCGATTTGAGCATCCACGACATTAATCCAGATTTTCCCGAAACTGCTTGGAAGTTACACTGGAATGTCTTAAAACGGTGCGGTTCGATAAATATTGAAGTTCATCACATCACTAAGTACGATAGAATTTTTCCGGTAGAAATTACGATCGACCATTTGCAATTTAACGGCAAAGAATATCAGTGCGCCTTTGCTCGCGACATTAGCGATCGCAAACGGATTGAGGCAGCTTTGCGGGAAAGGGAACAAGAATTTAGATCCTTAGTTTCTAATATTCCCGGCGCGGTTTACCGTTGCAGTGATGCGGGGCGATCGAAATTAACTTTTATCAGCAACGGCATAGAAGCTATTTCCGGCTATCCCGCAGCTAACTTTATGCTGCAACCGGTGCAGGCTTTTCCTACTATAGTTCATCCCGATGACGCGGAGCAGATCGAGCAATTTATCGATCGAGCGGTTGAGACAAAACAACCTTACGCGATCGAATATCGCCTGATTAACTGCGACGGAAATGTGCGGTGGGTTGCAGAAAAAGGTCAAGCCATTTTCAACACAGAGGGTCAAATTTTATCCCTCAACGGCGCTATTTTTGACATCACAGAGCGCAAAGCAGCCGAGGATACTCTGCGGCTCTCCGAGGCGATCGCCAATAACAGAGCCCAGCAGCTAGAAATCGCTCTCAAAGAACTCCGAGAAACTCAATCTCACCTAATTCATACCGAAAAACTATCCAGTCTCGGTCAAATGGTAGCTGGAGTCGCTCACGAAATCAACAATCCAGTCAGTTTTATCTACGGCAATATTTCCTATGCCAGCCAATATATGACAGACTTGTTGCAGCTTGTGGAACTTTACCAAAAACACTATCCTCAGCCAACTGTAGAAATTCAAGAATACATTAAAAACATCGATTTAGAATTTGTGAGAGAAGATTTGCTAAAAATCTTATCGTCGATGAAAATGGGAGCAGATCGCATTCGCGAAATAGTTCTGAGTCTGCGAAACTTTTCACGTTTAGACGACTCGGCAAAGCAGCCTGCCAACATTCACGAAGGCATAGATAACACGCTACTAATTTTGCACAGCAAACTGCGAGCTCAATCCGAATATCCCGAAATTAAAGTTATCAAAGACTACGGTAAACTGCCTTTAATTGAATGTTATGCAGGTCAGCTAAATCAGGTATTTATGAATTTGCTTAGCAACAGTATTGACGCATTGGAAGATGCTTGGAAGCAAAAAAGGCGATCCTCTCCGAGGGCTTCGCTAACGGGTTGTGGCGACTGGAAACCAACTATTAGCATTCGCACAGAAGCCATTAACGAAAATATTATTTGCATCAAAATTACCGATAATGCGATCGGCATGACAGAAGACGTGCGGCTCCGGTTGTTTGACCCGTTTTTCACGACAAAACCGATGGGAAAAGGCACCGGTTTGGGGTTGGCCATCAGTTACCGAATTGTCGCGGAAAAACACGGCGGAACCTTGATATGCCGTTCGGTTTTGGGTGAGGGCACGGAATTTGCGATCGAGATTCCCTTGTGAATATCAATTTAAAATCTAGAATTCTCTTATCATAAAAAATTGGTTTAAAGCCCAATACGGTTGACTTAAGATTGTCCGAAGAGAGGAATGAAGCAATCGCAGTGTGTCTATTTTTCATAAATCTTCCCTGTTTTCGTCTTTTAAGTTAACCGTATTGGTTTAAAGCCTCTCCCTTTTATGGATAAATAAAAAAAAGACGATTCATTACTCCAATCCTCTTCCTTCCTTTGTCAACTGTCAACTGTCAACTGTCAACTGAATGAAGATCGCCTTCCCTGCTGCCTCAACAAATTATCTGCCCACTCCCTATCTGCTGCTTTCAAAGGCGGGCGGGCTTCTTGACAATAATCAATACCTAAATCAAATCTAGCTTGATTGTAAACACCCATTAATACAGCCTGTAAATCGAGTTCTGGTTCTACATCTAGCGGTTGCAAAGGTACTCGCAAACAAGGCATGACATCTCTAACACTAAAAGCATACAATTCAGCTTGAGGAAGTTGAGAACCGCGACTGACTAAAATCCGATAATCGGTGCGCTCTGTGACTCCTAAAATCGGCATGGGTTTGCCGCTTCTGAGCAAGTCAATTTCGACTAAGTTGGTGCGACTCCCCAACACTTGCTGCCGTTTAGTTTCATAAGCATTTCGTCCTTCTCCTGCGGTTTTATTCTTGGGGGAAAGCAGTTCGAGAACAGTAATAACTCTACCGCTGGGCATTTCTCTAATTTCTAAATAGCTTTCTTCTACAGTTTCTGGTAGCGGAAGTTGAACAGGGATAGGTTTAGTGCGGGTGAGGGTAGTAGTGCCAGAAACCGATGGAATTGGGTTTGATTGTTTGGATACGAGGGAAATGTCGGGAATTCCGACTAATTCAGAGGATACGCTGAGATAGATCCGCTTTTCCACCGCAACTCGATAGTTGGGATTCAATTCAGGTTCGATCGCGATTGCGGCTGCTACAATAGCCCGGCTGTGAACTTCTGACCAAAATTCTGGTTGTTCTAAGTAGGGATTCATTCCCGGAAATGGGGAGGGCATTTCTCTCGCCTCGCTGGTTAAGTTTACTCACTCCAATACTAATTTTATACCTTATGTACAGCAGTTCTCAAAAAAAGTGAGGTATGCCCGATGTCCTATGCACGTCGGCTACGTCATCTTTCTGAGAAAGGCTATATCCCAACTTCTATTAACTGTGAAACACTACAGGAACAGCGAGATTTGCGAGCTTGACTGTCCAGTTTAACCGATGAATATTTTATCAAAAATCTCGCTATCAGCGACCACAATGCAAATTAGACATCTCCAATAATTATTGTGACACAGGCTTTTCTGCCTGTTCAAAGCTTGCTTTTTTGGAGATGTCTATTAGATAATTTTGTAGTGAGGAATGCAAGTCCTCATAAAAAGCTGAATTCCTCACTACGAAACTATTTTATTCCCCGTAATGCCCGCCAGCGACTTTCCCCCGAAACACCACATAATTGTAGATGTTGTAGAAAATCATAATCGGGATCAGAAAGCCAATGAACACAATCATAAATACCAGGGCACTAGGCGCAGCAGCCGCTTGGTAAATCGTGAGTTGTGTGGGAATAATGTATGGAAAAACAATCAATCCCAAGCCCAGAAAACTGAGCAAGAAAATCAAAATTGTCCAGATAAACGGTGTTCGTTCTTGTTTTTTCTCCAAACTTCTCAGTAAGAGTCCAACCAACAACAATCCCAGCACAGGAATCGCCGCAAAAATATAAACTAGCGGTTTCTCGAACAACCTTGATCTGGTACTTTCATAAAAAATCGGAGTTGCAATCGTAATTAAAACTGCTCCGATTAACGTCGTCACTGCCGCAATTTTAGCAGTGCGATAGTGATTTGTTTGTAGTTCCCCATCTGTTTTCATAATTAGATAGGTTGAACCGATCAAAACGTAGCCTTGAACGAGTGTCAAAGCCACCAAGATCGATCGCCAATCCAGCCAATCCCAAGTAGTACCCACAAAATGCCCAGCTTCATCAACCGCAATGCCTTCAAGCACCGCACCTAGCGCAAATCCTTGAGCTAAAGCCGCTAAAAAACTGCCCGCACCAAAGGCGTAATTCCAGAATAACTTGCGGTTAGAATGCTCGCGAAACTCAAAGGCTACAGCCCGAAATATCAAACCGAAGAGCATCATACAAATCGGTATATACAAAGCCGTTAAAATCGTGCCATAAGCAAGGGGAAATGCGCCAAATAAAGCGCCTCCCATCAAAACCAGCCAAGTTTCGTTAGCATCCCAAACGTTGCCCAAACTGGTCATTAAAATGCCCCTGCGTTCATCGTCATCCGCAGTTAGGGATAAGATTCCCACGCCTAAGTCAAAGCCATCTAGCATGACGTAAAGCAAGAGAAATATACCCAAAATCACGAACCAAACTTCCGGGAGAAAATGCTCCAAAGCTTGCATATAATCTCCTATTGTTGTGCTTCTACGGGACGTTTATCGGGAATGTGTTCTGCGGGTTCAGTTTCGATCGCAGGTTGATTATCTAAACCTGGAATCGGCAGATTTAAATTAGGGCCTTTGCGGATAATACGACTGCCAAAATACAAGGCGCAAACAAACAAAAAGCTGTAAATAACTGCAAAAAAACTGAGAGAAGTTAAAACATTGGTAGCGGGGATGTTTGACACTCCATCAGCAGTGCGAATTTGCCCGTATAAAACCCAGGGTTGTCTCCCCACACAACGCACAATCCAACCCGATTCTACGGCAATATATCCCAGTGGTGCTGCTAATACCCAAGCGCGCATCAGCCAAGATTGACTGCTAATATTTTCAGCGGAAAGTTTGCCTCTACTCCACTGAATGATACTGAACAACATCAATCCCAAAAAGAAGAATCCAATCCCGGACATGATGCGGAAACAATAGTAGATTAAACCCACCATTCGGGGTCTATCTTCTGGCTTCCATTCTTTTAAGCCGAGGACTGGTTCGGAGAGTTTTTGTTTGAATTCTAGAACGTATCCTAAGCCATTAGGAATCTTGATTTCCCAGTCATTTTTCTGGGCTTTTTCATTAGGTAAAGCCAATAAAGTCCAATCGGCTGAACTTCCGGCTGGGGAAGTTTCCCATTTAGCTTCGATTGCTGCTAATTTTGTGGGCTGATAGTGATAGACTTGTTCGGCGCTCAAATGTCCGATGAATATTTGCAAAGGTGCAACTGCAATTGCTGTCGCTATGGCAATTTTTAAAGATTTGGAAAAAAAGGCTTCGTTGCGTTTATTCAGAATGTACCAAGCGCTAATCCCGCCAATTACAAACAAGGATGTTTCTAAGGTTGCAAAAAACATATGCAAAATGCTGTTTAATGCAAAGGGATTCATAATTGCTTGGAAATAATCGGTGACAACAAATTTGCCGTTGACCATTTCTCCACCCGCAGGAGTTTGCAGCCAGGAGTTGGCGACTAAAATCCATACGGTGGATAGGTTTGCGCCGAAGGCTACCATGATTGTAGCGAAATAATGGACGATCGGGTGAACGCGCCCCCAACCAAACAGCATAATTCCTAAAAAGCCAGCTTCTAGCATAAATGCCATTGAAGCTTCAAACCCTAAAATGCTACCAAAAAAGTCACCAACTGCTTCGGAAAATGGTGCCCAGTTTGTGCCAAATTGAAACTCCATTGGAATACCGGAAGCCACCCCAATCCCGAAATTTAGGACATAAAGTTGAGACCAAAAGCGAGCGTGAAGGTAATAGTCAGGATTGCGAGTTTTCAGCCACATTCCCTCAACAATTACCAGATAAATCCCCATTCCAGTAGTCAAAACCGGCCACAGCATATGGAATATGGCAGTTAGCGCAAATTGCATCCGCGATAGCGCCACGGTGTTAGATAAGATATCCATGTTTTTATCCTTTGGTCAGTTCAAGAGAAGTGAGCTTGTACAAATTTCAGAATTAACACTGGTTATAATCTAGTGTAAAAATTAGTGACTATTTGTAGGTAAAGTAACTTTTAAGGTTTTATACAGATTTGGGTTGTATTTTCTGGTATTTCAAAAGAGGTAGATTAAGATTTGCGGTTGGGTGGGGGCGGGTTTACGAGATTATTGGTTTTAGCCAGTTATGGTTGATGGAAACCGCCCCTACAATATTTATGTTTTTTTAGAATATGTGATATTACCAAATTGTCAATAAATCAGCAGCAAATAACTATTGACAAATAACCATTAACAAATAACCCATTCTGAATGCCGATCGCCAAAATCCCCAATATTTTATCAACCTGATTCAAAAAATAATCCAATAAATCTATTTTAACTAATTGCTCTTCCAGCGTTAAAAACTTCCAAATTTCTCCCGTTGTCACAACCCCATAAATCTTTGATACCCGATCGCCCTCACGTTCATTAAACAGTTGAGCTGCATACATTTCGGCCACGCATTTACCAAACCCAGCATTAATATTTTCCTTTTTAGCCTCAACGATTAAAATCGCCGGCGCGCTAATAATCAGCAATTCGGGCGATCGACTAATCAGAAAATCGCAACTCCCGTTTAATCCCAAATCGCTGTCAACAGTAAAATCGACTCCCGAAAACAAACTAATGCGATCGGGAAACTGTTTGGTAAGTTCCAACAAAATCGGCGCAATAATCATTTCCGATCGTGATTTTTCCGTATTACTCGCCAGAGCAAAAGGCACATTATAAGCTAAAGTTTCTGTTAAATGATTGCTGCATTCCAAAGCAGGTACAGCCGAAAACAAATCTTGTCTAGGCGAAATCGTTAAATTTAACGATTTTTTGACGCTTGCCAAACTAAAATCGCTGTCAGCCATACATTTTGCACCTTTAATTTTTCACTTTGTGCCTTCTACCGTTTGATAAGCTAGCGCGCATCTAATTTAATAATCCTGTTTGTTGAAAAAATGACCGATGACTGATGACTAATAACTAATGACTAATGACTGATGACTGATGACTAATGACAACTGGCTACTTTTGTTCTGGGTGCGCCGCGGCAGGCGAAGCTGCACCCATTTGATTGATCGCAGCGATGAGCTGATAAAGCCGCCCCGAATTCCGCTGGTTAAAGTGCATAACTAGGCGCGGCAAATCGAAGGTTTCATCTGCGGCTTCGGCGGGGAAAGCTTTACTTTTTTCAATTTTTCCGGTAACAACAATATCGCTAAAATCAGTATTTAGCCGATCGACATTATCGTCAGAAAGTTCAGACTTCAAACGAATTACCAGTTTTCCCTCCACATAGCGACAGGAGTGATAAACCAGATAAAAACTTGCGATCGCCTCGCAAGCAACATTTATATCGTCAGTAATCGTATACAGGCTGCGATCGTCAGCAGAAATCAAACCCCGGCCCCGCAATTGTTTTTGCACAAAAGTATTCCAATCGTGCCAATAATCTCCCCCTGGTCGATCGATCAATACCAAAGGAGCCGGCCCAAACTTACCAGTTTGAGTTAAAGTCAGACACTCAAAAGCCTCGTCCAGAGTGCCGAAACCGCCCGGGAATAAAGCTAAAGCATCACTTTCCCGCAGAAAGAATAACTTGCGAGTGAAAAAATATTTAAAATTGAGCAATTTGTGATCGCCCGCAATGAAAGGATTAGAACCTTGCTCAAAAGGTAACTGAATATTCAGCCCAAAAGAACGTTCAGCAGTCGCGCCCTCATTCCCTGCTTGCATAATCCCGCCGCCCCCACCAGTAATCACCATAAATCCCTGCTCGGCAATGGCTCTAGCAAAATCTCTCGCCATTAGATATTCTGGGGATTCTGGCGACACTCTCGCCGAACCAAAAATCACAATTTTGCGAACGTGGCGGTAAGGATAAAACATAGAGAAAGCCTTTTCCATATCTCGCAGAGACGACGAGATAATTTTCCAGTCTAGGCGATCGAGCTCGTCTCCGGCCATTTGCACTATAGTAGAGAGCGATCGTTCGATCCACTCTTCGTGCTTCAACATGGGTAATCGATCAATCAAATCGATCGCTTCAGCTTGGAGGGACTCAAAAGCTTGACCAGAACCAGAAGGAATCATGAATTTTTCCGAAACGGTAACAATTTGTCAAATCCTGAAAATTAAGGGGCAAAAGCTAAATTCAGAAGTCAATATTCACCCGCAAATTACCCTGCTGGTAACTAATCACTTTTTCATTAGCCTTGCCCCGGTTTGTCCGCGAGTTAGCTTTCTTCGCTGCCCAAAAAAACAGCGCTAAGCTTCTCGCAGTTTGCCTAAACTTAGATCCTGAACCATTCTCTTTTAACAGGCAAGATGCCCGTTTCACGCTTTAGTGAATTTTCTTTTTGGGTGGACATTCGTCCGCCCGTCAAAGAGTTATTGACAATGGTGCTCTTCGGTAAGGTTAAATGTACTTTTCCAGAGTATTGGCCAGAGTAGTTTTTGGAACTGCCCCAACCACCATATCCACCCGCTGACCGCCCTTAAATATCATCAGCGTCGGAATGCTGCGGATACCGTATTGGCTGGCCACGTTAGGATTCTCGTCGGTATTAACTTTTACTACCTTCACCTGCCCTTCATATTGCTGAGCAATTTCGTCTACGACAGGCGCCACCATCCGACAGGGCCCACACCAGGGAGCCCAAAAATCCACTAGAACTGGAACTTCGCTATCGAGCACTTCCTGTTTAAAGGTAGAGTCGGCTACTTGTGCCGCTGCTTGCATTCCTAGCCATCCTTGTAAATACTATTTCTCGGATAACAAGTTTAGCAAAAAGTGTAACCACTTGCATCAACGATTTGAACAGCAGACTTCCGAAAGCAGAAGGTACTTATGTTTCTGAAGGAACAAGGCACAAGGAAGAATAGGACTTAAGCAAAAAAAAAGGTTTGACAGGCTACCCATAGGAGCAAGGCTAAGCACTGCTTAGACGATGGATGGGGTCAATTTTTCACTATTTTGGAACAAACCTGTTTGAAACGCGGGGTGTACTTCCAAAAAGTGGATGCTAAGAAAACCAGTCAGATTTATCCAAATTGCGGTGTCGAAACAGGCAAAAAAGAGCTTGATGAACGTACTCATACTTGCTCAAATTGCGGTTACACAACGGATAGAGATGTTGCAGCAGCTCGCTTTAGTTCTAATTAGAGGACTTGCAGCCGTAGGGCATACCGCCTGTGATGCTTGCTTGCAAGTAAATTCGTCGGAATCCCTGTGAAGCAAGAATCCTCTCGCATGAACGGCAGAGGTTTGTCAAATACAAAAGCTGTAAGTCCTGAAGCAGAAAAATTCTCCCCTCTTCCCCTCTTCCCCAGGGCTGTTTCATTCTCTTGTAGGGGTAGCCTCGCGTGGCCCGCTCGCGAAGTCGAACTGTGGCGGCCCCAATTCATGAAACACCTACCCAATCATGGATGGGGAGGGTAGGCATTCTTGGCACGACAAAAGTCAAAATCATCATTTTCTTGAGAATGAAGCAGTCCTGCCTCTGGCTAGTCTCCCACCCTTGGGAGTTAAAAGCGTTCAATCCATTACCTAGTAAGCAACAGCCAAAATTTTGGTCACAAAAGGAACCGCCCGAACAGTAGTCCGGGCGGAGTGTGGTGTGAGGAGTGAACGGAAACTTGTGTCTCCGCTTCTTCTATTCTGACACCTACTTCTCGATAATTCCAAAAGATTTTGTAAATTTCGAGACGATCCCATAAATTTTGTCAAGGTAAGCTGAGATTCGATCGATAAATCTACTTGCCCATGCCCAACTGCTGAGCTTTTTGATAGACTTTACCCTCCGTCAGCAGAGAAGGAGCAATTACCACCTCCACTTGCTGCATCTCCTTAATATCCTTAGCGCCCAGGGTTCCCATGCTAGTTTTCAGCGCTCCGAGCAAGTTGTGCGTGCCGTCATCTAGCAGCGCCGGCCCCCGCAAAATTTGCTCCACAGTCCCCGTAGTCCCCACACGAATCCGAGTGCCGCGCGGCAAAACTGGGCTGGGAGTCGCCATCCCCCAGTGGAAGCCGCGGCCTGGAGCTTCAGCAGCCCTGGCAAAGGGCGAACCAATCATCACTCCATCAGCGCCACAGGCAATGCACTTGCAGATATCGCCACCGGTAATTAAACCGCCGTCAGCAATCACCGACACGTATTTGCCAGTTTCGCGATAGTAGTCGTCCCGCGCGGCGGCGCAGTCTGCTACCGCTGTCGCTTGGGGAACGCCGACACCCAATACGCCCCTAGACGTGCAAGCAGCCCCCGGCCCGATGCCCACGAGAATGCCTGCGGCGCCAGTTTTCATTAAATTCATGGCGACTTCGTAGGTCACGCAGTTGCCCAAAATTACTGGTATTGGCATCTCTTGACAGAATTGGGTCAAGTCTAAAGATACGATCGACTCTGGGGAAAGAAAAGCTGTCGAGACCACAGTTGCCTGTACAAAAAATATATCGGCTCCCGATTCAGCAACCGCCCGACCGTATTTGCTCGCGCCGGCCGGTGTGCCGCTGACAGCAGCAATCCCTCCTCCAGCTTTAATTTCTTTAATTCTCAGGTCGATTAATTCTGGCTTGATGGGTTCTGCATAGAGTTGCTGCATTAAGGAAACAAATTCGTGGTTCCCAACACTGGCGATGCGCTCTAGTATTGGCTGGGGGTCGGCATAGCGGGTTTGAATTCCTTCTAGGTTCAGCACGCCCATTGCTCCCAATTCCGACAGCAAAATAGCCATGCGGACATCGACTACTCCATCCATTGCGCTAGCGATGATCGGGATTTCTCGATCGATCCCACCAATCTGCCACTTAGTATCTGCCAAACTCGGATCGAGGGTGCGCTGTCCGGGCACGAGAGCGATTTCATCTATGCCGTAAGCTCTGCGAGCGCTTTTGCCCCGCCCAATTTCAATATTCACGCTGTTTCACTTCCACAATGTATTTAAATTAGACTAACAAAAAGTTTAGTCGGTCTGCGGGTAGCGATGGCCTGACTGTGTTTAAAAAAAAGTTCGGCACTGATTCGGATTACGTTCTGATTATCTCAAATCAAAGGGAGAGAAGCGATTAACTATCAAATTCTCAAAGCTTTGAGAGCATCTGGCGCGGATGTTGATGTTGCGCCGATGCCGATTGTCGGTGATGGGGCTGCTTACGCGCCATCGACCGTACCAATTATTGGGCCCACCAGTCCCATGCCATCTAGGGGAGTTTTTTAAATCAATCGCCAGTCTTTGGTCAAAGATGTTGCCATAAGCTGGCGATTCTTGCGATGTCTATTTAGGGTGTCCCGCCCGCCCTAAATAGACATCGCAAGAATTGCCAGTTTTGAACAGGCTAGGAGGGCCTGTTCCACAACAATTATTGGAAATGTCTAATATACAATTTAAATGTGCGACAGATTACCGCAATTTCAGTTCGCGATCGCCTCCAGGAGCAAAAAAGCGCCGACAATATTGGCGACGGCTAGTTATTGTTGAGGTTAAACGCTAAAACAATTGAAGCCAAAAGAGTTGACACTCTCAGGGTTAAAACCACTGAAATTCTTAATTCAGCGACTGACCTTTAAATGTTGCGTCATGAAAGGCAATACTCAAACTTTTTAACCGTAGAAACCTACCAATTAACGAGCCTGGTTCGCAGCCACTCCAGAGGGTCTATTTCCAAAAGCGTACTAGGATATTGACCTAGAGTTCGGGTATGCCCTACCCTACTTAACAAAAAGAAATTATTTTGTTTACTGGATTTAGGACTGTTTTGTTTAGCCCCTGACTGTTTATAGAGTTATCGTCGCTCTTTGTCCCCCGGTTTGTGCCTAAAAGTGTGTCTTAGTCCCTGTTTTCCACTTTGGGCAAAGGAGTTTAACCTTGACTATTGCAGTGAAACACAATTAATGAAATTTCCCGTAGTTTTAGGAATAAATTTAAGAAAGATTGAAGGGGACTTTAGTCCGCTCGCTTTCATCGAGCGGACTAAAGTCACGCTCGCTTTCGGCATTCCGCTAGTTTCCTTGTAAAAAGGACGATCGCACCTGCTGTGAAGAGATTTGAAGAGAGAGCCTCTCAAATTTTCCCATAAAAAGAGGAAGCAGGTAAGAATTTACCTGCTTCCTGTTCTGGGTTCGGTGCGCGCTTCGGAGTCTCAAGCTTACATAGCTATTACACCAAAATTGATAAAAGCAGGAGTGCTCAACTTGCGCGTGGAACCCCCTCTAGAGCTTCTTCTTCCGTTTCAAAGATTTCAAACACAGAATCCATCATGGTGACTTCAAACACCAGTTTAGCTTCGGGATGAACATTGCAAATTCGGAAACTTCCCTTAACTTTATCCGCATCGCGCATACCTGCGACTAACGAGGTCAGGCCAGAACTATCGATAAAGTTTACCTGACCAAGATTCACGACGACATGACGGCTGAGTTTGGAAATACACTCTTGCAACTTGAGGCGGAATTGCCAAGCTGTCGTGATGTCCAACCGTCCTGTCGGTGCTAAGACGATAACTGTTGTACCGTCAGATAGCGTGTGGGTTTTTTGATCAATATGAATCACTGACCCTTCCCTCAAATTTATGACTATTTATCGCTGTGGTTACTTTCTCAGTCAGTTTAACTCAGGTCGGTGACTGCTGAGGCATCCAATTCGCCCAATCTTGCGGTTTTAAGAACTTTGAGTAGAGTTCGGCTTCTGGAGAGTTGGGTTCTGGCTCGAAGCAATATTCCCAGCGTACCAGAGGTGGCAGGGACATCAGAATCGATTCGGTGCGTCCGTTGGTCTGGAGGCCGAAGGTTGTGCCCCGATCGTACACTAAGTTAAATTCAACGTAGCGGCCGCGGCGGTAAAGTTGGAAATCGCGCTGACGTGAGCCGTATTCTTGCGATCGACGCTTGTCAACAATTGGGGTGTAAGCCGGCAAAAATGCGCGGCCGCAGTCCTGTACGAAGGCGAACAGCGACTCCCAACTCCTCGCTTGGGGCACGCCGATGTTGTTGCTGCACTCAGCGGCCTTGCCTTTGACATTCTGGTCGCGGTAAAGCGGGCCTTGAGCGCTCTGGTAGTCAAAAAACAGCCCGCCCACGCCGCGAGTTTCTTGGCGGTGCGGGAGGTAGAAATATTCGTCGCACCAGAGTTTAAATGTCGGATAATACCCGGAGTGGTGGCGATCGCAAGCTGCTTTCAAAGTTTTGTGAAAATGAGCTGCATCTTCAGCAAACGGGTAATAAGGAGTCAAATCGACACCGCCGCCAAACCACCAAATCGGCCCCGCCTCAAAATAGCGGTAATTTAGGTGAACCGTAGGCAAATAGGGACTGCGGGGATGCAGCACCATCGAAGTGCCAGTGGCATAGAAATCGTGACCGGCAGCTTCTGGGTGCTTGGCCAGAATCAAAGCCGGCAAACTTTCGCCCCACACTTGGGAAAAATTAACTCCGCCTTGTTCAAACACATTGCCTTCGCGCATGACGCGAGAACGTCCGCCGCCCCCTTCGGAGCGTTCCCAAGAGTCCTCTTTAAATTTGCCGCCACCATCGAGTTGTTCGAGGGATTGACAAATTTCGTCTTGTAGGCTTTTCATAAATTGGCTGACTCTAGCTCTAGAGTCAGCCGGCGGCAAAAACGGGGAAGTTGCGGTTTTAAGTGTTGTAGAAACTGTCATCCGATTTTAGATTTTAGATTTTAGATTTTAGATTGAAGAATTGCGACCACGGATCAATTCGGGGATTGTGACCAAATTGCTTTCAGTCGTAGAAATTCTTAGCGATCCGATGTGAGTTTGAGATGGGCGATGATTCCCAAATCCAGTCGTGATGTAATTATGCCACCGTAGGTCTGCAAATGATCGCAATGAAGATACATTAAAAAATAGAAACAAAAATATACTTAAACCTGCGATCGAAAATTCGCTGACCAAATTGCAGAGCTATGGTGGAGAACACAATGCCCAATACACTCGATGTTAGTTCAGTCCTAGAAATCCTGCGACCGGTGCAAGACCCCGAACTGCAAAAAAGTTTGGTGGAATTGAACATGATTCGTAACATCAAAATTGACGGCGGTGTCGTCAGTTTTACTTTAGTGCTGACAACGCCTGCTTGCCCGCTGCGAGAATTTATTGTCGATGATTGCAAAAAAGCGGTCAAACAGTTGCCTGGAGTCGAAAAAGTGACCGTGGAGGTGACAGCCGAGACGCCGCAGCAGAAGGGAATGGTCGATCGCCAAGGCATTGAAGGCGTTAAAAATATTATCGCAATTTCCAGCGGTAAAGGCGGCGTCGGCAAAAGCACGGTGGCGGTAAATGTGGCTGTAGCGCTGGCGCAAACCGGCGCTAAAGTCGGTTTGCTGGATGCGGATATATATGGGCCCAATGACCCGAATATGTTGGGTTTGGGTGACGCGAAAGTCATGGTTAGGGACGGAAAAAGCGGGGAAAGCCTCGAACCCGCCTTTAACTACGGTGTCAAATTGGTGTCGATGGCGTTTTTAATTGAGAAAGACCAGCCTGTAATTTGGCGCGGGCCGATGTTGAACGGGATCATCCGGCAGTTTCTGTATCAGGTGAATTGGGGCGATTTAGATTATCTGATTGTCGATATGCCTCCGGGTACTGGAGACGCGCAGTTGACAATGGCGCAAGCGGTGCCGATGGCTGGTGTGGTAATTGTGACCACGCCGCAGACTGTGGCTTTGTTGGACTCCCGCAAGGGGTTGAAGATGTTCCAGCAGTTGGGAGTGTCGGTATTGGGAATTGTGGAAAACATGAGCTATTTTGTGCCGCCGGATATGCCTGACAAGCAATATGATATTTTCGGTTCCGGTGGCGGGGAAAGGACGGCTGCTGAGTTGGGAGTGCCGCTGTTAGGCCGCATTCCGCTGGAAATTCCGTTGCGGGAAGGTGGCGATTCCGGTGTGCCGATCGTTGTGGGACAACCGGATTCTGCTTCGGCGAGGGAGTTGCGGGCGATCGCGGGTCGCATTGCTGGTAAAGTTTCCGTAGCAGCCTTAGCCTAAATTACATCTTGCATTGTTAATCAGCTTTTGATGGGCGGGACACCCCACAAGAAACCTGTGAGTGTGTGTGGAACAGGCATCTTGCCTGTTCTAGCATCAAGTCTCGATCGCCAAGAAACGTTAAACTATCAACAGCAAACACAACATTCAAAAAATTATGATTTTTCCAGGTTCGGCAGTTCGAGTTAAAGATAAGGGCGAGATTTACTACGGCTTTCAAGGACTTGTGCAGCGAGTTACTGACGGGAAAGTCGCGGTACTGTTTGAAGGTGGCAATTGGGACAAGCTGATCACGTTCCGCCTTTCGCAGTTGGATCTCGTGGATGCTACGGCTGGCCGGGCGAAATAGTCAGGTAACAGTTGACAGTTGACAGTTGACAGTTGTTAGTTGACATTAGTTACTGATTATTGGGAAAGATTCAAAAATACCAATTACCAATTACCAATTACCAATTACCAACTGCCAACTGCCAACTACCAATAACAACTAACCAATAACAACTAACCAATAACAACTAACTAATAACAACTAACCAATAACAACTAACCAATAACAACTAACCAATAACAACTAACCAATAACAACTAACCAATAACAATTAACTAAAACTATGCGTTTACCTTTACCCCAATTTGCAATAAAAGAGCGACATCCCGATCGCATTGCTGAAGTCATCGAGACAGCAACTACGGAGTTTCTGGCTCAATGTTTGGAACCAGATGACTTGAGTTTTCCGGTGATGCCGCCTTTTGGGAGTTGGGTGAAAGCCGAGGATGAAGAGTCGAAAAATCAAATCTACGGTGTCGTTTACTACGCGACGACTAGCCCGATCGACTCAGTGCATAGAGCTCGGGCTTTGGGTTTGTCGCTGGAAGAGTTGCGGGAAGAACAACCGCAGATTTTTGCGATGCTCAAAACCGAGTTTCGAGTGGCGATTGTGGGCTTTGAGACTGCGCCGGAAAGGTTCAACGGCCACGGCCCATCTAGGGGTAAAATTTATCAGTATTTGCCACCACGCCCGCCACAAATTCACCAGGCGGTTTATCGCTGCGAACCGGATGAGGTTGTTGATTTTACGGTACAGTTGGATTTTTTGAGGACGCTGCTGGGGGTGACTAATGCGCCGGTGGATGCGCTGACGGCGGCGACGATTCGGGAGATTTATCAGTTGCGGATGCGCGATCGATCTTGGTTGGTGGAAGCGGGGAGGAGTTTGAGTGTTTTGTTGAAGGATGATTACGACAGATTGAGGGTGATTTTGAGTCAGATTCATCCGTAATACCCGACAAAATCGAGATAGTCTGAAGCTAGCCGTTACAGATGACAGGTTTGCCAAACTCAACTAAACTATCAATAGTTCAGCCCGCACACTACTGCTAGCCAACATAAATCTCATGCAAGGACAAACACTCGCAGGACGCTACCACATCATAAAACACTTGGGAGGCGGTGGCTTCGGTCAGACTTACCTGGCTGAGGATAAAAGGCGATCGGGAAATCCTCGGTGTGTCGTCAAGCAACTTAAGCCACAGTTTACCGATCCACAAACTCTAGAGATAGCTAGACGTTTATTTACAACAGAAACAGACACTCTCCACAATCTAGGAACTCATCCTCAGATTCCTGAACTTTTGGATCATTTTGAGGAAAATCAGGAATTTTATTTAGTTCAAGAGTTGATTGATGGGAGAGATTTAAGTAAAGAAATTACCCCCGGCCAGCGGCTTAGTGAGTTGCAAGTTATGGCTATTTTGCAGGAAATTTTAGAAATATTAGTATTTGTTCAGCAGCACAAAGTCATCCACCGGGATATTAAACCTACTAATTTAATGAGGCGCAATTCTGACCGCAAAATATTTTTAATTGACTTTGGGGCTGTCAAACGAATTAGCACTCACATAGTTAATACCACAGGGCCAAATCCGCCGACTATTGGCATCGGCACAAATGGCTATATGCCAGCGGAACAAAACAACGGACATCCTAACTTTGGCAGCGATATCTATGCTGTGGGAATGACTGGGATTGAATGGCTGACGGGGATACTTCCTCACGAATTACCAAAGGATGCTAATGGTGAAATTGTTTGGCGCGATCGCACTCAAGTTAGCGACGGTTTTGCTAATATCTTAAACAAAATGGTGCGGTATCATTTTCGCGATCGCTACCAGTCTGCCGCAGAGGTGTTGCAAGCCCTAAATAATTTGAGGAGAATTCGACCAGCTTCTACTCTAGTATCATCTCCTAACTTATTGACATTAATGAGTAACTGGACGCGAGATCATAAAATTGGTTTGCTTGGGCTTGGTTTGGCTGCGGTATTTGGTGTAGCAGGATTATTTACACCAGAAATTAGAAAAATGGTGGGATTGGAGGCTGCGGATAATCTGGCAAGTTATGACAATACAGCCCAAGGAATTAAGATTAAATATCCCGATAATTGGACTAAACAAGAAGAGTCTAATGCCATTACCAAAGAGGTTGTTCAATTTATTTCACCGAAAGAAAGCGATGCTGATAAATTTCAAGAACGGCTGATTGTGACAGTTGAACCTACCAGCAATAAAACCCTCGATGAATATACGAAGTTATCTAAAGAAGAAATCCTGAAGTTAGATAAAAATGCTAAGATAGCTGAAGAGGGAGAATCGACTTTAGCAGGCAAAAGCGGGTATAGAGTTGTTTATACAACCAAAGAAGGCGATCGAGAGTTCAAAAAATTAAATGTTTGGACGATGAAAAATGACAAAGCTTATTTGATTACCTATGAGGCGGAAGCGGGGAAGTATGATCAGTTTTTGCCGGTTGTTGAGAAGATGATTAAGTCGCTGGAAGTTCAAGACAGCAAATAAATTTATTGAGGCAGTGTCAGATTATGGTGACAGTATCAATCAAATAAGATCCCCCTAAATCCCCCTTAAAAAGGGGGACTTTGAACCGTCTTGTCCCCCCCTTTTTAAGGGGGGTTAGGGGGGATCTCCGGGTTTAATTGCTAAAGCCATAGAAAAACACCGCAAATTAGGGGAGTCAATTAGCATTTGGCAAGATGGCAAAGTAATTACTTTAACTGCCGATCGAATTCCTCCCTTGAAATTAGATAATGATAATTAATCCTTATTTTGCCATCAAATGAGGAACAGATATTTTAGTCAAAAATTTTGGGCAATTATTTAGGATTCGGCTACTTTTTCTTGCACTCGCCGATATTTGCCATCTAAACGTTCCTGTCGCTGACGGCGATTATCAGCTTCTAACATTGCGAGGACTTCATCTAATTTTAAATTGACAATATCAAGCTGCTGGCAAGATTCTCGCATCCTAGCAACATTTTGCTGTCTAGTTTCTAAATCGGGTATTCTGGGCTGTTGAGTCATGGCAGATTCCAACTTTTTTTATACATAAATTAGCACTTACTGGAACCGAGAAACCGGGTTTTTTACGACAATTATTCGTGGTAGCCGACAGATTAGGTGAAAACCCGGTTTCTTTCTCCCCGCGCCGGACACGGCAATGCCGTTTCCCTACTAGCGAACTGTTAAATTGTACCGACCTCTTTCGCCTTTTTTATAAGCATTAACAACTACGGTATAGCGGCCGCTGGCGGGTAAGGTGAAGGTGAGGGCTGAATTGGTATTCGATCGGCTAATGTCGTCATTTTTTGCTAACAGTTTTTCATCAGGGCTAAAAAGTGCGACTAAGGTATCAAAATCGCGGCTTTCTACGCTAATTGTAACTGATTGACCGGCTCGGCCTTGAAAGGTATGTTGCTCGTACAGACTTCCGTCAGAGGGAAGGGCAGAGGATCTACCGGGTATTAATGAGCTGTTGGCACTGAGTAGGGTTGTAGATGTTGGTTGAGTCGGTGTATTATTTTGAAGCTTGTCTAATTCTATTTAGGGCATCTTGGTAATCATCTTTCTTTCCTTGCTGCTGATATAAGTCGGCGGCTTTCTGATAGTCGGACAACGCACCCTGCTTATCTCCTAAGTCACGGCGGGCAAGTCCCCGGTTGTAGTAGGCTTCAGCATAATTAGGATTAATTCGCAAGGCTTCGTTGTAATCGGTGATCGCACCCTGCTTGTCTCCTAAATCATTGCGAACAACTCCCCGGTTGTTGTAGGCATGGGTATAGTTAGGATTAATTCGCAAAGCTTCGTTGTAATCGACGATCGCACCCTGCTTGTCTTCTAAACTAGAGCGGACAACTCCCCGGTTTAAGTAAGCACCGGCATACTTAGGATTAATTCGTAAAGCTTGGTTGTAATCGGCGATCGCACCCTGATTGTCTCCTAATTCAGAACGGGAACCACCCCGGTTGCTGTAGGCTTCAGCATAGTTAGGATTAAGCTGAATTGCTTGATTGTAAGCCGCTATAGCACCCTGATAATCTCCTTTATTTAACTTTTCCCCACCCTGAATAAAGAAATCGTCAGCTTTCGGCCCAGTCGCCACAGGTGCACTCGGAACCTTCACCCCTAAATCCACTTGAGATGAAGCCAACAATCTCAAACTCGTATTAATCGGAATCCCCAGATTAAAACCAGTCTTAGCAATTTGAATATCCTTATTAATACTGCTAGATTCCGCCGCCCTCGTATCCGCCCTCCCGTGAATTCCCACCACCTCACCACTCTCATTCAACACCGGCCCCCCGCTCATTCCCGGCAGCGTATTGTTGCTATACACCAACGCATAACCATCATCTAAAGGTCGAGAAGCATTAGCAGTAATTCGCCCATCGGTGAATTGGTAAATCGAGCGGTTAAGAGCCGCTGAAGTCTTCGGAAATCCTGCCACATAAGCAGGTTTCCCTTCCGTCGCCAAATCCGAGTTACCAATCTTAGCAACGCTGTAAGTTTGACTGCTGGTAAACTCGACAACTGCTAAGTCAATATTTGGCAGTTTTTTGACACTGCTGTAATTGAGTAAATACCGCTTATTATCAGGGGTGACAATCTCATATTTAGCTTGAGCATCTTTGAAAACGTGACGGGCTGTGAGCACCGTGTAAGTATTACCATTCCGTTTGATAATGATTCCAGAACCGGGATTTTTACTATCAATCAGGACTGTGATAGATTTAGCTATTTTGCCTACTTCATCAGCAGATATTGCGAAAACAGCGGTTGGTTGGGCGATGACAATAGTTGCAACAGTACCTATTAAGGCGATGGGAATTTTGTTAGAGAAGTTCATTGATTTTATTTGTGAATAGAAGAGATGAGTTGAACTTAATTTAATTTGTACCTTCGGAAATCTCGTTTTTATCGAAGGTTTGATCCCCCTAAATCCCCCTTAAGAAGGGGGACTTTGAGTTTTCTTGGGTTTCTCTCGTTTGTATCCAAGCTTCGATCCCCCTAAATCCCCCTTAAGAAGGGGGACTTTGAATGCTCTCTTGTCCCCCCCTTGTTAAGGGGGGCTAGGGGGGATCTCCGGGTTTGAAAACACGCGCTAGGGGAATCGAGTGGCTATAATGAATAGTCACCTAGGGAGAAATAGGAGAAACATTTTCCTCAACCGGTGTGTCTTCCAGATATCTCTCCACATCAACAGAACCAGGCCCAGTTTCAGATAGTACATATCCAGAAGCCAACCCGCGACGATCCATCAATCTTTGCAAAGTAGCATCAGCATCACTCCCCCGCTTGAGAGTGAATAGCAAAGTCCTATTCGTACAAGCATCATCTTTGTTAACAGCAGCACATACCACCGGTTCTCCGTTCAGAGTCCCAGTGTTAATATATTTGAGAGTACCGTTGTCGTAGTTTCGCTGAAATCTTCGACCTACCTCTTGGCAGCGTTTTTGGGCAGTCCACGGCGGTGGAAAATAGTTGTTAGAAGTCCAGCGAACGAGTGGCACATTCCCCCGTGGGGTGCGAACCAAGGTGACAGGCTGTCTGTTGAGAGTGCCGCAAAAAAAGCTATTATTTCCCGCACGGCTGGGTTGACTAAACAGCGCAGTTGTGCTAGCAGCAACAACTAGCCCTGTCAGGAGTCCCGTCAAGATTTTGGATTTCATAGATATAAATTTTTGATATATTATCTCATAGCTCAGCTACATTTGCAACCTGGAATTTATCCTGATGCTAAAGCCGCAAATCAGTCTGTCATAATTTATTTAAACCAAAAAATCATATGTGGCTAGAAATAACAGCGCTAAATCAGATTCCAGAATCGGATATTTTACGAGTAAAAGTTGAGGAGACTTCACTGATTTTGAACCGTCAAGGTATGAATGTCACTTGTTACCGCAATGCTTGCACTCATTTGGAATATCCGATTGACATGGGTAAGGTAAGTGACGGCATTATTACCTGTCCTTTTCATAAATTTCGGTACAAATTAGATACGGGTAAATGTTTGAATGCACCTGCGGATTCTCTCGAATCGTATCCGATCAAGATTGAGGGCGATCGCGTTTTTGTGGAAATTGAGTAGTTATTCGTTATTAGTTACGTCCGACAGGGGTTTAAACCCCTGTCTCATAGCTAAAGTCGTCTCAAGACGACTGTAGATTAATATTGGATATTCAATCCGGCTTAAATACCCCCTCTAACTCTTAGTCTGCGAAGGCAGACTTCGTTTATTTAGTAGCGGTTTCAACCGCCGCAGCATCGAGGGAGTAGCGAACCCGGATTTGCTTTCAACCTACCACTTTCGCGCGCCGTTGACGGAGGAAAATCGTCAAAAGCCCGATCGCCCCTACTGCCAAAAGCAGCCATTCTTCCGGTTCGGGAACCCCCGAAACATTCAAAGGATTGCTCGGTTTCGTCAACTCCTCCTTACCCGATTCTACCTCGCGTTCAAATCGATCGTTTTTACCTTCCGCCGCCTTTAGCTGCGCCCTTTGCTCGTCATTAACCAACACAATCATCGAAGAATAGGGCGTGACGACTTTAAACGTTTTAGCAAGCGAGTGCATCGCATCCAATTGAGTCAATTGATTAGCAGTTTTCTGCTTGCTAAGTGCCGTTATTAACTGCCGCGCCGCTATCGGTTTAAAACCTTCATTTTCATCATTAGTTATTTTCGGCACTCCTGCAGCCACCTTCGGAGTTTTGGCATAACTCCAAGCATAACCATCAACAACATTAACTACAGATTTCCCCGACGCTGCCATCGTCGCCACTCGCTGCATTGCCTCTTTGATATCGGTAGAAACTCCGCCGCCGCTATCTTGAATCACCTTTAAAGTAGCGTCGTCATAGCCAGGGGGCAAACCTCCTAAATGCACTGTCCATAAAGGTGCAGCTAGAGAAACGCTGGTTTTGCGATCGTCCGATAACTCGTAACTGTGGCGATCGCTCACCAAGAATACAGTATCATAAGTGCGATCGGCGCGCAACCGTGCAAACTGTTGCAGAATATCCTTAAGTTGGACAGTACCATAAAACGTCAACTTTCCCGAATCAAAACTGCGTAGATTTTCCACCAACCTCGGCGGCACACCCGCCGCACTCGACACATATAAATCCACACTATTTGTGGCTAAAACATTCTTTTTCAACCAATCAAAAGTCTCCTTAAGTTCTTGAGTTTCCGTCGCCATACTCCGAGAAGTATCCAGCACCAAAGCCAACTTTTTAACGTTTGGCAAAAAGTAATTTATATCAATCAGCGGCTGAGCCAAAATACTATTTCCTCCCGGCAACTTCGCTAGATGCGGTATTATTTTGGGCGGTGCAACTGCCGGTACAAACGCTGGAAGCCAAGTTTCTTTTGCCTCTTTCCCATTGTATTTTACTTGTTTGCCCGCAATAGTGCGGCGAGTATTTTGATTCCAAAAAATGTTGCGTTTTTCCGCTAAATTCGGCATCGCCCAACCCTGCGCTTGTCGCATGACTTTGTAAGTCAGCCACAAGTGCATTTCCGTCGGCCCGTTAGTAGGCGCAAACTCTCGTTTAGCCGGAATTGGAAAAGCTCGCAAGCGGTATTGTTTCGGGCCAATTTGTTCGAGCAAAGCCGGATCTACCCTTTCTGCTACCTGCTGGTTGTAAACTTGCTGTGCGGCACCTCTGGGCGAAACAGTAAAAGCAAAACGCTTTTGCAAATCCCCAGTATCGCCCAGCCAAACTCCTGTAACTGCGGCGCTTTCCGGCAGAGAAAAGTAATAAAATACTTCTTGCAAGTTGGGAGTTTGATTTTTGTAAACTTCGTAGATTTGAACGTCAGCCCAATCGCCGTTTTCTTTGACGGTAACTTCTTGGGAATCCAACCATACTTTTTCCTGATTGACATTCAGCAAACCAGCTTTAGCTTCTTCGCGGTTAGATGTTGACTGTACCGCGTGCTTTACTGCTGCTGCGTCACCTTTTTGGATTTCGGTATCGAAGAATCCCGCGTAAAGTTTTTCGGCTTTTTTAACATCCGAACCTGAACCTTGATACAAAAACGGTGACATTAAAATATTATAGCTATTCTGTACGCTTTTAGCTGCTTGGTCAGGCAGATTTAAAGTATTTTTGTACAGCGAGTAAATGTGGTCATTTTCTCCCACAGTGCTCAGGTAGCGGTAAGGAGACAAATAGGCGTTAACTAAGCCCGATCGAATCATATCAGACTTGGCTAATAAAGTTTGACGCGCCGTCTCATTGGCTGCGGGAGTTTCCAGAATTTTCATTGCTTGAATTTGCGGCTGCTGCTGCAAAGCTGCGAAAATAGCCAGCCAAGCTGCTATCACTCCCAAGCTGCCCGCGATTGCTTGATTTTTTCCGTATTGCGAAGCAAAACTATTTAATATTTTGCGGGCAGATTGGATGTAGAGAAAGCCGTAAAGCGAAGGCATTACCACGAATAAGCTGGAGGTAAAACCAAACAAAATTAAGGATAATGGCAGCCACCAAATTATTTCAAATGAACTGTACTTTAAAGATTCTATCAGGGGTGTCACCCAAGCAAAACTCAAAAATCCCACTATTATCACACTGGCGACAGGCAGTGCGTAAAACATCAGCAATGTGGCCGCCCAAATGCCAACTAGCAACATTAAGCTGTGAACTCCTAACTGTATCCAGGCAATTTGTTTGTTGCCAATTAATCCACTCAGAGGTTGCGGTTTGCTTTCAGCATCTTGAGATGTTGCAACATCTTGAATATTTTCTATTTTTCCTAAATATCCGTAGAAGATTTCTACTAAAAATCCTGCAATACACAATCCTATTGTCCAAATAATTTGAGAGCTAGGTGGATTCAGTTCCCGCAGCAGAAATAACCTGATTGAGCAGAGCAAAAATAAGGGCGCTTCTACGCCGTAAAACAGGCGCATTAGCTGCAAGGGTTGCTTGCGAAAACGCTTGAACCCGATGATTGTAAATACTGTAGGTACTGCTATCAGTGCTGTTAAGGTTAAGACAAATTCCAGGGGGATAATTCCGTCTACTGTGGCTTGGATTAATGGGATTGCCAGATAGGGCAAAATTCCTAGATAAACTATTGACAAGAATGTCAAATTCCACAGCCAAAAAATTGACTGAAAAACTATGTTAAATACCTGCTTAATTTTTTTCATTTTTTGCTGTTGTTAAGCTATAATCAACGGTATTGTGTACGTTTTTAGCAAAAGATTGGACTTCGGAACTGTCGGGGTTTACGGAATTGTCAAAAAGAATTGACACAAGCACCCAAGTATGATTTTTGTGGTTGATGTCGCGGCGGATTCGCTCTAAGAAATTATCGGTTGTTTGCTCGGAAGATTGCAGCCAGTAGGTGGCAGAGAGTTGGTTGTCTTTGACAGACAGCCAGCGGGCTGCGATGGCAGGGGTTAGCTGTTTTCTTTCTATGCGGTTGACGGGGATGCCGCTGGCGATAAAGCACAGTTCTGGTGCGTGATAAGTCTGCCAGGATGTGCTGGCTACGGTTAGCATGGAACCGCGCAAGTTACCGGAGATAAATCTCTTTTTTTCTGTTTTGGTGTCTGGGTAATTGCCGAAGAATTTTTGTTCGCTGGGATTTAGCGGGATTGGTTCGGATACGATTTGTTGGGGAAATTTCAGGGGGGCGATCGCTAATTTTTGACTCTCTACATGATACAATTGAGAAATTACTCCCAAAATAGCCACCACCGCAATTAGTCCGGGTTTTGCCAGAGGCTGATTTTTGAATATTTCTGTATCCCGTTGGCAGTCAAAATTATTGTTTTGGGTTTCTGCAAATTTGGGAACTTTTTGTAGCATCAACCAACTTAAAAAACTTGCGCAAACTAAACCGACGATTCCCAGGGGTACGTGCAGGATTTCTGCATACATTGGTTGTTTGAAAACTTGGGCAACCAGCACTAATACGGTAACTCGCAAAGCGTTAGCAGAGACTAATATCAAGAAGTTGGTAGCGCATACTGCTAGCCACTTTAAACCTAACTTGCGGCTTTCTAACCAGGTAGCAGACAGTAAAAATAGTGTCCCCACTAAGAGGGTTTTAATGCCGCTGCAAGGCACGTCAACCTGAGCGATGCCGTTTTCCAAGACGATGATATCGTAGGAAGAAATAGCCCCAATGTGCAGCATTGAGAGCAATTGTTCTACTACTTGAGCCGTAATCACTCGCGCTGGTAAACCCAATCCGCTATTAAACTGACTGTTGAAGGGTAGAATACAAGCCAGCAAGCCAGCAATGGGCAAGTTTTTTCGCCAAAAAATCGGCTCTGCAAACAAGCCCCACAGCCCGTAAGTCCCGAGGATAAATAGCAGTATGGTAACTTGTTTGATATCAATTATGTACTGAAGGACGATCGAACAAATGCCTGCGCCCAACATCAACAGCAGCGGATATCGCCTCAAAACGAAATTTGGCGAAGTTGGCCTGGCCCCCGTAGAGGCGGACTTTGCTAACGGGTGATCCTCTTCGTTGGCGTAGCCCCCGTAGGGGCGGGCTGCGCTAACGGAGTTCAGAGTCGATCGCACTACTAATGCTACAATCAGAAAACCAATTACTATCTTGTACAATGTCGATATCTCAACAAACGAGGATAACAGCCACTTAACTGCTGAGATATTGGCCAAAAACCAAGTGAGCGACAGTAAAGAAGGAGCTAGCCAAACCAAATTAATCGCCCTATGGGGAGTAACAGGATCTGAAATTCCAGAATCAGGAACATTGGTGCGCTGCATGATACCGCTTGACATTCACGTTGGTGACATCTTAGCTCAGCAAAATTTTAATGCCTAGACCTGTAATTTAAGTTTTGTCAAGCTTCTATTTTCTTTACAGAGAAGCTAGCGTTATAATAATTTTAGCGGAGGTAAAAATGAGCGAAAAAAGTCCAGGATACAAAATTGTTAGCGATAATCGACAAGCGCGCCATCTCTATGAAATCATAGAGACATATCAGGTGGGTATCGAATTGAAGGGAACCGAAGTAAAATCAATCCGGGAAGGAAAAGCCAATTTGCGGGACGGATATGGCTTAGTTCGGAATGGTGAACTCTGGCTGCTCAACGTTCATATTTCTCCCTGGAGAAGTGCTAGCAACTATTTTAATCACGAGCCTCGCCGCACTCGTAAATTGCTGATGCACAAGCAGGAAATTCGCAAATTAATCGGCAAAGTGGAAGAAAAAGGCTTGACTTTAGTGCCTTTAAAAATGTATTTGAAAGGTGGCTGGGTAAAACTTGATATCGGTTTGGGGAAAGGTAAAAAACTGTATGACAAGCGGGAAGATTTGAAGAAACGCGAAGACAACCGGGATATGCAACGAGCGATGAAGCAATTCTAGCCCTTGCCGCCAGTTATGAAAAAATAAATTAGATCCCCGATTTGTTTCTTGTCACTCTGAGTTTGAGTGAATGAATTTGATTCAGAAGTCGGGGATCTGTCGAAATCATATCGTTATTTAAGCTGTTGTGCATTTGAAACGCATAAGGATCTTAAATAATTTACACAAGTTTGTGGGATGGGCGGGAGAGCCCGTCCATAAAGAACGGGCTCTCCCACCCATCCCACAAGAATAATAAAGATTGTAAGTTATTTAATTCTCATTCCTAAGCTGTTCTGCATTTAAATTGCATAGCAAAAAAAATTAAACAATGAGTGGGGTGGGCGGGAGATTCCGCCCTAAATATACAATTTAAATGTGCGACAGCTTAGAGTCACCTGCATCACAGGGGGTTTAAGCCCCCACCTCAAGGTGGATTGTTTTTAGGCTGGGGCTTAAATCCCCTGCCTAAAAACTTCACTGTCAACTGTCAACTGTCAACTGTCAACTGTTAAATACTGTCGATCGCCTGCCAGAACTAAGTATTATTACTTATAAAATCAGAAGTAGTCCTGCCTTGTTCCCCTTCCCGCTTCCTTTTTCCTAAAAATATCCGGATCGCTCATCAAGCGTAATGAATGATTAAACTATGCTCAAATACATCTAGGTAATGGCAACATTACCCAAGTATTAGGCTGTGGATTTATAAACTCTTAGGAACTGACTTAAGCCTGAGTTATTTCCTAAGATAAATGCCATGAGGATGGTAATTCAACATCCACCACAAAAAATCACGAACTCTCAAGTTAAATATGCTAAAAATCACACTATTAGCTAACATTTTTAATGTCATGAAACAGCCTGACAAAAAGAATCAGTATGCCAAGTGGGTGGGATTCCTACTAATGTTAACAGTAGGCTTTGTTGGCTGGCAATTTGGATCGCCGAAACTGGCAAGATTTTTTAATGATAGAGGATTGGAAAGCTACAAAGTAAATAAATTAGCCGATAGTAAACAAGCCTATGAGTTAGCGCTGTCGATAAATCCTAAAAGCCAACCAGCCCTTTATAATTTGGGATGGCTGTGCGAAGAGGTGCAAGACTTAGAATGCGCCCGAGGAAAATATCTGCAAGCTGCCAAACTGGGTCTCCCTGCTGCTTACAGCAATTTAGGTCGATTATATATAGTAGAGAAGAAAAACTATCCTGCTGCCGTTCACTTGCTGTGGCAAGGTTTTAAATTAGCTGAGGACGATCAAGTAAGATATTCCTTACTCAAAAACTTGGGATGGGCTCGGTTGAAACAGGGTAGATATTCAGAGGCCTTGCAGCATCTGGATGAAGCGATTAAGCTTGATAGTGAAACACCAGCAACTTACTGCTTAAAAGCGCAAGTCCTAGAAGGGATGAAAAAGACGAAGGAAGCGCTACCGCAGTGGAAAAGTTGTCTAAAGTATGCGGATTCTCAAGACTTCGATCAGGATATATGGATAGGAATCGCACGTCAACGATTAAAAGAGGAAAAAACAAATAAATGAAACCTACAGTTTTATTTTCATCGACCATACTGGCAATCATAACGGTAATGCAGCTAAGTCAAGCCTCAAAAGCACTACCAACTCCTGTGACTGTTAGACCTACAGTTAATGAATCAGTGGAAACGCTGTTCAAATCGAGTCAGTCAAAATCGTGGCGCAGGTGCAGATCTCAAGATGGTGGAAGTTATCCATGCCCCAGGTTCGTCATGCCTTCAGAGAGCCCAGAATAAGAGTTATTTTCAAGAAATTTTGTAGAGTGCGTCATCAGCACTTTGACTTCAACAGGTTATGTAATATGTAGTAGTATTATGTAGGTGCGCGCTGCGCACCTGATACTATAGCCTTTCGAGCGAAAGTGAGCTACTATCCGGCATTGGGCATTGGGCCGAAGAGCATTGGGCATTGGGCCGAAGAGCATTGGGCCGAAGAGCATTGGGCCGAAGAGCATTGGGCCGAAGAGCATTGGGCATACCTCACTTTTTTGAGAAGCGCTATAAATGCAGAACAGCTTATCAACCACAAAGTACCAGTATTTATATCAAATCCGGTAGCATCGGGATTATTAATATTACCGAAATCAGGAGACGGCACTCGCCGTCTCCTCGTTTATCATTCCGATGCAACCGGATTTGATATTACTGTGCTGGGCGGGGAGAACACCCCGCCCAGCATTTCTATCTACTTGTCGTCTGTCAAAACTAAATCTTGTGGCTGCTGCGAGTTGTTGTAAAAACTAGCAATAATCGCTACCATCAACCACCAAAGCATATTAACTTCGGGCCGATACCAAACCGTATCGACGAAACCGTGAGTCATCATCCCGACTAAAGTTGCGATCGCCCCAATCAACCAAAATCCCTGATTCGATTTAAGATTTGGGGATTCTTCCTGCGAATTAGAGCTGTTAAATTGTGCATCGCGCAATCTTTTTATCTGCAACAAACCTTGATTGATGGTCACAGTCATCAGCCACAGGAAACACATTAAACCGATAAAACCCGTTTCCACCGCAATTTCTAGGAGCACAGAATAAGCACTCAAAGCGGTGAATTTTGGTTTCATATAAAGCGGATAAACTTTATTAAACGCAGTGTTTCCTGGCCCAATTCCGAGAATTGGCCGATCGCGAATCATGTCAAGCACCGCCGTCCAAACATTAATCCGAAAATTGTTGCTGCTGTCACCGCGGCCGATAAACATACTCAAAACTCGATCGCGCAGCGGCTCCACCAAAGCCACTCCCAAAATTAACGCCCCAGCCAAACCTCCCAAGCCTAACGGCAGCGCCCAAGTCCGCCAGAACTTAGGCATCAAAGGGCTGTACCAGTACCAAAGCAGCACTAAAAATACTACAAGCAGAGCCACAAAACCGATCCAAGCACCTCGGCTGTCGGTGTAGCGCAAACACGCTAAATTCACCACCAACATAGTCAGTGCCAAAAGTTTTGTTCCCCATCCTTTCCACACAAAAAGTGCGGCGGCGCTCAATGCAATTGCTGGTAGCAAATAAGAACCGAGCAAGTTGGGATTGCCCAAAAAGCTGTAAACTCGCGTGACATCGGCTTGAGTAGAAGTCGGATCGTTCCAAGTAGCTAATGGTGGCACTTTATCAATCCACTGTCGTACGCCATAAAAACTGACAATGAGAGCGACGTTCAAATATATGGCAATTAACCACGATCGCCAACGGGAATCTCGCAAGATCCTCGCCATCAGGGCAAAAAACATCAAAAACAGGGTTAGTTTGCTCCAACCCACAAAAGCGGCGGCTTTCACCGGTGACATGGCGGTGGCGACGGTGGAAATGCCCCAGTAAAGAAATACCAGTAAGTGAATGGGTGTGAGGACGATCGCGCGATCGTCGGAAATAGTCAGCAGCACCCAAAATGCAGCACCAGCCGCCATCAACACCCCCACCAGGGTATTGTTCACAAACGGCCCCATACCAAACGTCAAGGCCAGCAAACAAAAACCTAGAGGTTCAGCCCACTGCATCAGCCAGCTACTCTGTCGCCAACTGCGTGCATTGCCGATCGCCAAATTCAATAAATAACTGCCACTTTGCCACTGAGAGAGTGGAAAATTTGCCAGAGTTAACTGTTGCCAAACTGAATTCATTTCTCTTTTAGATTTGTACTTAATAATTGGGAATTAGTAATGGGGAATTGGTAATGGGGAATTGGTAATGAGGAATTGGTAATGGGGAATTGGGAATTGGGCAATTCTTCCTTCTTCCTTCTTCCTTCTTCCTTCTTCCTTCTTCCTTCTTCCTTCTTCCTTCTTCCTTCTTCCTTCTTCCTTCTTCCTTCTTCCTTCTTCCTTCTTCCTTCTTTAGCCTTCCAACAACTCCGTAGCATTGGTGCAAGGAAGCCAGAGCACGTAGCGATATCCAGATTCCGGAGTGCCTTGAATCGAGAGTTGGCCACCTTGAATTTCCACCAACTGGCAGCAAAGCAGCAGCCCCAATCGTTCCCTGGCTCCGTAACCAGCTAACACTGGTGCGGTATCCGCAGCATTTTGGGCCACCAAAGCCGCCAACTCAGAAAACACCAGCGTTAATCGCTTGGAACTCTGTGTCTTTGTCGAGATTTGCGGTTGGACGCCGAGTTCGGAGGTTTGGGAGTTCGATCGCGAACCGACATCCGCTCCGACCTTCAACAAGTAGTCGGAGTAGAGTTTAGCATGGGGCAAACTTTCTCCCAACCAAGGGTGAAAAACCCAAACTGCGATGTTGATACCGTCTTCTTTCCGAGAAACGTGGACTCGAATCACGCTTCCTGCTCCAGCAGATTGAATAATGCTAAAAATTAAGTGGTGGAGCATTTGTTGAACTTTATCCTTATCGGCCAACCAGATGCGCGGCCCGGGCCCCATCGATAAGTTAATTTCTTGCTCTCGTTTACTTGCCGCTGGTGACAAGACTGTCACCACTTGCTGACATAAAGTTTCTATATCGATTGCGGTTCGCTTTAAGGTGAAAGCGGAATCATCTAGTTCTGCTAGTTCCAAAATTTCTTCAACTAGCGATCGTAAAGATCGGCTGCTGTCTTGGATCACCTCGATATATTCTTTTTGCTTACTTGTTAATGGGCCGTAAATTTCTTGGTTTAACACGCTTGCCATGCCGAGGACAGAAGTGAGCGGGGTGAGCAATTCCTGCGCTAAATAATTCAGCAGTTTTACCTTAATTGAGTTCGTAGACAAATCGATCGGTTTGTTCATTGGTTATTTTTATTCTTGACTGTTGACTGTTGACTGTTGACTATTGACTGTTGACTGTTGACTGTTGACTGTTGATTGTTGACTGTTAACCAATGACCAATGACCAATGACCAATGACTAATGACTATTTAATCATTCCTTCTAAAGCTAATTGTAAGTCTTGAGTGAGTTCGGCAACTGCTGACCTACGGCTAGTTTGATATCCTTGCCAGCGATCGCCCACTGATATCGGTTCGCCCACGGTCATTTGTACTCGCTGTTTGCCCAAAGCAGGTCTATCGAAAGGATTTCCGCCTTTGATGCGAGTCAGTACGTCCCACAGCAGTAAAGTTGTTTCTGCCAAACGTTCTGCTGTCAGTTTTTCTTGGACGTATCTACCAGTGACGGACACGAAACTTTCGACAAGTCTCATGTGCCACATCCGCAGATTTGCTTCTTCAGCGATGCGATCGGCTAATCCTCTTTCTAGGGGACAAAGTGCTGCAATATCTTTGATATCTTCTCGATAAATATAGTCCCAACCAGCTTGTTCCAGACGGCGGCAGCGGTCGATCAAAGTGCCTTTGGGCTTTAATTTAAAATATTCTTCTGCTACTTGCAAAGCCACATTCAACAGTGCTTTCATTCGAGACATCATCAGTTGATTTTCCGAATCTTTTGCCGTTTCTTCTGGTAACAATGATGTTAAAGGAGATGTGGTTGGAATTAAAATTTGATGATAAAAACGGGTATAAAACTTTTCCATCACTTCTAGTAAATGACTACCAAGTCGAATCAAACGCAGATATTGAAATTTTTGATTTTGGTTTTCTGGACTGAGGTTTTCAGCATCTAAATTAGGGATATGGGTGGGTTCTAAGGCTGGCAGTCCGCAATCTATTTCTAATTGAGTTAAAAGTTTTTCTAGGGCTTCCCAAGGCGGATTGACATAGCGATATTGAATGCCGATCGGCACAATTAACACTTTTTCAGCGCGATCGGCTTTGAGCAAATCTTCAACGCACCAGAAGCCCATTTGAGCAATTCCCGGTTCGAGGGGGCTGACTATTTCATTATGACCGTTTGTGGCGCCTTCGGGGGCGGCGGCGATCGGGAATGGGCTGTTGGCAAATAAATCGCGTGCCGATCGCAATCCGGCGCGATCGATCTTCCCACGCACAATCGGAGTGCCGCCGAGGCGCGAATACAGCCAGCCGACACCGGCACCAGCCCACAAGGGTATTCCCCGATCGTAAATAAAGTGGGAATGTACCGGGAATTTCAGGGGAATCCCTTTTTGTCGCGCCACTTGGGGAACCAGTTTCCAAACCAGTTGTCCCAAACAGTAGGGATCGTTGGAGTTAGGGTGGCGGAAGGCTAGCAAAAAACGAACTTTCTGATTTTGAAATTGGTGGAATAGTTGGGCGAGAGTTTCGACGTTTTCGGCTTGAATATCGCTGATATTGGTCTTAAATCTGAGCCACCAGGGGAGTATTTGCTGACACCCCTGCACGATTAGGGGGTTATAGGCTGGGGGGATGAATTCTAGTGGTGGCTGAACTTGATGTATTGAATTGGGCATTTGACGATTTTAAATTTGAGATTTATCGGCTGCATTGGGCTAGGAGAGGAGATGGCATTGCCGTCTCCCTACCCCCAAAATAATATTGTAGGGACACGGCAATGCCCAAAGCCGTGTCAACAATCAGGTACAACCCATAGTCCGGCAAGGGTTGAAACCCCTGGCGGACTAACGGGCAGACGGAAAGACTTGGCGGGCTAACAGCTTAAGTTGACACTCCTTGGGCAATGCCGTCTCCTAATTTCTTCCTACTCTATCAGGACTTACGTCGAAGGACGAAAGAAGACAAGTTTTTTACGCTATAGCCACCGCTTCATCCGATGGAAATTTGTACCGTTTCACAGCGCCCAAATCCAAAATCTCAAATCCTATTCTGCTGCTTCAAAAATCATTTCTTGGAAGTTAATCGCGTCCGATCGCGGATCGCAGTGAGTGACTTTGACTTCTAGCCGATCGCCTATTTCGATCGATCGACCAAACCGCATCGCCAATTCCAAACCCAACTCTTCCAACAAAATCAATCCGAGATTGCTATCTTCCCGTAGCCAGCGCAACATTAAAGCTTCCCAAACTTCATCCGGGTTGCGACGCAAATATTCCAATCCCCAATAGCGATTGGTTTGGCGTTCGACACTAGAAGCTTCCCTGACTGCTGTACCGAGACACATCACAATGTCCTGCATTTCTTCAGGAGAAAAAGGCTGCGGTTCATCGCGCAAATGAGCTTTGATTTGGAAATGAGTCAGCAAATCGGTATAACGCCGAATCGGAGAAGTGACTTGAGTGTACGCTTCCAAACCCAAACTAGAGTGCCTTCCAGGGGTCAAATTCATCTCACTGCGGGGCATACAGCGACGCACAGCGCAAGCGCGGGCCGGGCCTGCGGGTACAGCCAGCAGTTCTTCCTCTGGTGGGAGTTCCGGCTGGGGCTGATGGCGATAGGGTATGGCTAAGCTGTGAGTTTGACCGTAGCGGGCTGCGACTTCGCCAGCTAAAATCATCATTTCAGCTACTAATAATCGGGCTGTGGAGTCGTCGATGACGTGGATTTTGATTTCATCGCCGTTGACTTTGATCACGGATTCGGGCATGAAAATGCTGATTGCGCCTTGGGTTTCCCGCCATTTTTGTCGCAGTTTGGCGAGTGTGGCGATCGCACTTATTTCCGGTTCTGCTTCGATTCCCAACTCCAACATCTCATCTACATCATCGTAGGTTAAGCGGTAGGTAGGTTTCACCGTGCTGATGTGAATGCTGTAATCTTCGACTGCACCAGTCTCATCTAAAAGAATGCTAAAGCTGAGAGCACTGCACTCTTTACCTTGAATCAAACTCATCGGCCCAGTTGCCAACTCTGGGGGAAACATCGGGATCATCCCCGTCGGAAGGTAAACCGTCGTGGTACGCTTCCTGGCTTCCATGTCGAGTTCGTCTCCAGGGGAGAGTAAGCGCGTGGGATCGGCGATGTGTATCCAGAGGCGTTGCTGGCCATTTTCCAGAAATTCTAAGCTGAGTCCGTCGTCTATTTCGGTAGTGCTTTCATCATCGATCGTATAAATCTTGAGATGAGTCAAATCGAGACGACTTTTGTCGGAGTCGCTTGGCAGATTTTCTAAGCAGCGTTGAACTCCTTCTAATACCTTGGCTGGTAACTGTAGGGGAATTTGGCTACGTCGCAAAAACAGGTTTTCGTGGTGACTCCACAGGCCGAGATCGACTAAGAGTTGAAAAGCTGCTTCGGGATTTTCGGAACGTTCTAAGCTGGCTAAGGTTTCTAGGGCTGGGGTGCGATGCGTTGCTTCTTCTCCCAGGGTGGCAAATCGTTCGAGGGCATCCAGGCGGGTTCGATCGCTACTTGCCCAATCTACATTTTCCCCGGCCAGTCGCTGCTTGACTCGATCCCAAAATCCTTGGGATTCTTGGTGTCGTTGCTGTTCTACTTCTTGCTGGTGTTTGATTTCGGCTACTTGGGCGGCCGATCGCGGTTCGTAACGATCGCCCTTTTGTTTGAAATACAATTTGTCTGTTGACAACAAACAATAGGCTGCATAACATTGGGCCGCAGTGCGATCGGAAAATAGGAGCACCGCTAAGGATTCTGGATCGGCGGTTTCTTGCCCATCCACTAGCAATTCCCAAGCGACTTCCAGACTGGATGGATCTGAGTAAACTTCTACTTCTTTGAGAAATTTTGGAATGTCGGAGGGTTTGTAGGTTTCTCCGGCAATTTCATAGGTGATTTGTTTCGGCGGTATGCTGTGCGGTTGACTATTTTCGTCTACCAACACCCAATTTTTTTTGCCGTCGGGGCGATCGGCAACAGCTAGACGGCGGTCGCCGTGCAGTCTAAATTCTACTAAGGTTCCCTTGTCCACTTGCCGGTTTTATATTTTATATTTTAGATTTTTACATTTGCGAGCGATCGGGTTTCGACTTGGGGATTTTAGATTTTGGAGACTTGTATTTTTTCTGGTTAAATGACGTAAAAACGTTACTTTCGCCTAGCTTCTATTCCAGCCCAAAATCTAAAATCTAAAATCCAAAATCCGATTAGCCTTCTTGGTTTACGAAGGGCATCAAAGCTACAATTCTGGCTCTTTTGATGCTTCTGGTCAGGTCTCGTTGCTGTTTTGCGGTCAAGCCTGTAATCCGACGGGGTAGGATTTTACCGCGTTCTGTGACGTATTTTTTGAGCAAATCGACATCTTTGTAGTCGATCGGGTCTCCTGGTTTGATTGGCGATACGCGCCGGCGAAAGTAAGTCATGGTTTCTTGTTTGTTGACTGTTGACTGTTGTCTGTTGACTGTTAGTTGCTAGCCGTCAGGAAAGCATTTATGAGTTATCTGCTTTTCGCGGGTCAATATCAATTGCCAACAACTGATGACTAATGACTAATGACTGATGACTAATGACTAATGACTACTTGATCTCTTTGTGAGTCGTGTGCTTGTTGCAATGGGGGCAGAACTTTTTGAGTTCCAGCCGCGCCGTCGTGTTGCGACGGTTCTTGGAGGTGGTGTACCGAGACACGCCTTTCGAGCGTTTGCTCGCGTTTGTTCGGCACTCAGTACACTCTAGGGTAATTACGATGCGGACGCCTTTAGCCATAATTCTAAATAAATTTCGACTAATTTAAACACAATTTATTATCTTCTCACATTACTCTGCACTTGGTCAAGCAATCTTTTGACTTTGATGTCCAGAGAGTAGCCGCGCCGAGTACCGACGATGATCGTACCACTGATGCGATCGTGAAAAGCTTGCGGAAACCGGGCGGTGTCGGTGAAGGCAACGCTACAGTCGATCGCCAGGGGCAACATCAGCAACACAACGCCCGCATTAGTGGATGTGAGTCCCCCCAGGGCTACGAAGGCTAAGGCAGCGCAGCCGCCCAGCAAAGCCTCGCGTTTGGACAGTTCTTGGAGGCCGGGAGTGCGATCGAATCTGGGATCGACAATTTTGATATCTACAGCCCAGCGCCCAAGACTTTGACCTTTATTTTTCCTGACGATGGCTACGCGCATAATCAGCCAGAGTATGACAAAAAATACGGCTTGGGCGATCGGATTAGTGCCGAGAAGCAAACTGGGCAGCCAAACGGCAAAGCCGTCGATGCAGAAAGCAGCAGCGCGACGACCAATGGATACTTTGGGAAGGAGAGGAACTAAGTCGGAACTCATGGGCAAAAAAGAATTACTTTAAAGTGCGTAAGTCCTGTTTTCATCATAACTCATATCCCACCTTGGCTAACAAATCAATTTTCAATTTTCAAACCATCGAAACCTTGAAAATCAGAAACGTTGTTAGTCACTAGAACCAAATTATTACAGTAAGCAATACTCGCAATCTGCCCATCAGCGAATGCAGGAGTTTTGCCTATCTTAGATAATCTAGCTCTTTCCTGTGCGTGCCATTGTGCAGATTTAAGATCGTAATCAAGAATTGGCATTTTTAGAGGAATTTGACTAATATAAGCCAAAAAAAACTGACTTTTTTTAGATTCTGCTAAACGCCAACATCCGTATAAAAGTTCATGAATGACCACGGTCGCTGTCCCAACTTCTCGTTGATGTTCGCTAAGCTTTTGAGTCACGCTAACATTAGGCTCTGGGCGAGTCGCTTCCGAGATAATATTTGTATCTAATAAATACTTTAAACTCATAGAGCAACTTCCCTGCCCGCTGAACGATCGCGCAAATCCGCAAAATCGGCATCCTCAAAAGTAATTCCTTCCTGTTTCATTACTTGTCTAAACTTCAATACCATATCCCAAAACCCATCAGAGTTCGTCTTCTCATCCTCCAATAAATCTGCGATCAAATCATCAACGCTTCCCCTCTTTGCTGTCCCATTCTTAAAAGCTTGCATCACTTCCTGAGCATTAGCCAAAATTTCAGCCTGCCGATTTTCAATCCGTTGCTTGCGGATCAACTCAAACAACTGATCCCGATCTTCTATTGATAAACTTTGAACCTGCTCAATAATTTCTTGTAAAGTCATCATACAGCCTCCCATAAACTAAAATCAACGAAATATTTCGCCTCCACCAAAACCCGATCGTTCATCAAACAGCTTAACCGCTGCACTGACTTACAAAAGCCATTAACATCGCGATCGCTCTTCCCTGCCACCTCTCACTCTATTATACTAGGCGATTAGGGCGTTGTAAATTGCTGAAACCATTGATTTTATTGCTTCTTGCTTTTTTCTTCTGCTATAGTTACTGCCAAGCTCAAAAGTTAAACTTTTAGTTAAAAACTGCGTAATGTCTCCAAAAGTGCGATCGCCCCGTCCCAAAACCCCGAATTGGCAACTGTCAATCAGAATTGCCCTCGCCGTAATTGCTGCTATTATTGCCTTCAACATTCCTCACTCCTTATTTCCCGTGTTTACAGAACCCGTATCCCAAGCTAGCCCACCGCCAGAAATCCAAAACGTGCTAGCCGGTAAGCGCAAAATTGTGACAGTAGGCGACAGCATCACCGAAGCCGGGAAATACCCCGGAGGTTACGTTTGGCTGCTACAACGCTATCTGAATGCGCTTTATCCCGATCGCAAAATCGAAATCGTCAACGCCGGAATCTCCGGTAACAAAGCCAGTGATATGCAGGCGCGTTTTCAGAAAGATGCGATCGACAAAAAGCCAGATTTAGTCACAATTAATGTCGGAGTAAACGACGTTTGGCACGCTTTCTTCGACTTCCAAAACAGTCAATTTCATCCGCAAGGCAACTTGACGACGGGAGTACCATTGGCAGAATACAAAAATAAATTAACTCAAATGGTGCTGTCTGCAAAAGCCGCCGGAATTCGAGTCGTACTGCTTTCTCCTACTCCCATCCGCGAGATTCTCGACGGCCCAGAAAATCTCAGATTGCAAGAATATGTGGCCGCGATGCGAGAAATTGCCTTGCAAAATAAGTGCTTATTTATCGATTTAAATGCACCTTTTCGAGAAGTTATCGGCACCTATCAAAAACACGCAGGAAAAACTCTAAATTTGTTAGCAGCAGATGGAGTTCACCCCAATCCGTCGGGATATCGAATTATTGCTTTTACCATCTTGCGCGGCTTGGGCGTACCCGCAAAGGACATTGAGAATTTGCAGGTGAAAAATTAATCAGAAGTTCGGCAGCGGATTCTGTAGCGGATGTAACGGATGGATTTTGAGGGAAGAAGCCAGTATTTGTAGGGTGCGTCGCGATGAAAAATCCCTAAATTCAATCGACAATTTCACGGCGACGCACCTTAAACTTGGGGTTGATGAAACAAGCCAAAGAATTGTTTTGTAGCCAGATTTTTTATAAAAAATATTACTCATCAATCGGCGGATGATAACGCTTCAACCAACAGCTACCAATAATTACCAATGCCACCACCACAATAATTTCAGTCCAAAAAAACGAAAGGAAATCGCTTGCAGTACCCACCGGAGGAACCCCCGGTTGAGCGTTGCGAATTGCGGGAAAAGCAAACAACATCACACCAGTCCAACTCAGCATTCCCACTTCCGGCAACTTCCCCGATTTCATCACTTTTAATGCTAGCAAAAGCGCCATAATTGACAGCACCCACATGATCACAATAATCACCAGGGCAAAGAATTTTACCGGAATTGAGCGAGTTGCAGCAACATCGATATAGATAAAGATAGACGAGTTCTCTTCCATCGGCATATAACTGATGTCAAAACCGGGAACATCGGCATTAAACTTAAATTCTAGTGGTACAGGATTAAGTTCAAACGGAGCAAATTTTTTGCCAATTGAAGCCAGCGGGTCGATTGAAATAGCCACTTTAGCAATATGCGTATCAAACGGATAATTGTTAATTTTTCCCTTGACTAAGTTAAACTTTAATGCAGGGACAATCATCGGCTTGCCTTCTTTAAAGGTGATTTCCGAATCTTCTACATTGGCGCCGTTAACTGTCATTAACAAGTCTTGAGCCGGGTAAGTTGGCCCTTTTTTATAGATACCTTTGAGTTCAAACTGCAAACGGGTTTCTAATTCGTTTTTAATGGGATCGACTCCAATTACCGTCATTTTGACCTCAACCAAGCCTTTGGCGGCTACAGCAGTATCAGGAGATGCTCTGTAAGGCTCTTGGGCATTAGCATTGTGAGAGTAAATAGATAAAATAATTGCAAAAATTACTGCCAGGGTGCAAATTAAAATAAGTATTTTTTTGAGATTAATTTTATCGACATTTTGCATTTTTTATAGATATTTTATGTCTTGACTTGTTGTTAGTATTGCCCGCAATACAAAAGGTTCGTAGTGAGGACTTTAGTCCGCATCCATGACTAGGACTAAAGTCCTCACTACAAACCAATTTTATCTTAGTTCTCTGGAAGCAGTACGTTTGGTGTAAAACTGCCGTGCAAACCGTAGGGAATGTGCTGTTTTAAATGCAAGCGAGCTACGGGTTCTTTGGTGATGTCGCGAGCATCTAAAATTACTAAGGTCGATCGATGATTAGCCGCATCATACATCAAAACCAGCAGCCAGCCGTCATCCTCCGCGATAGCATCGGGACGGGGCACAAACACCGGTTCCCCAGCGAAGCCACGCGGCGCCACACTCCACACTTGCCTTTCACCAGTCACGAAATCAACTTTGAGAATAGCTTGCAAAGGAGCATTCCCCGTCGGAGAATCGGCAGCACCGATGTAAAGATATCGGTAAGGTTGTCCCACATTATTCGGATGCAAAGTCGGAAACTCGCAACACCGACTTTCAACAACTTGATGCTGCACGGTTTTGTCTTGCAAATTTAACTGAAACCGCCACAATTCTCCGGCGGGAATAGTGTTAAAATCAATCTCCAAAAAATCGCCGTCATGCTCTACAGTTGGAAATGATTCGTAGCAAACTGAGTCAACAAAAACTTGGCCGTCTTCTTCCCATGCGTTGCAGTGGTGAAAGACAAAACAAGGTTCCGTTTCTAATATCTTCACTTCGTCAGTGCCGTTGCGGGGAATTAAAATTGCTTGCGTGGGCTTGTTTGGCGAAAATTGAATGCACTGGGCTGCACTCCGAAATCCTAACAAGAATAGCAGCGGATTGAAGCTGACGGGATTTTGGAAAAATATGCAGTAATTCGGGGTAATTACCATGTCGTGCAAGAAAGCAAAACCCGGGATTGCATGGGCGTGTTTCTGCAATAGTTTGCCGCTTTCGTCGAATTCGTAAATGGTGATTGTACTCGACAAACCAGGCTTGACGGAAAAGTTGATTAATCTGTCTCCTGCTCCATTTTTGCCTTTTTCAATTCTGGGGTGGGCGGCGAAGGCTTCGCCCGGTTCCAAGATGCCGTCTAGGGTGTCTAATCCGAGGGTTTCTAGGGTGCGGGGGTCGAGTCTGTAGGGCTGTGCTGCTTCCCAAAGTGCTAGCAGTTTGTCGCCCCAATAAATGATGTTGGTGTTGGCTATGTTTTTGATTTTGACATCAAAGATGTTTGCTAACCAGCCGCCCGCTTTCTGTGTGCCGAAAACGCCTCGGTGCAGGATTTTTCCGGCTTTTTGTTCTGCTAAATAGCCTTCTGTGTGTACGAATCGGTTGCGAAAATGGGCGCGGCTTTCGGAAAGTACGATCGCACAAACCATTCCATCACCGTCAAATGGATGGTGGATGCGCTCGCCGTTGACATCCAATAATCCGGGCCCGTTGCGAAAGAATGTGCCTTGTAAGCCTTCTGGGATTTCGCCTTCTATGTCGTCAATCCAGTAGTCGGATTCGTTGGCTTGGGATTCGTAGCCGCGCTGCCAGTCTGTGCGCGTGTATGAT
>PVWI01000045.1 GCA_003003725.1 filamentous cyanobacterium Phorm 6 | reverse complement strand
GATTTGAAGTCCGCGAAGCAACTAATGGTAAAGAAGGAGTTGCTTTGCAGTCAACTTGGAAGCCGCACCTGATTTTGATGGATATGCTGATGCCAGTTATGGACGGCTACGAAGCTACAAAACAGATCAAGCAAACTCCAGAAGGTAGAGAAATAATAATTATTGCCCTGACTGCCAGTGCTTTTGACGAGCAGCGAAAAATAATTTTGTCTGCTGGTTGTGACGATTTGATCTGTAAACCGTTTCGGGAAGAGGTACTCTTTGAAAAGATAGCGCATCACCTGAACTTGCGTTATATTTATGAGGAAGAAAACTCAGTTACTTCTGGTTCAGTACCGAGACTGCTTCAAAGTTTGACCACGGAGGATTTGAGTGTAATGCCCACAGACTGGGTGGTCGATTTGTACCAAGCAGCACTTTGCGTTGACGACAACCGCATCCTCGAACTGATCGAGCAAATTCCCGAAACTGAGGCAAATCTCGCTAACGCTTTAACAGATTTAGTCGATAATTTTCGGATAGATATCATTATTGATTTAACTCAATTATATTATGATGAACGACCATCGATTACCACCGACTCTTAGAGACATTCTGATCGTTGACGATATGCCCGACAACTTGCGACTTTTATCCATTATGCTGGGTTCCCACGGGTATCAAGTCAGGAAGGCTATTAACGGACAACTGGCGCTGCAAGGGGCTAAAATATCTCCTCCAGATCTAATTTTACTAGATATTAATATGCCGAAAATGAACGGCTATGAAGTTTGTCAGCAGTTGAAAAAAAGTGAAATTACTAAAGATATTCCGGTGATTTTTATTAGTGCGCTAGATGATGTGATGGAAAAAGTTAAGGCTTTTGAAGTAGGAGGAGTAGATTATATTACTAAGCCTTTTCAAGTAGAAGAAGTCTTGGCCCGCGTCGAAAACCAACTTTCTTTGCGTTTGCTGCAATCGAAACTGCAAGGGCAAGCTAGGGAATTGCACGATCGCAATTCCAGATTGCAGGAAGAAATCGTGGAAAGGCAGCGGGCGGAAGAATCAATCCGGTTTTTGCTGGAAACGACGCGGGCGATCGGCGAAGCTGTAGACTTTCACTCAGCTTTAGAAGTAATTCTGCACCAAGTTGCCGAAACAATCGGATGGGATGTAGGAGAAGCTTGGATTCCCGATGCAGAAGGAACTGCGCTGCAATCTGCCAGGGGCTGGTATGCGAGTAACGCCAGCATGGAACCCTTCCGCACCCAAAGCGAACAACTGACATTTGCCCTGAATATAGGGCTGCCGGGACGAGTTTGGGGATCCAAGGAACCGGAATGGGTAGAAGATATTTCCCAGGGATACCCGCATTTTCTCCGAAGTCAAATAGCACTAGAACTCGGATTTAAAGCAGGTTTTGGGGTGCCGATTTTGGTAGGAGATGAAGTATTGGCAGTGCTAGTTTTCTTTAAGATTTCTGCTTGTCGGAAAGACGCGCGATTTATAGATGTTTTTAATGCGGTTGGCACTCAATTAGGTGGTTTAATTCAGCGCAAACAAGCCGAAGAATTGCTGCGAATTGCTGAAGAAAGATATCACAGCATTGTAGAAAATGCGATGGAAGGAATTTTTCAAAGCACTTCTGAAGGTGGCTTTATCAGCGCTAATCCAGCTTTAGCAAAGTTGTACGGTTACAACTCACCAGCAGAACTGATGTCTAGCATTAAAAATATTGCTGAGCAACTGTACGTTGACCCGGAGCGCCGCCTGGAATTCGTGGCTGCTATGGATGCAGACAATGCCGTTTCCGGGTTTGAATCTATGGTATGCCGCCAGAACGGAAGCCGGATTTGGGTATCAGAAAATGTCCGTGCTGTTCGGGATTCACAAGGCGTTTTGATGTACTATGAGGGTACTGTTTCTGACATTACAGAGCGGAAATTAGCGCAAGAAGAGCTAAAAATTCAACAGGAACAAAGTGAGAAGTTGCTGTTAAATATTTTGCCAAAACCAATAGCAGAACGCTTGAAAGCCCAGCAAACTACAATTGCTGACAGTTTTGCCGAGGTAAGTGTTTTATTTGCTGATATTGTTGGCTTTACTGAGCTGTCTGCGAGAATGTCTCCCACGGAGTTGGTAAAGCGCTTGAACGTAATTTTTTCCCACTTTGACCAGTTAGCTGAAAAGTACGGTGTGGAGAAAATCAAGACTATTGGTGATGCTTATATGGTAGTTGGAGGATTACCTACACCGATAAATAATCATGCCGAGGCGATCGCCCAAATGGCCTTGGGAATGCAGGCAAAAATAGCTAAGTTGTCCGCCGATACAGGCGAAAAACTGGCAATTCGCATCGGCATCAATTCCGGGCCTGTGGTTGCGGGAGTGATTGGTGTGAGCAAGTTTACCTATGATTTGTGGGGAGATACGGTGAATGTGGCGGCGAGGATGGAAGCTACGGGTTTTGCAGGCAGGATTCAAGTTACTGATGTGACTTACGAGCTTTTGAAAGATAAGTATTTGTTTGAGAGGCGAGGCGTGATTCCCGTGAAAGGTAAGGGCAATATGATGACTTATTGGTTGGTAGAAAAAATTAGTCAGTTGACAGTTGACAGTTGACAGTTGACAGTTGACAGTTGATAGTTGGCAGTTGACAGTAGTCCTTGGGAATTGGGAATTGGGAATTGGGAATTGGGAATAATGTTTTTGTGGAACCTTGCTCAAAGCCAGCCCCGGAGCGGGATTGTGCTGCTATGATGAAAGAAGTTAACGAAAATTTACATTTAGAACCGTGACAGCACAACAGCTAGTATCTGCAACGAGTTTTGAGAAGCTGATTTGGACTTGGAAAGGTCACAAAATCCAATATACCGTCCAAGGAACCGGCCGCCCTCTGGTGTTGATTCACGGGTTTGGGGCTTCGATCGGACATTGGCGCCAAAATATCCCCGCACTCGCAGCCGGAGGGTACCGAGTATTTGCGCTGGACTTGTTGGGATTCGGGGCTTCTGGCAAACCTGCCCTCGATTACACCCTGGAATTGTGGGAAGAATTGCTGACAGATTTCTGCGCGGAGTTGGTACAGGAACCGGCGGTATTTGTCGGAAATTCGATCGGCGCTTTGCTGAGTTTGATGGTAGTCGCCAATCATCCAGAAATATCAGCCGGCGGTGTCTTAATCAACTGTGCCGGCGGACTCAACCACCGACCCGAAGAACTTAGTTTTCCGTTGGGATTAGTCATGGGGACTTTTGCTAAATTAGTTCGATCGCCCATCATCGGCCCATTCGTCTTCAACAACATCCGCAAAAAACACCGCATCCGCAACACCCTGCGCCAAGTCTACGGGAACCGCGAAGCCATCACCGACGAACTCGTAGAACTCCTCCACGCGCCCTCCTGCGAGCCCGGAGCTCAACAAGTGTTCGCTTCCATTCTGACAGCCCCAGCAGGCCCTCAACCGTCAGAATTGCTGCCAAAAGTCGATCGTCCGTTACTCGTACTTTGGGGCGCAGATGACCCCTGGACGCCCATTACCGGTAGCCAGATTTACCAAGAATTGGCCACCAACGGTAAACCCGTGAAATTTGTCTCAATTCCCAACACGGGCCACTGTCCCCACGACGAACGGCCAAATGAGGTCAATACTCTGATTTTGGACTGGATGCTGGAATTGAAGTGAAATTTTTCTGCTGAATGCAAGGAAAGGGCGATCGGCTAAACCCTTGCATGACAAAGGTTATACCTCGCTCGATCGCACCAGCATCCGACTCAAAAAAAAACTTTCGTAAAAAGTATTGACATAATCAACCGAGTCCGCTATATTTGTGGACGTGTGAGGAGCGAACCAGAAAAAGCACCGAGACGAAACACGGCCAGTCGTCGGTGCTTTTTCTGTGGAAAGACATTTTTAAGTTATTGTAGGGACACGGCATTGCCGTGTCCCTATAATATTGGGAAAATTATTATTGCTAGAAATATCAGCCGCCCAAAACAAATTGCTCGATCGCCAACGCCACCCCATCATCCTCAACATCCGGCGCCACCCAATTAGCAACAGCCTTCACGCCATCAGGAGCATTCCCCATCGCCACGCCCACACCCGCGTAGGAAATCATTTCTAGATCATTAAAATTGTCGCCGATCGCCATCACATTCGCCGCCTGCAAACCCAAAAGTTCCTCCGCTAAATACTGCACCGCATCTCCCTTATTCGCCGAAGGATGCGTAGCTTCAAAAAAAGTAGCAACTGATCGAGTTAAATAGAGTTCCGCAGGCTTGTAGCGCTCCCGCATACTGATTTGCAAGCCGTCTAGTACGTCCGAATTCTGGCACAAAGCCAAAACTTTTGTCGGTTCCCCTGGAATGTCTCGCCGCAAATCTTCAATCACAATTGGTTCAATGCCCGATCGTTCGGCATAAATTCGAGTAGCTGCGGTAATTTCCGGGACATAAAGTTTGTCGTCAATGTAGAAATGGATCGACAGAAGCGGCCGCAAATCCGGTTGTTCAAAATAATCTAACAGTTCCAGAGCAGTTTGTTTCGATAGTGGTAAATGTCGCAGCCTCTTTTGAGTAGCCATGTCTTGAATCCACGCGCCCTGGTAGCAAATCAGCGGCAAAGTTGAGCCGATGTCCGAGTGAAAACGTAAAGCTGATCGGTACATCCTGCCCGTAGCCACAGCCACTTTCACGCCCCGCGACTGGGCTGCCAAAATTGCCTGCTTAACGGGTTCTCGGATCTCATTTGACAAACCTGCGATCGTGCCGTCGATATCCAGTACCAGTAGTTTAATGTCTGCTGTGCCAAAAGCGCGATCGGTCGCAGTAGCTGGATTTGAGGCAGTTATATTCTGCATGGTTTTTTGATTTTAACTGTTGATTTGCACGCACCAGTTTATTTTGGCACTGTCGGGATAGCAAAGTGCAACTTTTCATTTTTTGAAGACTACAATATAGATAAGTGAGGAAACTAAAAAAAGTATCGAGGATCAGTCTTGGCAGGTTTATCTAAGCTATATAATAGCAGCGAGTTTACTGCCGTAATATCAATTCCAGTTGCATCGGAATTAATATTACCCGAAATCAGGACACGGCACTGCCCAAGGAGTGCCAACTTAAGCCAAAAGACCACCAGGGAATGAATTCCACGGGGCTTTTAGCGAAAGTCCTCGGTCGAGGACTGATGAGTTTTTCAGTCCTCTTCAGAGGACTTTCGCTTTGAGACAGGGGTTTCAACCCCTGTCGGACTGCGGGTTTAACGTTAAGTTGTCACTCCTTGGGCAGTACCGTGTCCCTACAATTAATTGATGTAGGGAAACGGCACTGCCGTGTCCTTCTCACTTTTCAAACCATTCCCAAAACAGCATGATTATCATTCCGGGATACCGCATTGACGAAGAAATTTATACAAACCCTCATACAGTTATTTATCGAGGGATGCAGCTTGAGGAACAAAAACCAGTCATCCTCAAAACTCTCACGTCAACCTACCCTACTCCAGAGCAAATCGCGCAACTCCTGCACGAATCCGAAATCCTTAAAAACTTGAATTTACCAGGAATAGTCAAGTTTTATAAACTGGAAAAATACAATCATTTTCCTGTTTTAATTTTAGAAGACTTTGGCGGCATTTCCCTCAAAGAACATCTCAACAACCACCAGTTAGAGTTACCAGAATTTCTGAAGATTGGCATAAAACTAGCAGAAACTCTCGGGCAACTTCACGAACACCACATCATCCACAAAGATATTAAACCGAGCAATATTATTGTCAATAGTCCGACAGGCGATGTCAAGATTGCTGATTTCGCGATCGCCTCCCTGCTACCCGACTCAAATCCCGCCCTCCGCCCTCCCAATTTCCTCGAAGGAACCCTCGCCTATATGTCTCCTGAACAAACGGGACGCATGAATCGGGCGATCGACTATCTGAGCGATTTTTATTCTTTAGGCGTCACTTTTTATGAAATGCTCTGCGGCGAATTGCCTTTTAGTGCGATCGATCCGATGGAATTAGTCCACTGTCATATTGCCAAAATGCCAGTTTCTCCTTCTGAAAATAGAAAGCATAAACTAGAAGGCACAATCAATCAAGCACAAAGCGACGAAATTCCTCAAGCCATTTCCGATATCGTTATAAAACTATTAGAAAAAAATCCCGAAGACAGGTATCAAAGTGCTTTTGGACTTTTGTACGACTTAGAAAAATGTCTCGCTCAACTACAAACAACAGGCAAAGTTTCTCACATCACTCTCGGCGAACAAGATCAGTCAAGTCACCTGCAAATTTCCCAAAAACTTTACGGGCGAGAAGCCGAAGTCAATCTGCTACTGAGTACCTTCGATCGCATGAGGCGAGGAAATACAGAAATCGTGCTGATTTCCGGTTGTGCCGGCTTGGGAAAATCGTGGTTAGTTTATGAAATTTACAAGCCGATAGTGGGGGAAAACGGGTATTTTATAGACAGCAAGTTTGAGCAATTTAATCGCGATATTCCCTACAGCTTTTTGCTCGAAGCTTTTCAAGACTTGTTGCGGCAAATCCTTACAGAAACAGCCGCTAAAGTCCAAGTTTGGAGACAAAAAATCTTAAATGCGATCGGCGGCAACTGCCAAGTAATTATTGAAGTTATTCCCGAAGTAGAACTGATTGTTGGGCTGCAGCCCCCAGTGCCAGATTTAGGAGCAAATGAATCTAAAAATCGCTTTAATTTAGTATTTCAAAAGTTCATCCGCGTCTTTACTCAAAAAGAACACCCGCTGGTAATTTTCCTCGACGATTTGCAGTGGGTAGATTCAGCATCCCTCAAGTTAATACAACTGCTAGCAACTGATTTAGAAAGTCAATACTTGTTAATCATTGGAGCATATCGAGAACAAGAAGTAGATGCTAATCATTCCATAATCCTCACCGCCGAAGCAATTACCAAAGCAGGCGGCTCTGTGAGCGCGATCGCCCTTTCGCATTTAGATATCAACAGCGTCAATCAATTCGTCGCCGACACTCTCAACTGCGCACCAGAAAAGTCACTAAGTTTAGCAGAATTGCTTTTTCAAAAAACCGCAGGAAATCCATTTTTTTTGACTCAATTGCTGAAATCTCTTTACTCAAACAAACTACTAGAATTTAAATTCACACCCTCCGAACAATCGATAGAACCATCAAAAACTAACCTTTCCGACATTGACAGAGTTGCGAAAAAATACCAAACCACAGGCGAATGGCAGTGGGATATCGAGCAAATACAAGAAATGGGAATAACTGACAATGTTGTAGAATTAATGATAGATAATATTCAAAAACTTTCAGAGAATACCCAGGCGATGCTCAAATTAGCCGCTTGTATCGGCAACAAGTTTGATTTGGCAATTTTATCAAAAATCGGCGAAAAACCTCTGGCTTCCGCAGCAACAGACCTCTGGGAAGCAATTCAGTCCGGTCTAATTGTGCCCGTGAATAACATCTACAAAATTGCGATCGCACTAGCAGCAAACACAGCAGTTTTTTACCAAATATCTAGAGACTTTACAGAGGAATTGTTTCTACCAGTTGCTGATGCTGCTAGCGCGACTTACAAATTTTTGCACGAACGAGTGCAGCAAGCAGCTTATGCTTTAATATCCGAATCTCAGAAACAAGAAACCCATCTCAAAATCGGCAGAGTTCTCCTAGAAAACGCCCCACCTGAACAATTAGAAGAGCATATTTTTGTTACAGTAAATCACCTAAACGCCGCCCAAGAAATCATCACCAGCGAATTAGAAAAATCTCACTTATGCAAATTGAATTTAATTGCAGGCCGCAAAGCAAAAGCAAGTGCAGTTTACGAACTCGCACTCAAATATTTAACCGCAGGTATTGAATTGCTTCCCCCCGAAAGTTGGCAAACTGACTACGACTTAACTTTTGCACTCTACGAGTCCGCCGCCGAAGCAGCTTACCTCAATACCGACTTTGAACAAATGGAAAAATGGGCAGAAATTGTTCTACAACAAGCAACCAATGAACTAGACAAAATCACAGTTTTTGAAATCAAAATCACAGCTTGTGCAATGCAAACCAAACTGCAAGAAGCAGTAAAAATTGGTCGAGAAGCACTAAAAATGTTAGGAATAAACTTGCCAGAATCGCCGATTCCCCTCCACATTCAGCAAGCACTGACCAAGACAGCAGCTTATTTAACCGGAAAAAGAATAGAAGACTTAATTAACTTGCCAGTGATGACAAATCCACGCAAATTAGCAACTATGCGGGTGCTTTCGAGTATGTTTTCAGCTACGTTTATAGTTGAACCGATGCTATTACCACTGATTGTATGCGAGCAAGTTAATTTATCTCTCAATTACGGAAATTCCACTTTTTCTGCCTTCGGTTATGCTAATTATGGAGCAATTTTAAAAGGAATAGTTAGAGATATTGAATCCGGCGATCGATTTGGTCAATTAGCTTTAAATCTAATCGACAAACTAAATGCTTTAGAGTTCAAAAGCAAGACGCTTAATTTAGTAGCATTCGTTTTGATGCACGGTAAGCATCACGTCAAAGATACTTTACCACTGTTAGAAGAAGCCTATCAAACTGCGCTAGAGAATGGTGATTTAGAATGTGTAGGATATTCGGCTATCAATATTTGTCAGTCTTTGTATTTCATCGGTCAAGAATTGCCACAACTGGAACAGAAAATGGCAAGTTACAACCATTTGCTATTGCAACTAAAGCAAGAAACGGTATTGACTTGGAATCAAATATATAGACAAACTGTTTTGCAATTGATGGGAAACTTAGTAAGTTATGATATTTTATCAAGTGAAGCTTACAGCGCCGAGAAATTGTTACCTCTGCTATTAAAAGCTAACGATCGCGTAGGACTTCAGCACTTTTATTTGCAAAAATTAATATTAGCATATTTATTTGGAGATATCGAGCAAGCGTTAGAAAATGCCGTGCAAGCTGAAGTTTATTTAGACGGAGTTGCAGGCTTTATTAATGTGCCTGAATACCATTTTTATGATGCTCTCACCCGATTAGCAGCCTATTCATATTCAACAAAATTGGAACAAGAAGATCATCTTTTTTACGCTACAAGTAACCTAAAAAAGTTGCAAAAAAAAGCCCTCTCTGCGCCAATGAATCTTCAGCATAAATGCGATTTAATTACCGCTGAAAAAGCACGAGTTTTGGGGAATATTGTAACAGCAATGGAATATTACGATCGCGCAATTGCCGGAGCGCAAGAAAACGGATATATACAGGTACAAGCACTCGCAGCAGAATTGGCAGGAGCATTTTATTTATCCATAGGACGAGAAAGAATTGCTAAAACTTACTTGACAGAAGCGCGTTATTGCTATCAGCGCTGGGGAGCCGAAGCCAAAGTCGCCCATTTAGAATCAAAATACTCGCAGTTGCTAACTTCAGCTTCGATTTCAACTAATATAGAAACTCACAAATCTACTAGCAGCGTTTCCACTACGAGCGGCAGTGCAGCCGTGCTAGACTTAACAACAGCAGTCAAAGCTTCGCAAACTTTGGCCGGCGAAATCGTTTTAGACAAACTTCTGGCAAAGTTGATGAAAATTGTGATTGAAAATGCTGGAGGACAAAGAGGCTTTTTAATATTAGAAAAATCGGGAAAATGGGTGATTGAAGCATCAGGGTGTGTAGATGTCGATCGCGTTTATGTCATGCAATCAATTCCCATAGATTTTATAGAAGAAGATACAGAAGTAACTTTGCTGGCAGTTGCAGTCGTCAATTATGTCGCCCGCACCCAGGAAAGTATAGTTTTAAACGATGCCGCCCGCGAAGGACAATTTACTCGCGCACCTTATATAATTGCCGTTCAACCTAAATCAATTCTTTGCACTCCATTAATCCATCAAGGTAAACTCAATGGCATTTTATATTTAGAAAACAATCTGACTACTGGGGCTTTTACACCAGACAGGTTGAAAATATTAAAACTACTGTCTTCTCAAATTTCTATCTCGATTGAAAATGCTCAACTTTACACCAATTTGCAGCAATTCAATCAAAATCTCGAAATGTTAGTAAAACAGCGTACTTCTGAGCTTTCTCAAACTTTAGAAGACCTAAAATCGGCCCAAAATAAACTGGTAGAATCGGAAAAAATGGCTTCCCTCGGAGGGTTAGTTGCAGGTGTAGCCCACGAAATCAATACTCCGATCGGCATTGGCATCACCGCCGCCTCGCTGCTGGCTGAAAGAGTCACAAAGTTTTTTGAGCTTTACACTAACGGCCAAATTAAACGATCTGAGTTGGAAAAATTCCTGGATACGGCTCTGCAAAGTAGTAATATGATCTTATCCAACCTCACGCGGGCAGCCGACTTGATTCATAGTTTTAAAGAAGTGGCTGTAGATCAGTCGAGCGAATTAAAACGCACGTTTAATCTGAAAAATTATCTAGAGGAGATTTTGACATCCTTAAGTGCGAAACTAAGAAGAACTAAGCACAAAGTAGAGATTAAGTGTGATGAAAATATTGTACTGGACAGTTACCCCGGCGTGTTGTGTCAAATTGTGACAAATCTGGTGTTGAATTCCCTAATTCACGCTTACGATGGAGAGGAGGAGGGCATTATGGCTTTTGAGATCGAGCTGGAGGGCGATCGGCTAATATTTGAATATGCCGATAATGGCAAAGGAATTCCCTCAGAAAATCTCAGTAAAATTTTTGAACCGTTTTTTACCACGAAAAGAGGTCAGGGTGGGACAGGATTGGGACTGCACATCATTTACAACCTCGTCACGCAAAAACTAAATGGCACAATTTGCTGCGAAAGTCAAGTAGAGAAAGGCACAAAGTTTACGATCAAATTTTCCGCTAAAATTAGCAATTAGTTATTATAACGAGCATTAATATAATTTAATTTAGGAGAACGATAAATGTCAGAAGCTAGTCAAAATCTGTTTGCTGCGGGTGACGATGAATTAATATTTGCCGAAGAAGACGAGGCGGAAGAAAAGCCGATCGCCGAGAGTTGGAAAATATTAATTGTAGACGATGAAATAGAGATTCACAACATTACAAAACTAGCTTTAAATGATTTCATATTTGAAAATAAATCAATTACATTTATCAGCGCTTTTTCCGGCAAAGAAGCCAAAGAAATTATTAAAAGCAATACTGACATCGCATTAATTTTACTCGATGTTGTGATGGAAACAGAAGAGGCAGGTTTGGAAGTAGTAAAATACATCCGCGATATTTTAGACAATAAAATAGTGCGGATTATTTTGCGAACCGGACAGCCGGGACAAGTGCCGGAAGATGTAGTAATTGTCAGCTATGATATTAACGATTATAAAACTAAAACTGAGCTGACAAACAAAAAGTTATTTACCACGGTAGTAACGGCACTAAGAGCATTTCGCGCTCTAACTCAAATCGAAGCCAGTAAAAGCGAACTGGAAAAAATCGCAATAGCTTCCGCCCGCTTTGTCCCCCGAGAATTTTTAAAATTTCTCAAAATAGACAGTATAGTTGATGCTAAATTGGGAGACTCTGTACAGGCAGAAATGACGATTATGTTTGCTGATATTCGCTCGTTTACAAGTTTGTCAGAAAGTATGTCTCCGCGAGAAAACTTTGAATTTCTCAACTCTTATTTAAGCAGAGTTGGTCCAGTTATCCGCCAATATAATGGTTTTATAGATAAATATATTGGTGATGGAATTATGGCGTTGTTTCCTAATAATGCTGAAGATGCTGTGCAAGCAGCAATTGAGATGCAGCAGCAAGTTAAAATTTATAATAAACACAGGCAAAATAGTGGCTATCAACCTATTTCGACAGGGATTGGTTTGCACACGGGAACTTTAATGTTGGGCACGATTGGTGAAGCGGAACGGATGGAAAGTACGGTAATTTCGGATGCTGTGAATTTAGCTGCGCGCGTGGAAGGATTGACAAAGCTTTATGGAGTTGGTATTGTGGCTAGCGTTCAGACTTTGTGCCGGATCGATGATCCCCAAAACTATAAGTGTCGGTTTCTCGATCGCGTTGAAGTAAAAGGAAAGCAAACGCCTGTTGCTGTATTTGAAATTTACGACGGCGACTCGGATACGATGATCGAACTAAAAGCACAAACCCAAACTTATTTTGAACAGGGGATTTTTTTTCACTACCAGCAGCAATTCGCACAAGCAAAACAAATGTTTTTGCGGGTATTGCAAGTTAACAAACAGGATAAAGCAGCAATTTTTTATGTTGAACGCTGCGATATGTTGATGAAGAATGCAGTCATTATTACTCTGGAGGGAATTGAAATTTAGGTCGTTGGTCATTGGTCATTGGTCATATCATGTCCCGTCGATTAACAACGATAAAATTGGTTCGTAGCGTGGACTTTAGTCCGCAAAAAAGAGCGGACTAAAGTCCACACTACGAACTGTTTTTGTTCTGGTAATCTACCGCAGGGCTATTTCATTTCGCAAACCCGCCCTTACTTGAATTCGGGTTGATTTACCGGACATCATCATAATAGGTAATGGGTAATTGGTCATTTTTACCTTTTCCTTTTTTCTTCCCTCTTCCTTCTTCCTTCTTCCCTCTTCCTTCTTCCTTCTCTCCATGCGCTTAAAATCCCTTGATGTTTTTCGCGGAATTGCGATCGCCTCGATGATTCTAGTCAACAACCCCGGCAGTTGGAAACAGGTGTATCCGCCACTAGATCACGCAGAATGGCACGGTTGCACTCCAACAGACTTAATATTTCCGTTTTTCCTGTTTATCGTTGGCTGCGCGATGTCTTTCTCGCTGTCAAAATATACTGAAACTACTACAAAAATAGAAACAAATATCTACTGGCGAATTGCCCGCCGCGCGGCGATTCTATTTGGATTAGGATTGCTGCTAAATACATCTTCGATCGCCCTTGACGTACTTCTCAACAGCGCCCCAGTGGAAAACTTCGGTAAAATCCGCATCATGGGAGTATTGCAGCGCATTGGGTTAGCTTACTTGATTAGTGCGATCGCCATTCTCAACCTTTCCCCCCGCAATCAAAAACTGCTCGCGGTTGCGACACTATTTGGCTATTGGGCTGCGTTAACCATATTTGCTGTAGGGGGGTACAGCACAAGCGAACTTACGCCGGAGGGCAATTTGGGGGGATATGTCGATCGGCTAATACTCGGTAGCCAACACCTGTACAAAGGCGGCCCCTTCGATCCCGAAGGACTGTTGAGCACATTACCAGCAAGCGTGACAGTGCTGATTGGCTACTTTACAGGAGAGTGGCTGCGCGTACAGCCAATCAAAACCCGCACGAGTTTAAATTTAGCGATCGGTGGCCTCTGTTGCTTAGTAATCGGTCGTTTGTGGGGATTTTCCTTTCCCATCAACAAACAACTGTGGACGAGTTCCTATGTAGTTTTTACCGCTGGTTGGGCATTGCTATTGTTAGCAGCTTGCTACGAAACAATAGAAGTGCGAAGTTGGAAATGGGGACGGCCATTTGAAATCATGGGATTGAACGCAATTTTTCTGTTTGTTGCTTCCGGGATTGTCGCCAGAATTCTGCTAAAAACTCATATTGGTAGTGGCAAAACTGCTCCAAGTACCTACACTTGGATTTACGAAAACTGGTTTGTACCCTGGGCAGGGGCGCTGAACGGTTCTCTAGCATTTGCTGTGACTGCGGTATTATTTTGGTGGTTGATTTTGTATGGAATGTATCGCCGTGGTTGGGAGATTAAAATTTGAATTGGCGACTGTTTAACAAATAGGATGGTTGGCAAGTAATGAAAAACCAAAGTTGACATTCAAAAGCTGTTTGCATTATGATATACTTAGTCACGAATAAATCTTGATATCAGTTCCCGGTTGTTATGGCAGGGTTTGCAATCGGAGAAGGTCAGTTAATAATACAAATTAATCGGCTACCTTCAGAAAATAAGTCACTATCGTTGACAGCAGCAGGTTTAGCAGGGCGCGAATCTTTTCTGTATTCAGGGTATGGAATTTGTTAAATTTTTTGAAGTTTGTCGCCAATTATACACTTACTCTATGTATTTGAAATTATGCCTACCTTTGTTGAAAACATTGCCAGTTTTTTACCGATTCGTGTCTTAAATAGTTTTGCTGCGAATCCTACTCCTCTTGATTCTCCGATCAGTGGATCTTTTGAGGCGGCGGTGTTGTTTGTTGATATCTCTGGTTTTACTGCTCTTACTGAACGTCTTGCTCAAAAAGGTTCTATTGGAGTTGAAGAATTAACGACTCATTTAAATGCTTATTTTGGTCAATTAATTGAATTGATATTAGCACATAACGGCGATATTATAAAATTTGCTGGCGATGCTATGTTGGCGATTTGGCCGACGGAAAGTATGTCTTTAGGTTCAGCGACTTATTGTGCGGCGCAATGTGCTTTGGCGATTTTAAATGATTTGGGTAAATATCAAGCTGCAAATGCTGAGTTGCGATTGCATATGGGTATTGGGGCGGGTGAGTTACAAGAGTTTTATATCGGTGGACTGAATGGCCGATGGGAGTATCTTGTGGCGGGGGAACCCATTGCTCAAGTGGGGCTTGCAGAAACGGCTGCGGGTATAGGTGAAGTTTGTCTATCACTGACGGCTTGGGAGTCGATCAAAGACCAGTTTGTGGGAACATTATTAACTTCAAGTGTGGTGCGTTTGGAGGGATTTAATCTTTTAACTTCTGTGGCGGATAGAAGGTTGTTAAATATAGGTGAATCAGCTCCGATCGCGATTTATGATCGGATGCAAGAACGACTAGAAAGATATGTAAGTTTGGGGGTTTTGCAGCGTTTAAAAGTAGGTCAAACTGATTGGTTAGGGGATTTGCGGCGAGTCAGTGTGATGTTTTTAAATTTGCCGGGGATGGATTATGACGCTGAGGGGGCTTTAGATTTTATTTCAACTACAATTAATGCAATTCAAAATATTTTGCAAGTTTATGAGGGGACTTTAAACAAGTTTTTGGTGGATGATAAAGGTAGTACATTGGTGATTGGTTTTGGTTTGCCGCCGTTTTGCCATGAGGATGATTCGGTGCGTTGTGCGATCGCGGGAATAGCGTTGTTGGAAAAGTTAAGAAGTTTAGGATTGCAACCGAAGATCGGGATCGCGACGGGTACTTGTTATAGCGGTGTAATTGGCAGCCAGCAACGTCGAGAATATACGATTATCGGGGCGGTTGTGAATTTAGCGGCGCGATTGATGCAGGCGGCGAAAGACGGAATTTTGTGCGATGAGCGGACCTTTGAGTTCGCCAAATCAAGAATACAGTTTGAATCGTTAACTCCGATAAAACTTAAAGGTATAAAAGATGCCGTTCAGGTATTTTGTCCCCTTGGGGAGTTGCGTCAAGATTTGCCTTGGTGGATGGCAGGAAAAACAGAAAAGTCGATTGTGGGGCGGGAAAAAGAACGGTTATTGTTAGGGCATAAATTAGAGCAGTTGAAAGTGGGTGTTTCTGGGGTGGTGGCGATTTGTGGGGAGGCGGGAATTGGCAAGTCTTGTTTAATCGAAAATTTGCTTTTGCAGGCGCAAGAATTGGGGTTGGGAAGTTTGGTTGGTACGGGGAATGCGATCGCTCACTCAAAGCCTTATCATGCTTGGAATGCGGTGTTTAGTCACTTGTGGGATTTGTCTTTTTTAACTGATTTAGATGCGAAAAAATCTCACATATTAGATTTATTGGAGGATGAACCGCAATGGTTGGAAAAAGCGGCGCTTTTAAATGAGGTTTTGGGCTTAGATTTGCCGGATACGGAGGTGTCGGCTGCGTTGGTGGGCCAGCAACGGGCGGAAGCGACACGGGATTTATTGGTGCAATTGTTGCAGGATTCGGTGAATCGCTCTCCTAAGTTGTTGGTTTTGGAGGATGCTCATTGGTTAGATTCGTCAAGTTGGGCGCTGGTTTTGGCGGTGGCGCAGAAGGTGAAACCGTTGTTATTGGCGATCGGGACAAGGCCGATGGGTGAGTCGGTGCCGGAGGAATACGATCGACTGCTGACGATAGAAGGGGTAGAACAGTTGCATTTGGAAGCAATGCCCGCTACAGATACCAGGGAGTTGTTGTGTCAGCGTTTGGGGGTAAAGAGTTTACCTGACTCTATGGCGGAGTTGATTGAGAAAAAGGCGGAGGGAAATCCGTTTTTTAGTGAAGAATTGGCTTATGGTTTGCGCGAGGCGGGCGTGATAGAAATTCAGAATGGGGAGTGTCAAATTGCTGCGAGGGTTGGTAATTTGAATGAGCTCAATTTTCCGGCTACGGTGCAGGGGGTGATTGCTTCGCGGATCGATCGGCTTTCTCCTAGCGAACAGCTTACATTGAAAGTGGCGAGTGCGATCGGTCGGTCCTTTGGATTTCGGTTGTTGCGAGATATTCATCCGATCGAGGAGGATAAACCTGAGTTGCTTAATTATTTGATCAAGTTACAGCGTTTCGATCTTACCCCAATGGAGACACCAGAGCCGGACTTGGGGTATATGTTTAAACATATTATTACTCAGGAAGTGGCTTATAGTTTGATGTTGTATTCCCAGCGCCGCCAAGTTCATGAAAGTTTGGCGTTGTGGTATGAAAAAAGTTATGAAGAGTTGTCGGGATTTTATACAATTTTGGCGCATCATTGGAGTAAAGCCCTGGTTCCAGAAAAGGCGATTTTTTATTTAGAAAAGGCAGGGGAGCAGGCGGTGCGATCGCACGCTTTGCGGGAGGCGGTGCAGTTGTTTTCGGAGGCGTTGGAGTGGTTGGCAACTTTGCCGGATACGGTGGAGAGAAAAGAGCAAGAGTTGCGTTTACACATTGCTTTAGGTGCGCCGTTAACGGCAATCAAAGGTTATGGTTCACCTGAATTAATTCAAACTTTTACCAGAGCACGGCAATTGTCGCAAGAACTAGGAGAAACAGCAAATTTTTTCCCGATGTTGTGGGGATTATTTGCCGCCCATATTGGGCAAGGAGATACAAAAACAGCCGGAGAATTAGCCCAGCAACTTCTTTATCTAGCGGACAATTCCGAAGATTCGGTTATGCTGCTAGCCTCTCATCACTCTATGGGTGCAAACTTATTTTATATGGGAGATTTTATTCAGGCTCAGTTTCACTTAGAACGGTCTTTATTCTACTACGACGATCGAAAACATTCCTCCCTTGCTTTTCTCTACGGGCAAGATTTTGGGGTAGCGAATTTGGCTCTTCTATCACTATGCTTATGGTTCCGTGGTTATTGTCGGCAAGCTCTTGAGAAAAATGAACAATCCTTGACTTTAGCTAGAAAGATAGGACACCCGTTTTCTTTAGCGCTTGCCTATTGCTATGAAACTCAGATTTATCACTACTTACAAAATGCACCGACTACCAAAAAATCTGGGGAAATGACAATTAATTTCTGCATGGAAAACGAGTTTTATTTCTGGGCGAATGTGACAAGTATTGTCGCGGGTTTGGCAATCCAGCAGTTAGGAGAAATCGAGTTAGGTTTGACACAAATGCAGCAAAACTTAACAGCTTATTTAAGCATGGGGACAAGATTAGGACAAATTTATTATATGAAGTTGACGGCTCTCGGTTATCTGAATGCTGGTTTGCTGGAAGAAGGTGTAAGCTTGATTGATGCAGCTTTGGAATTAGCCGACCCAACCGGCGCTTATTGGAAAGCGGAACTTTACAGGCTCAAAGGCGAAGCGTTAATTATGCAATCAAAAGATGCTGAGGCGGAAATTTGTTTTCATAAAGCCCTTGAAGTTGCTCGCTCCCAGAGAGCCGTGTCTTTGGAACGACGGGCGATTATAAGTTTGAGCGAATTTTTACACCGCTGTGGCAAAACCGAAGCTGCACGGCAGTGTATGGCACAGCTCGATCTAAATGCCGAAGAATTTGACCCGGTGGATTGTAAAAAGGGGATGACATTGCTTACAGCGATCGATTATAGTTGAGCCAGCCGGCCAGATGGCTGCTTAAACTATACTTCTTGACTAAGATTATAAAGATTTAGTATCGAAAAAATGTCCAGAAATTCAAGAATTATTTGAGAAGGAAATTTACCCGCATTTTAAATCGAAAAAACCCTCAGTTTGAACTGCGATAAGGAGAAAAAAACACCAATTGCTGATGGTGTTTGTAGTCCCAAATACATTTTACTTGATTTTTACTTTCCAGACAATCTCTCCTAATTAGGGAAGTTTGGCAAGTAATTTTTTTAATTTTCTAAGATATCTTGTATTAATTGCTGAATTCGGCTAAGATTATGTGATTTGTGTTAGTGAATTCAACAAAAAAGTATCTTATGAATCAAAAATTGGAAGCGGTTTCTGGGGTGTTTCCTCGTTCAGTTTTATCAGCAAATCGAGCAGAATTTGGAGGCAACAACGAAACGCAAAAGTCAAAACAACCTGCCCTAAAATTGCTTGTGAAAGACGAGCGAAAAATTCCTGAAGATTTGCAGGGTCATGTTTTTATTATCGGGCCGGTGGGGTCGGTAAATTCTCCCCGTCAGCCTGGGACAGAAATTGTTTTTCCTGCCAGTGATGGTTCAACGGCTCTTTATAATGGCGATGGCATGGTTTATCGCTTAGATTTTAACGATCTTGCTGCGGGAGTGAAATTTTCTTCTGCGTTGATGAAAACTTCCTGTTATTATGCTGATGTCACCACGTTTCGCCAAAAAAAATTAAAGTTTTACAATTTGGGAATTTTACGTTTTTCTGAAAAATTGGGAGCTAGAAATCAGCTTAATACTGCTTTTTTACCGATGAAATTTTCTGAGGAGGAAGGCTATCGTTTGCTGGCAACCTGGGATATAGGCAGACCTTACGAAATTGACACTGAAACCCTGGAAGTTATCACGCCGATGGGGAGTAATTCGGAGTGGCGTGCGATGAATCCTTTAATGGCACATTTACCTTTTCAACCGCCGTTTCCTTTTCCTTTGGTGCAGAGTTCGGCTCATCCTTGTTTTGATTTTCACACAAAAGAAATGTTTACGGTTAATGCCGGCAGGTCTTTAACGACATTTCTCCCACAATTACGACCGGAAATTGATGGGGTATTGGATTTTCTCAGCTCGATGTGTTCGATCGGACTTCACCCTCCCGAAGAGATCATCATCGAGGAACCGATAAAATCACAAGAAGAGAAACAAGCAACCTCCGAAAACATTTTTGAGAAAATTATCGGTTTTTTCAAGAACTTAATTTTGGCAATCTACAATTTGCTCCAAGCCTTCAATCCGTTTAGCAATTTCACCTACTTAGTGCGCTGGGATGGTAAAGGAAATCTTCAAAGATGGCAACTGGTACAAGCAAATGGCTGTCCGGTAAAAATTGAGCAAAGTCTACACCAACTTGCGATAACGGAAGATTATATTATCCTGATAGATACCGCTTTTAAATTGCTGATAGCAGAATTATTGCCAGCGGGGTCAGGCAAAAAATATAAAAGTGTCAAGAAATTTTTAATAAATTTAATAGACCGGCCACAATTAGCAGACAATCGCGTTTATATTATTCGTCGAGATGCGCTAAAACCAGACAAGAAAAAAGTTCGGGTGCAAAAAGCGATAATTCCTCGCGGTACGAATCATTTTATCGCGGATTACCAAAATCCCAACCAAGAAATTACGCTCCACATGGCAAATATGGGTACTTGGGATGCGGCGGAGTGGATTCGAGATATTGATGAATCAGTGTTGACATCGAGCGAAATTGACAATTTAGACAAACTTTATGGGGTGATTTCTGGTCCCACAGATATAAGTCGGCTTGGATGTCATATCGTTAATGGAGAAACCGGCGAATTAATCCGCTCGGATTTGACGGCTTTATATGAGGATTATAGTCCAAATAAATCTGAGGAAGGACAAGAGTTTAAAAAAGAGGACAATACTTATTCTCAGTATACTTGGGGGCCCGCATTATTTACTTGTGCGGATACGTCAAAACCTTTACAAGATATTTATTGGAGTTGTTTGGGATGTTGGCCCGAGTTACTCACAAAACATGGTTTGGAACTGTACAAGAACTATAAATATCGAGATGTAACAGAAGATGAAGTTATTAACCTAACAAAAGAGGGAATTCAATCAAACTTACTTCGCTTGCATATTAAGCCATTAACCAGTGTTAGCGAGTCGGAAAGCCGTTTAGAAATTCAAGATGTCTATCAGTTTCCGAGTAATTCATTTGGGACTTCACCGCAATTTGTGCCTCGTGCTGGTGGGACTGGAGACTCAACGGATGGTTATCTTGTTTGTGTTGTGCATCATGGCACATATGAGCAAACAGATAATGGTAATGAAATTTGGATTTTCGATGCGGCAAATCTCAAACAAGGGCCAGTTTGTCAGCTATGGCATCCACAACTTAAACTCGGTTTTACTGTGCATACAACTTGGTTGCCAAAAATTGCTAAACGCACAGCAACTTACAATATTCCTGTTGAGGAAGATTATCAAGATTTAGTTGCACAGCAGCCGGCAGAAATCCAAGAATTATTTGAAAAGGAAATTTACCCGCATTTTAAATCGAAAAACCTGTGAGTGTGAAGGGCGATAATGACAGAAGAAAAAATCATATCGTTGACAGTTGCATCGTCAGGTGATTTAACCTTTCTAGAATACTCTTGACACAGAGTCCGAGAATAGAGATCTGAATACAGGAAGATGCTACCGGATTTGATATTATTCAACAATCGGCTAGGATAGAGATATTAAAAATAGGTAAGCTACTATGATCTCCACACACAATATCGTTCATAGCGACCCTGATATTTTAGGGGGAACTCCTGTGTTTATCGGTACTCGCGTGCCGATGAAGACCCTGCTTGATTATCTCGAAGCTGGTGATTCGCTCAACGAGTTTCTCGACCATTTCCCTAGTGTCAGCCGCGAACAAGCGATTTCAGTTCTCGAATTGGCAAAGGAGATGCTGACTGCTTATGCGACTGCTGCTTGATGAGTGTGTCCCGCGACCTCTAAAACGTCAACTCATAGACTATGAGGTGAAAACCGTGGTGGAGATGGGATGGGCTGGTAAAAAGAATGGTGAATTACTGAAACTAATGATGCAGGAAAGTTTCACAATTTTGCTGACTACAGATCAGAATTTACGTTATCAGCAAAATTTGCAGCAGGCCGGAGTTGCAGTTGTTGTCATGGTTGCGCCTAGCAATCGTCTTCCCGATTTGGTTCCACTGATACCCCGCGTTTGCAGTGTGCTGATGACGATCGCCCCGGGCGAAGTTGTTGAAGTCCAATAATACCCAAACCCAGCCAAATTAAGGATTTTGCCGATAAACGCCGATCGCCCGCCACGAATCCCTAACTACAAACAAGCCCCACCCGCTAAAATAAAAAAAAGATACGTAATAGGTAGGCTGGCGTCAATGATCCCAACAGTTATAGAACAATCCGGTCGTGGCGAACGCGCCTTTGACATTTACTCGCGACTCCTGCGCGATCGCATCGTCTTCTTGGGCCAACAGGTTGACTCCGACTTAGCCAACTTGATCGTTGCCCAATTGCTATTTTTAGACGCCGAAGATCCCGAAAAAGACATTTACCTCTATATCAACTCCCCAGGGGGTTCGGTATCCGCAGGTATGGGCATTTTTGATACGATGAACCACATCCGCCCTGATGTTTGCACTATTTGTCTCGGTTTAGCAGCCAGCATGGGCGCTTTTCTGTTGAGTGCCGGCGCTAAAGGCAAGCGGATGAGTTTGCCTCACTCCCGGATTATGATCCACCAACCTCTGGGCGGAGCTCAAGGACAAGCCACCGATATTGAAATTCAGGCTAAGGAGATTTTGTACCACAAACGCCGCCTGAACGGATTTTTGGCAGATCATACCGGTCAGCCGCTTTCTCGCATTGAAGAAGATACCGAACGGGATTTCTTCATGTCGGCTGAGGAAGCAAAGGATTACGGATTAGTCGATCAAGTGATCGATCGCCGTCCTTCTGCTAGTCGCCCGATCGCCGCTGTCGTCGCCTAAATTAATAGTTAAGAATTAACAATGGGGAAATATTCTTCATTGTTAATTCTTAATTTTTACTGTCCGCTTAATTACTTTTCAGAAAATAGGTTTGATCGTTCGGAATTTAGTCCGCAAGAAAGAAGGACTGAAGTCCTAACTACAGAAAATAGGTTTGATCGTTCGGACTTTAGTCCGCAAGAAAGAAGGACTGAAGTCCTAACTACGAACCTATTTTCCTGATTTTTATCGGTACTTTTTGGGAGTGAGGACTTGAGTCTTTATAAAGAAGGACTGAAGTCCTAACTACAAACCTATTTTCCTGATTTTTAGGGTGATTTGTTCGATATTTTTGAACTAAAGTCCTCAGAAAGAAGGACTAAAGTCCGAACAGATCGAACCTATTTTTCGGATGGAGATGGCAAAGATTCGAGATATTGCAGGAAGTCAAACAATTGTTCTTGTTTTAAGAAATGCCGCGCTTCTTGACCGTAACCTTGTTTGAGATAATCTTTTCCTTGGCTGGGAGTCCAGCCCAACCGCTTGATTTCCTCCGTGGTTCTGCTGTAGATTTCCAGATATTCTAAGAAATCTACCAACTGTTCGTTAGAAAGCTCTCTCTGTGAGGACACGCCGTAGTTGTGTTTGAGACAGTCGCTTTCTTGGTTCTTTTTCCATTTCAAGCGCATCAGGATGGCGTCTATTTGGGCGATCGTATCAGAAGCATCCTCGATCGCATCGCTGGGAATTCCCATCGCGATCGGTTGCAATTCACTGACGGAGGCCGCACCCTGGGACAGTTCGCGATCGCTAACAGTCGGCACTTCTAGTTCGGGAAGCGGTTCGCCGTAGCTGGAAGAAAGCCAAGCGTCCGAGTCTAATTGTTTGGGTGAAAATCCAGTAGCCTCCACCCGATCGACCGTTGGCGGTAGGGGTTCCGGTACAGGTGCGATCGGCTCTTCATTGAATTTAGATTCAGTATTGACAAAACTGCTTTGATGTGGTATAGCAACGTTGTCGGCAACAGGCATTTCTAAAACAGGAAGAGGAGCAAGAGTCGGCGGAACCGGAACCGGAACAGCAGCAACCGAAACCGGAACAGCAACAGCAGCAACCGGAGCCGGAACAGCAACAGCAGCAACCGGAGCCGGAATGGGAACAGGCTCGATCGCGTCCGTCGGCGGAGCAAATTCGAGGACAGCGAGCGATCGCGATCGGGCGCGGTCTTCAGCATCTTCAACAGACTCAGCAGCCGACATACCAGTAGCGAGAGTTTTGCCGTCAACCTGAATCAGACAGCGAACCACAAACTTACCGTGATGAATAGTCAGCAACTCACAGATTAACTGTCCAGTGGGATAAAGGGCGCGAAATTGAGCAAGCATAGTTTTGTGACCCCGAAACCAGAAGGGGCTTATCGCTTAAGTTTAGTACACAAGCAGGCGTTTGTTGCTTGATTCTTCAACATTCGTGGAAAATGGTAGGGCGATCGTGTCATATCGTTTCCGGTAGCATCGGAATTATTAGTAGCCAAAATTAGGACACGGCAATGCCTTGTCCCTACAATATTATTTTCAGTAGGGACAAGGCATTGCCGTGTCCTCTATTCCGGTTGCATCTTCGCGAGCGGATCAACGCAGCCGTTGGACTGTAAACTTTGATGAAATTCTGGTGGAGTCGGCACTCTGGCGCCCAAAAATCCAATTTAAAGGCCGAACAGCTTAACAGAAAGCGATTCCGCAAGCTCGATCGTCCTGTTAGAGCCAAAAAAATCAAAAAATCCGTTCAACTCCCTTGGCTCAAAAGCAGACGAAGAGAAAACAATGTTCTGAAAGCACATATTCAACATACAATAGATGAAAGGTGAATCATCCGCGCCACCTTTCACGCCACTAAACCCTATCCTACATCCGGCTGTTTAAGCTAACAAGCACCGGGCGTCATTTCTACCTATTCGAGATGACAAAGCAACTAGGCAAAAGTAGTAAAAGTCTCCGGTCGGGCGTGTGTACCTTGTACTTTCTACAGCATAGATTGCTCCCGACGCGCTCGTTGCACCTCTGTCCGCAAGGGCATCGCAGCCGCGAGCTACCAGCAATTTTGCATCTTCGCCGGTCAATTCTTTGCCAAAGGCAAGAGGCACTTCAACAGGAAGCAAAAAGCAGGAAAAAGGCAGAAGGAAAAAGGCAGGAGGCAGAAATGCAAATTTTCTCTCTCTATTTTTTCATCTGCTTATCCCCGACTCAACCGGTCGCTTTCAGCATCTGGGCCATCTTTTAAGAACCGACAGGGGCTTTCTAACTCGCGAAGAGCGCTCCGTGCCGATCGCCAAAAGCAAAGGAACCACCGCTAAAAAATTGTATTGGGGAATAGGGTGCGGGGTATTTGTCTGCACCGTCATCTGTCAATTGCAGTCTGTCAATTGCAGACAGACAGCAGACAATTAATTGCTGGTGTCAGGAAAAAATTTGCTTTCAATCCCTGCGCACGGGTAGTCCTGACTGTACTCGCGTTTCCACCTACTAACCCGCGAATTTGTTGGGAACCAGACACAGTGATGACCCGAGAGGGTGCGGCTGATTTCGCCAAAATTAGACTAATTGCTGGAAAAAAGAGGATCAATCGCTACATGGAATTTTCTATCGCTGCACTGCTGGCAAATTTTACAGAAGACAAATTAGTGGCTCCTAAAGCACTAGAAAAAAAACTCGACTGCAATGATGAAACCAGTCAACTCAAACTTCAAATTGCATTAGAAGCTCTAGAGAAAATTGGCATATTAATCAAAGACAAAGGCCGCTATCGTCGAGTAGCTGAAGAGGACGTGGTAGAAGCAAAACTGCGCTGTTCGAGCAAAGGATTTTGCTTTGCAATTCAAGACGCCGAAGGCTCAGAAGACGTTTATGTGCGGGAAAGTCACCTCTCGACAGCTTGGAATGGCGATCGAGTCCTAGTCAAAATTATCAAAGAAGGTAGCCGCCGTCGATCGCCCGAAGGCGAAGTCATGCTGATTCTCGAACGCGCCAACCCCTCGGTACTGGCGCGAGTCAAGCAAACGGCTACGCCCACCGGCCGCGTCAGCTACAGAGCAATTCCCCTGGACGATCGCCTGTTGTTTGAACTAGACTTGCTGGCGAATGGTACAAATCTGCAAGAGGCGATCGACCATTTAGTACACGTCGAAGTCAAACGCTATCCCCTCGGAACCCACCGCCCAGTCGGCAAAGTAGTACAGGTACTAGGTTCCGACGCCGAAGCCGCAGACGACCTCGACATCGTATGCTGCAAACACGACTTACCGCGTTCGTTCCCCGCCGCCGTCATCAAAGCAGCCGAAAATTTGCCCAGCAAACTCAAAAAAACCGACATCAAAAAACGGTTAGATTTGCGTAACATCCTGACTGTTACCTTCAGCAAAAATGAACCGGGCGAAACCAACGAAAACGATCCGCCTCAAACTGAGCCGGAAAGTTTCTCAGACGAAGCCGAAAACGAGTTTGACCCCACCTCATTCCTCTCCGATCCGCCAATAGAACGCGCTTTGTCGATCGAAAGCCTGAAGTCCGGCGGCTGGCAAGTTGGCATCCACATCACCGATGCCGCGGAGTACGTGCAGCCAGAAACCCCGATCGACCGCGAAGCCCGCAAACGAGGAACCTGCGCCCATCTCGGAGAAAAAATCATCGCCGTACTCCCAGAGCTCCTGAACGATCGCTGCTCCCTGCTGTTAGACACCGAACGGCTGGCCTTCAGCATACTGCTAACCCTAGACGAATCAGGAGAACTCCTAGAATACGAAATTCAAACCAGCGTCATTCACATTGACTACCAGCTCAGCTACCACGACGCTCAAGCAATTCTCGAACCAGGCTCCGATGCCGAAGATCACGCTTTATCCTCAGCCCTCCGTCCTTTCCTAGATCAAATATTAGCATCCTCACAGGCTGCCAGACAGGCGAGACTCAAGCGAGGAGCTTTTGAGCTAAATTTGCCCGACGCTAACTCTCACTTCGACGACGAAGGCGAATTAGGAGCTTTTGCTACGGCTCCCGCCGCCCAGTCGGCCGTCTCCGAGTTAGTCGTACTCGCCAACCAAGCTGTCGCCACCCACCTGCAAGCCTTGGGTGTCCCAGCAATCTACCGCGTCCAGCCGATGCCAGACCCGGCGGACATTCAAGAGTTCATCAAACTCTCCAACAACCTCGGAGGCGAACTTTATCTCGAAAGCGAAGAAGAAGTTCTGCCCTTTGACTTTCAACGATTTACCCAGCAGTTTGCCGGCCTCAAGTCCGAAAGAGTTCTCACCTACCTGCTCGAAGACACCATGAAGCCCGCTGTTTACAGCACAACTCCCAAGCCACACTTCGGTTTAGGGCTGTCAGATGGTTACACGCGCTGCACTTCGCCGCTTTCCCGCTACGCCGATTTGCTGGTGCTGCGAGTGTTGCAAGCAGTGTTCGAGCAAGGGCGCAGCAGCCGCACAACTCGGGCTAAGGAAAAAGTTGACTTGCATCATTCCTCCTGTCACGGTCAAATTACTTGGAATGTTCTACCGCCAGATTTGCACCACGAATTTGAGACAGAGTTTGCATCGGCGGTGGTACATCTGACGGAACGCGAAAGGGTTGCTGAGGATGCCGAAAGCGATTTGCAGGGATTGAAGAAAACTGGATTGATGAAAGAGCGCACCGGTCAAACTTTCCAGGGTTTGATTACAGGGGTGCAGTCTTATGGTTTCTTTGTGGAAATTGAGGTGCGGCCGCCGGAGAGCGAGATTCTGCGTGTTGAAGGGTTGGTGCACGTTTCTTCGCTGAAGGATGACTGGTACGAATATCGATCGCGCCAGCAGACTCTAGTAGGTCGCAAAAACCGCAATCAGTACCGTTTGGGCGATCGGGTAGAAGTTCAAGTTAAGAGTGTTGACTACTATCGCCAGCAAATTGATTTAGTTGCTGTTGGTGGCGGTAGTCAAGCTTTTGATGATGATGATTAGTCAGTTGACTGTTGACTGTTGACGAATGATATTTTGTGCGATGGTTGGGCGATCGTAAGATTGGTTTGTAGTGAGGACTTTAGTCCTTCTTTTTGCGGACTAAAGTCCTCACTACAAACCTTAATCCCTTATCCCACAAACATCCAGTAAAACGGGATTTTCTACAATTAGGGACACGGCACTTTGTCCATAAAGACATCGAAATTATCCACAAAGATATTGAAACCACTCTAGAAAGACATGGATAAAATTTGAGATAATTTCTGCTTGTTTCTTCTGTATTGCTGCTTGCTTCTTCCCTCAAACTTATTCCTTAAAAATAATGACTAATAACTATCCCCTAATTCTAGGAGTGACTGGAGCATCGGGATTAATTTACGCGGTGCGAACATTAAAATATCTCTTGGAGGACGATCGCGCCGTCGAACTGGTAGCATCAAAATCTACCTACATGGTTTGGCAAAGCGAACAGAACATCCGAATGCCCGCAGAACCAACTATGCAAGAAGAATTCTGGCGGGAAAAAGCAGGAGTACCCAATTCTGGCAAACTCCGCTGTCATCCGTGGCAAGATGTTGGTGCTAATATTGCTAGCGGCTCCTTTCGCACCCAAGGAATGATGATTATTCCCTGTAGCATGAGTACACTAGGCAAGTTAGCGGCGGGATTGAGCTCGGATTTGCTCGAAAGAGCGGCCGACGTTCAGCTTAAGGAAGGGAGAAAATTGGTACTTGTACCTAGAGAAACTCCTTTTAGCTTGATTCACCTGCGAAATTTGACTACCTTAGCCGAAGCAGGGGCTAGAATTGTGCCAGCGATTCCCGCTTGGTATCACAATCCTCAAACTATTGAAGATTTGGTAGACTTTGTGGTGGCTCGTGCTTTAGATCAGTTGGGGGTTGATTGCGTTCCTCTCAAACGCTGGAAGGAAGAAGATTAGTCAGTTGACAGTTGACAGTTGTCCGTTGACAGTTGTTAGTTGGCAGTTGGCAGTTGTCCGTTGTTTTTCTAATTACCAATTTATCAATTACCAATTACAAATTACCAATTAAAATTTGATATGCGCGCTATATTTTTGCTAGTAATTGTGGTAGGGCTAACTATTTTTTCCCTGCAAAATGTGGAGCCGGTATTATCGCTGGTATTCTTGGGAATTCGATCGCCCGCTTTGCCCTTATCTATCTGGATTTTGCTCAGCATGGCCACGGGAGTTGTCACGTCTTTATTGATTTCTGCTTTGCTCTCCTTTTCAAATTACCTATCCCAAACAGGAAACCGCACCGATCGCAATAGTCGCAGCCGTGATACTGTCTCAGGAGATAGAAGAACAGCTTACGCAGCGCCTCCGCCTCCGAGAAAACAAGAGATTGACCCGGATTTTGATATAGAAAATAGCCAAACTTCTTATCGAATTGAGTACGGGACACCGGCAGGCGACACTCCGCAGACTTTCCAGCAAGAAATTCCCAACCCTCCTGTTGCCAAGAATTACACTCAACCGACAACTATTCAAGCGGCTGACGATGAGGATGATTGGGTTTCGGATGGCTCAAAATCTGGCTCTCAAGGAGGCGATGATGATTGGGGCGAGGACGATCGCGATTTGCCCGATCGACCACAGGTAAATGACGTTCCAGCGGCAAATCCGAGGGATTACGAAGCTAACCAGGAACCGCAAAGCAAGTCTTGGGCAGGATCGGTATACTCTTATGGCTATCGAGATCCTAATCAGTCTGGGGTGGGACAAACTGAGTCTGTTTACGATGCAGAGTATCGGGTGCTGGTTCCGCTGCCTGATGCGATACCTAAGCCGGCTGACGAAGTACCGAAAAATCCTAGTGCAGAAACAGAGGATGATTGGGGATTGGATGAAGATGATGTATTTGAGGATGACTCACGCCCCAGTGGCGGGCCGATTGACCTGAAAAAATAGCAAAATATCGGAGGATGTGGCGGTGGATTTGTTGAGGGGAGTTAATATCTATCTCGTCGGGATGATGGGTGCGGGAAAAACGACGGTGGGGCGGATTTTGGCAAGGGAGTTAAAATACCGTTTTTTTGATACTGATGAACTGATTGTTCGGGTTGCTAATCAGTCAATTGCTGAGATTTTCGATCGCGAAGGGGAAGAGGCTTTTCGGGAATTAGAAACTAAAGTGCTCGGTGAATTGTGTGCTTATCAAAATTCGGTGGTTGCTACGGGCGGTGGTATTGTTGCCCGATCGACAAATTGGGGTTATTTACATTACGGTATCGTGGTTTGGCTGGATGTGTCTGTAGACCAATTGTGCGATCGACTGCGTTCAGACAGCACTCGTCCCCTGCTGCGGGAGGGTGAACTCAAATCTAAGTTGGAAAGCATTTTGAGCGAACGAGAGCGTTTCTACGCTCAAGCAGATGTCCGAGTTGGCATTTCAGGAGGCGAAAGGCCTCAAGAAGTGGCGCTTCGAGCGATCGAGGAAATCAAAAAAGTTCTAGAAGAAGGAAGAAGGAAGAAGGAAGAAGGAAGAAGGAAGAAGGA
>PVWI01000265.1 GCA_003003725.1 filamentous cyanobacterium Phorm 6 | reverse complement strand
GGTTTTTCGGGGGAAGGAAATGCAATTTTAGACTGGAGGTCGATCGCAGATAAAGCACCTCACGAAAGAGTCAAAGCAATTGGCGATTGCTTCGGGAATTTGCGCTTTCAATCCAGCGGCGAAACCTGGGAAAATTTCAGCAGCCGCATCCCAGAATTAGGGGCAATTGCTGAAGCATTTATCGAAGGAGAAGAAAAGTTTTCGCCCAGCGTTCAAGGTCGAATTGTCCCCAGCGGCGAAGTAGAAATTCTCTCAACCCACGACCAGATTTTAGGAGGCCCAGACGGTCAAATTTTCTTGGGTTGCCGATTTCCGGCGGATGAATCCTATCGGCTGGCGTTGCAGGAATTGGGATGGAAAGTCGGGAAAAATTTAGCTGAAAAAGGCGCTTTAGAGAGATTTGGAGTAGATTTTCTTGCCGTAAAGCAACCTGATGGCAAATGGGATATTCAAGCCATAGAAATTAACTTGCGGAAAGGAGGCACAACTCATCCGTTTATGGCTTTGAAGTTGTTAACAAACGGTCGTTACGAGCGAACTACGGGATTGTTTTACAGCCAGCAGGGCCGTCCGAAATATTATGTGGCTTCGGACAATTTGAAAAAAGCGCGGTATCGGGGATTATTGCCGAATGATTTGATGGATATTATTGCTGACAATCAACTGCATTTTGACAGCGGTACTGAGACGGGGAGTGTGTTTCATTTAATGGGTTGTTTGTCGGAGTTTGGCAAATTGGGATTGACGAGTATCGGCAATTCGCCGCAAGAAGCTGAGGAGATGTATAACAAAGTTGTGAAAGTGCTCGATCGCGAAACGTCATTCAGTTGACAGTTAACAGTTGACAGTTGACAGTTGAGAAGTAAGTCGATTTCAGGTTTTCCATTTGAGATTTACGGGCGATAAACTCGGTTTCCGCGTTGCTGATTCTGGGTATGATTCATCAATTATGCGATCGCTACAACCTTGGGTAGGGGCAATTCATGAATTGCCCCTACCCAAGGTTTCATACCTCAATCCAGCAACGCCGGTTTCTACGAGTTTTGCAACGATGAGCGAGAAATTTAGGAAGAAACCGGGTTTCTGAGATCATTTCTAGGTTGTGGCTATTGTTTAGTGGGATAAAGTGGTGTGGGGTCGATCGAGCCTGTGCGATTCAGAGGCCAAAAACGGACGATCGCCCTACCGATGATATTTTGCTTGGGTACAAAGCCCCAATAATGGCTATCACAGCTTGCGTTGCGGTTATCGCCGAGCACCAAATAAGAATTTTGAGATACAACTACAGGCCCGTAGGGATACTGGGGAATTTCTTCTAGATACTTTTCCTGTAGTGGCTGCTTGTTAATAAAAACTTTTCCCTCTTTGACTTCCACAGTATCCCCGGGTAGTCCGATGACTCGCTTGATATAGGCATCTTTGATCGGCGGTGGTTGTCCCGTACACAAACTAGCCGAATCGGGAGGCATAAACACGATGACATCGCCTCGCTGGGGGTTTTGGAATCGATAGCTTACCTTATCTATAATTAATCGATCGTTAATTTGCAAGGTTGGAAGCATCGAGCCGGTGGGAATGTAGCGAGCTTCCGCCACCAGGGTGCGGATGCCAAAGGCTAAGAATGCTGCTAAGCCGATCGTCTTAATTCCTTCTATCCAAGGATTTTCGGTATCTTGCGGGGGTTTTTCGTCGGCTGACTTGTCTAGACGAGTCATAAGTATTAAGTGACTGGGCTGGATACAAATTATAGACTCAATTAGGATTTTTTTGAGGAAATCTGCAAAATCTTGGCGGGAGGGCTGAGTTTTTGTACTATCTGGTTGAGTAAGGCGCACCACAAATTACAAATTATCCGAAAGCTAGTTATATTTCTTACTATTTTCAAAACTCTTTTGAGGATAAAATATTTTGATGCTGACACACACCTTACTCCTTTAAGTATAGCTTATGACTCCCAAATCAAGTTTGTTAATCCGTCGCGCTCGCATTCTGTTACCCGACGGCGAGTTTTTGGTAGGAGATGTGCAAATCTGCGATGGCAAAATTGTCAAGGTTGCTGCGGAAATTGTCGCTGAGGCCGATCGAGAAATAGATGCGGCTGGTTTAACTCTGTTACCGGGAGTAATTGACCCGCAGGTACACTTCCGCGAACCAGGTCTGGAACACAAGGAAGACTTGTTTACCGCTAGCTGTGCGTGCGCTAAGGGTGGCGTGACATCATTTTTGGAAATGCCAAATACGCGACCTCTGACCACAACCCAAGCTGCCTTAGATGATAAACTGCGTCGCGCGGCCGAGAAGTGTTTGGTTAATTATGGCTTTTTTATTGGAGCTACGGCTGAGATTTTACCCGATTTGCTGAATGCGAATCCAGTATCGGGAATTAAAATTTTCATGGGTTCGATGCACGGGGACTTATTGATGGATGATGCAGCAAATTTAGAAGCTGTGTTTGCAAAGGGCGATCGACTGATTGCGGTACACGCAGAAGACCAAATGAGAATTAATCAGCGTCGTCAAGAATTTGCTGGTGTTACCGATATTGCAGTTCACTCACAAATTCAAGACAATCAAGCTGCTTTATTGGCTACTCAACTAGCAGTAAAACTTTCCAAAAAATATCAGCGCCGACTGCATATTCTGCATCTATCAACAGGAGAAGAAGCTGAGTTTTTGCGGCAAGAAAAACCGAGTTGGGTAACGGCAGAAGTAACTCCACAACATTTGTTACTAAATACCAGTGCTTATGAAACCATTGGTAGTTTCGCTCAAATGAATCCACCTTTGCGATCGGCTCGCGATAACGAAATACTTTGGCAAGCTTTACTCGACGGCGTAATTGATTTTATCGCCACCGATCACGCGCCACACACTTTAGCCGAAAAAGCTCAAACTTATCCAAATACACCGTCGGGAATGCCCGGTGTTGAAACTTCTTTACCTTTGATGCTGACGCAAGCAGTCGCCGGAAAGTGTACAGTTGCTCAAGTTGCTAATTGGATGTCAACGGCTGTTGCTAAAGCTTACAAGATTCCGAACAAAGGTAAAATCACCCCTGGTTTTGATGCGGATTTAGTATTAGTAGATTTGGAGAAGTATCGCCCGGTTGTGGGAGAACAAATGGCCAGTAAGTGTGGCTGGAGTTCCTTTGAAGGTTGGAATTTGACTGGCTGGCCTGTAGTGACTGTTGTGGGAGGAAAAGTGGTGTTTGAGAATGGAAAATTGGATACAAATGTGAGGGGAGAAGCCTTGACATTTGACGCAGATATGTAGGGGAGAAGCATTCGGACGACAACCCATGAAATAGACGCGAAATATGATACCCGAATGCTTCGCCCAGTCACAACGCGAAATCCCGATCGACAATTCCCCATCGCGTTTTACCCGTGGGGTTTGGGCGAAGCATTTGGGCCATTATTCAGTTACACCATATAGGATTTTTCGCCCAAATGCTTCGCCCCCTACGGGTGATGAAATGAATCAGGATTCTATAAAAGACAAATCTAATAATTGGCCATGACTAATCACTTCAATTTGCCGCCCATCATCTTGATAATTCAAACAAATTTGTAAATAATTATCTGGTTTGTATGGCAATCGTTCCGCCCATTCGATCGCGACAATTCCCAAATCCCTTTCTAATCCGTCCCAATAACTTTCTAAGTGTAAAGCCTCTACTTCTGCAATTTCCAAGCGATATAAATCTAAATGATAGAGTGGAATTCGCCCTACTAAATACTCGTTAATCAGGGTGAAAGTAGGACTCTCAATAGAGTCTTGAATTTCTAAACCTTCAGCAATACCTTGAACTAGAGTAGTTTTGCCAGCACCTAAATCTCCTTCTAATAAGATGACAGTGCCAGCGGGGAGCGATCGACCTAACGCAAAACCAAACTTGTGCGTAGCTTCAGCATCTGGAAGAGCAAGTATCATATTAGTCATTTGTTATTTGTTATTCGTTATTTGTTATTTGTTACTCGTTATTCGTTATTCGTTATTTCTTACTCGTTGGGATTTGTCAATAACCAATAGCCAATAACATGAGTCAACCGTTAACAGTCAACAGTCAACAGTCAACAGTCAACAGTCAACCGTCAACCGTTAACAGTTAACAGTTAACAGTCAACATTAAATGTTTTGGGCGCGACTGTACCACCGTAGCAACATCCCAGCTAATCTCTGGGAATTGTGGCGAATTAAACCCGTATTTTTATCTTCATCCATGACGTTGGCGATGACAATTCGCCGCCCCAATTGCGTTACTGCTTCGCGATCGAGCACAACCGGATAGGAATTCTCCTGAGAATAGCGGATCAAAGCCTTTGCAGAAGGGACTTTTCCTTGTACTACTACAGCATCGAACAGGGGCCTGCCACAAGCCCGATCGATCGCCCGAATGTGATCCGCGACGCTATACCTATCAGTTTCCCCCGGTTGAGTCATAATGTTGCAAACATAAATGCGTGGAACTTCGCTATAGGCGATCGCATCGGCAATTTCCGGCACCAACAAATTTGGGATGACACTCGTATAAAGACTCCCCGGCCCAATAATAATAAAGTCCGCTTCCCGAAGCGCTTCTACAGCCCTCGGCAAAGCCGGAGGATTAGCAGGAGTGCAGCCAATTTTGAGGATTTTTCCATTAGCTTTGGTAATACTGGACTCCCCCTCAATCCTCCGGCCGTCCGCCAACTCTGCCCACAAAGAAACGTCGCTCAGAGTAGCCGGCAGCACTTCCCCCCTCACTGCTAAAACCTTGGAACTCGCGGCGATCGCCTGTTCAAAATCTCCAGCAATATCGGTCATCGCCGTCAAAAACAAATTCCCAAAACTATGACCAACCAAACCGTCACCGGCCCGAAAGCGATATTGAAACAACTCAGTCAATAACTTTTCTTCATCGGCCAAAGCAGCCAAACAATTGCGAATGTCACCCGGTGGTGGTACCCCAATTTCCCGTCGCAGCCGCCCCGAAGACCCTCCATCATCAGCTACCGTGACAATGGCCGTTATTTTGACACTATCATCTTTCAATCCTCTGAGCAAATTAGAGAGGCCTGTACCGCCACCAAGTGCCACAATTTTCGGCCCACGATTTAGTCTACGGTGATTGATCAGCCGATCGACCAATTCCTCATTTCCTTCGGGCATCAGCACTTGAGTAATCGAGTTCAAACTGCGGGTTTGTCCCCAGAGAATTAACAAAATTCCGGCGGCGATGACTACCGGCCCCGATATGTAATTGGGAATAACTTCCGCAATCCAGGTCAAAAAATTTCTCAATAATTGCAAGAAAAAGAAAATTGGAGTCATCCCAGTCCAAATCGCTAAACCCAAAGTGGCAAGTACCACTCCACTTGCACTAATTAACAGCCAGCGTTTCACCAACAGTCCGGGGGACAACCACTTGAACCACTGGTGAACTCGCCCGTTTCGCAAAGAGGAAGGGTAAGAATTTTTCGACTTGGTAACAACCTGTCTGGCTTTAGCCCAGACACGGAGGACTTTGGGAAATGAACTAATTGACATGGTTAATTAGTCTTAAGGGTATTGGAATAGCTCAAGCTGACAAATTTACAATACAAGATAGTTTTGATTTTGACAGGCACATTTAAGTCATTAATCATTAGCTAGACTGATGACTGATAACTTATTGATAACATTTTATGGCTGAGCCGCTAATCGAACTCAAGGGGGTAAGTAAGTCCTTCAATCACAGTCCAATCCTCGATCAAGTGGATCTGAAGATTTATCGAGGAGAGGCGCTGGCAATCATTGGCCCTTCCGGGACGGGGAAATCTACGATTTTGCGGATAATTGCGGGTTTGCTGGTTCCAGATGCCGGTGAGGTTTTTGTTCAGGGACAGCGGAGGGTTGGATGGGTAGACGACGTGGCAGATCCGATCGGGATTGGGATGGTGTTTCAACAAGCGGCTTTGTTTGATTCGCTGACGGTGGAGGAGAATGTCGGTTTTTTACTTTACCAGCATTCTAAGCTGCCGCGCCACCGGATTCGAGAATTGGTGGAGGAAAAGCTGGAGATGGTTGGTTTGCCGAAGATTGGCGATCGCTATCCCGCCCAGTTGTCTGGGGGAATGCGGAAGCGGGTCAGTTTTGCCCGCGCCATCATGGCGAATCCCGACAATTCTAGGGATAATCCAGAGGTTTTGTTGTATGACGACCCGACGGCGGGCTTAGATCCGATCGCCTCAACGGTAATTGAAGATTTAATCCGCGAGTTGCAGGCGGCCCAAGGTGTTTGCAGCACTTATGCGATCGTCACTCACCAACAAAGTACCATCCATCGCACAGCCGATCGCATCGTGTTTCTCTATCGAGGCAAAGTGCAGTGGGAGGGAACTGTCAGCGACATTGCATCGACAGATAATTTATTAATTCAACAATTTTTTAGTGGCAGCGTTACAGGGCCAATTCAAGTTATTGGATAGTCATTGGTCATTAGTCATTAGTCATTAGTCATTAGTCATTAGTCAGCAGTCATTAGTTAGCAGTCATTAAGATAGAGGGTAATATGGCTACAAAAAGTTTTCAGGAATTGCGGGTTTATAAATTATCAGAACGATTAGCTGATGAAATTTGGACAACTGTTAATACTTGGGATTCCTTTGCTAAAAATACGATCGGTCAACAAATTGTCCGTTCAGCCGATAGCGTCGGTGCTAACATAGCAGAAGGGGTCGGACGAGGCAGCTATCAAGACAATAGACGTTTTGTCAAGATACCTAGAGGTTCTTTATATGAAACTCAACACTGGTTGAGACGATCTTACACTCGAAACCTTTTAACTGTTGAACAAGTAAATACATTCACAACAATCATTAATGACTTAGCCCCTCAATTAAACTCATATCTACAATCTATCGGGTCATCTCCTAAAAACCATGACGAATAACCAATAAATAAGAACTAATGACCAATGACTAATGACCAATGACTAATAACTAAGGAGGAAATATGCGATCGCGAACTGTAAGAGAAGGTTCTGTCGGGTTCTTGATTTTAGTAGGAATCGGCTTATTTGGAGGCTTAGTGCTCTGGCTGCGGGGCGTGCAGATTGGCAACCGTAGCTACAAATTTGCCGTAGAGTTTTCTAGCGCCCAAGGAATGCAAATAGGCACGCCCGTCAGGTATCGCGGCGTTGCTGTCGGTAAAATTACCGCCCTCAAACCAAATTCCAACGGCGTAGACGTGATGGTGGAGATTGCCCCCGGTACTTTAGTGATTCCCAAAGATGTGGCAATCGAAGCGAATAAATCGGGTTTAATTGGCGAATCGTCGATCGACATTACACCCAACTCAATCTTACCAGAATCTTTACTTACCGCCAATCCCATTAGTGCCGACTGTCCGGCTGAGATAATCTGCAAAAATTCCCGCTTAAAAGGTCAAGCTGGAGTCAGTCTCGACGAACTAATTCGCTCCACAGTCCGCCTAACTAACTTATACACAGACCCCGTTCTATTCAACAATATTAAATCAATTTCTGAAAATACCGCAAACACAGCTAAAGGTGCAGCTAAACTCACTCAAGATTTATCTAGTTTGACCCAGACGGCAAAAGGAGAAATTAAAACTTTAAGTCAATCTGTAAAAGGAGAAATGGGTAGTTTAAATCAATCAGTCAAAGGAGAGTTGGGAAGCTTAAATCAATCATTAAAAGGAGAAGTCGGAGTTTTAAGTCAATCCGTCAGAGGAGAAATCGGGAGTTTAAATGAATCAGCAAAAGGAGAACTATCAGCAGTTTCAACCGATATTCGCAAAGTTACCACAACAGCCGACAAATCCACAAAAGAAGTAACTGCCGCTGCGATCGCTTCGGCTAATTCAGTGACTCAAGCAGCCAATCAAATTACGTTAACAGCTAGTCAACTCAATTCCTTAGTAGCAACCAACCGAGCCAGTTTAGTCTCAACCTTGAACAATATCAATCAAGCCAGTCAAGAACTTCGTGTAACTGTCAGCAGTTTAAGTCCGACAATTAATCGAATTAACCAAGGACAACTCTTGAACAATTTAGAAATCTTATCAGCAAATGCCGTCCAAGCTTCTGCTAATTTGCGAGATTTATCTAACAATCTAAACAATCCCGCGAGTTTGCTATTATTGCAGCAAACATTAGATTCTGCACGTGCTACTCTTCAAAATGTCCAGAAAATCACTGCCGATGTCGATGAAATCACAGGAAATCCGGCTGTCCGCAACAATATTCGCAAGTTAATCGAAGGATTGGGTAACTTGTTGGGTTCCACCGAACAACTGCGACAACAAGTTGCAGTATCTCAAACATTAGCTCCTCTTTCCCAGCAAGTAGATGCAAATATTAGTGTAGTCAATCCATCTGTAAAACCAGAATTTCCCAGCTTGCACAAACCACAAAAATTGCCAATTTTACCCTCTCAAACCGCAAAAGTAGCAGAACCAGTGGCTCCTGAAAATACCCCTTAAAATATGGTATCATTGAATAACAATAATTATTGTAAGATTCGCAAGTTACTATAATTGGCTGAATTTATCAAAGCTTTGCGGGAATAGTTGAAATAATCTAAAATTAAAGATAATAGAACTTACGAATGAACTGCATCTGTAGGTCGCACAGTGCGCACCTTACCATCAATAGTGTTGAAAGTCAGTTTTTGCATTCAGAAGTTAATAACTAGAATAAAGGAGCGATCGACATGGTTCAAGCCTTAACAAAATTAGTCACATTTGATGAATTTATTGCATGGTATCCTGAGAATTCAGAACATCGCTACGAACTGCACAATGGAGTAATTGTTGAAATGCCCATAGCACCGGGGAAACATTCAGATTTAGGAGGTTTTTTGGTTGGTGAATTTCATTTTGAGATTCGACGGCTGCACTTACCTTGGTCAATTCCCAAGGAATGTGTCCTTAAGGGCGATCGCACTGAATCAGGATATGAGCCAGATGTCATCGTTCTCGATCGCCAGCAAGTGATAAATGAACCGCGCTGGGCAGCAGAATCAGTAATTACAATGGGTTCCTCGGTACGTTTAGCAGTAGAAGTAGTTAGTACCAACTGGCAGACTGACTATCTCACCAAACTGCGAGATTATGAATAAATGGGTATTTTTGAATATTAGACCTCTTGCAAAATAGTTTTATGATATAATTAAAGGTTTTACTGAAAATTGGTTGAATCCCAACTTCTGACTTA
>PVWI01000044.1 GCA_003003725.1 filamentous cyanobacterium Phorm 6 | reverse complement strand
ATTTTCTACTGATAGCGGTGAAACAACAGTAGGGAGATTTAATACCCCTGAACAACGTTTTTCAGAGGCTCAGTTGATTGGTAAAATTAAACAAGTATCAATTCTGGGAAACAAAAATGACATTAAAATTGAGTCGGCAGCAAAGCTACCACAGAAGATAACAGATAAGATAGGAGAGACAGTAGATGACTTCAACACCAGGCTTTCCAATTTTAGTAAAGGCTTCTTAGATGGTTTATCTGCTGGTGTGTCTAGCGTTCTTTCTCCGCCGTTACGAGTGGCCCAAAACTTACAAGCCTCAGCCGAGCAAAATTCAACTTTTCAGATTACTGAATCAGTCATGGCTCAATATCCCGGAGGGCTGCTGGGAACTGAAAATAACGATCGCATAATCGGCTCTTCTGTAACAGATGTGGTATTAGCTGGGCAGGGTGCTGACACTATAGAAGGTGGTGGAGGTGGGGATTACCTGCTAGGAGGAAAAGGTGACGATCGCATTTTAGGAGAAGATGGTAACGACATTCTCAATGGCAATAAAGGTAATGATTTCGTCTCAGGTGGTGTTGGTGATGATTTATTGCGGGGTGGAAAAGGTAACGATCAAATTTTCGGCGATGATGGAGAAGATATCTTAATCGGTGAAAGGGGAACAGACCGACTGACTGGTGGACGCGGGAGTGATATCTTTATCCTCAGAACGGACACTGGTATTGTTGATAGCAATCCTGTAAATGCTGATTGGATACTTGACTTTAATGCTACCGAAGGCGATCGCATTGGCATCAATGGAGGCGTACCCATAGACATTCTCACCTTCACTCCTACTGATGTGAATCAAGATGGTATTGCTGACACCATTATTCAGTACACAGAAACCAGTCCAATTTTTGGTGTATATACAAATATCTTTGGTGTCGTCATCAACACACCGCCAGATATTGTGAAAAGTTCCTCGTTCAGTATACCGTTGAACGACCCAATCACCCAGATAGGACTGCTGTAGAAAATTCGCCCAATAATTCAGTCACAGCAATATTAAGAAATGCGATCGCCCTTTACGACAAAAAGCGCGATCGCCCTTCATCACCCCACCTCTATTTGTGGTTAAAAAAGCGATCGCGTTCCTTAAAATTTTGGCAGGTTTTGCTAACAAATTTATACTTCTACTGTTGAGCTATCGAGCGCTCGCCTGACTCGATTCAATCTTTGCTGGCGAAGCTGTTCTGCCAGCATCGCATTAATCTCTCCCAATTCTAAATTGACTTCTTGAACCTCCAAACGAGTTCGACGGAGATTAGCTAGTAAACGTTTAGATGTTTCTGGATCGGGGATGCGCGGTTGTTTATTCATGGCAAGTTATATTCCATCTTAACTTCTTCAATACTACGCTCCAGTGCGGGAATCCTTGCTTGGGTTCGTGCTATAGCTCGTTCTAGTAATAACAAGCTGCTATCATTAAAGCATAACAGAGTGTACTTTAGCAACAGTGTCTATCCCCCTTTATCTAGTCCGATCGCCCTTTACGACAAAAAGCGCGATCGCCCTTAAAATCAGAATAGACAAACAACATCTAATTTGTTATAATTGACTAAAACTCAACCTATGAAGCATCATTCCCTTCCAACTCATCTCACCATAAAAGTGTATGAAAATAGAAGACTATCCACTGGCTAAACAATTGATTTTCGATGCCGAGGGCAACATCAGTCAAGTCATTCTAGATTATACCGACTATCAGTATTTCCTAGAAGCGATCGAAGATAGAGGACTTCTATTGGCTATGGGCGGAGTAAAAAATGAAACCCCGTTAAATTTACAGCAAGCACTTGCCGAACTGGAAACAGAATGAAAGTCGAATATCTGCCCAGTTTTTTAAAGGATTTAAAAGCTCTTAAAAGTACACCTGTCTTTGAGCAAATCAAGGATTTTGCTTTTGCGGAAATTTCAAATAGTAATGATTTACAGACAATTGTTAACTTAAAAAAATTGAAAGGTGATGATAATGCGTATCGGCTTCGGGTTGGCGACTATCGAATAGGTTTTTATTTTGATGGCGAAACTGTTACTTTTGCCAGGGTGCTTCACCGGAAAGATATTTATCGCTACTTTCCACCATAAAGCTGTTTTCACTCTGACAGAAGGTTTTGGGCAACTTGTCCTTGTCCTTTGAAGTAGTAGATTAATGTGTTTGTATCCAAAATATACATCTAAAAGCTCTCCCGCAAGATGTCTTCCCCCGACTCAGCACGAATCTCTTCCAGAGTAGGAAAGTCTTCTGCCCACGTTCCAGCTAGGGAATAAACCACTTCCTGCCAAGGAGTTAAAGCATCTACTGTGTCGGTGGATTGATTCCCATTCAGGTACTTGGCACGAATAAACTCAGCGAAAGTGAGAATTTCGCTAGCTTGATTTTGGGGAAGAGTTTTGACGATCGCATAAATCTGTTCAATAACAGTCAATCGATTTTAGATTTTAGATTTTAGATTTTAGATTGACCCCACGGATAAATGCGGGGGCTTGAGGATTTTAGATTTTAGATTTTGGATTGATTCCACGGATAAATCCGGGGGCTTGTACCATCAAGAAATTCTGGGTCATAATCTGATTATAGATAAAGAGCAGTTCAGTTTTATTTTAGCAATTATAATCGGTTTAGTTCCACAGGCGATCGCCCTTTACGACAAAAAGCGCGATCGCCCTTCATCCATGATAAAATTAAATCAAAGTAGTGAAAGCGAACTCGCATAAATCACAGACGAAACTCGACGAGAAATAGCGAGACGACTAGCTAGAGAACTAGCATCAAGGACAGTCATCTCACCTATAAAACCCGGACAAGGGTTTCAAACTTTTGGTGAATTTAAAAGAACGATGGGGGTGGCAGGATCGGGGTTAGCGTGGCATCATATAGTTGGGCAAACAACATCAAATTTACAGAGATTCGGGGCAGAAGCAATACACAATACAGGCAATCTTGTGCGGCTCGAACACGGTACGGGGTCAATTCATCAGGAAATTACCAATTTCTACAACTCCCTCCAACCTGAACTCACAGGTACGGATACTCTAACCGTGAGAGGATGGCTCAGCACTCAATCTTTTGCAGAACAACAAGACTTTGGCATTAGAGTTATTATAGCTTTCGGAGGAACAGTTTAATGCTGACTCTAGATATCCAATCAATTCTCAATTCTATTCCCAATGAAATTAGCTGGCAAGACATCGTACAGTTTGAAAAACTAGACGATCGCGTTAGCATTGCTAATGACCTTTGTGCTAACATTATTGGTGTCAATGAAAGTACGATCGAATGGTGTCCTAATGAAGATTCTGCCGATCGTTTAGAACAACTGGTTTGGTGGTGGGTTGTCCGTCCCGATTTAGGAGCGGCGATTGCCAAAGAAGCTCCTCAACAACTCAAAAATATTATCAGTCAATACATTCTGCAAAATTGACAAAAACTATCGCTCGTCTATAGTTTGAAAAAAGTGCGATCGCCCTTACGACAAAAAGCGCGATCGCCCTTAAAATCAGAATAGACAAACAACATCTAATTTGTTATAATTGAGTAAAACTCTATCCTGCGGAGTTTTACCAAACTTTATAATAGCTGAAAAATATGTTTTGGATTCTGAAAAACTTAATCAGCACAGATCCACAAGGACACCTAAGTTTAAACCTCGAACCCAAGTCAACAGAGTATCGCGTTCTCGTCAACGAAGCCGGACAAATTTTATTAGACCCAATAACCAACATACCCGATCGCGAACAGTGGTTGTGGCAAAACCCCCAAGCATTAGCCTCAGTCAAGTGCGGCCTCGCCCAAGCAGCTAAAGGTGAAGTACACGATTTGGGTGACTTTTCTGAGTATGCCAATTTGGAGATTGAAGAGGAATGAATTTTCGGATTGAATTTTCTTCATCAGCTAGAGATAGCTTAGTTAATCTTCAGGAATTAGATGCCAAAAAATACAATAAAGTCCTCAAAACACTTGGATTAATGGCAACTAATTTACGCCATCCCAGCTTGAAAACTCATAAATACGATACATTATCGGGCCCTAATGAAGAGGAAGTATTTGAGGCCTACGTCGAAAACAAAACCCCAGCAGCGTTTCGAGTTTTCTGGTATTATGGCCCGGAGAAAGGTGTAATCACAGTTATTGCAATTACGCCTCATCCTTAAGTTGCGATATATCCGCGTCTATACCCGTCGATCTGCTGTTCAAAAAAGCGCGATCGCCCTTGTTTCAAAAAGCGCAATATCCCTTCATCCTCATAAATACTCTACCATTCCGACCATATCTTCAGGTGTGTAAATTTCATATAGCAAAATCAACATTTCTATTACTTGTCCGATCGAACGACTGCCTTGTTTAAAATAAGCCACACCAGGATGATCCTTACTCATACCAGCCATAACTAGAAAGTCTCGATCCTGAGTGACAAGCACTCGCTGCTGCTGTTGAATAAACAACTACTGCTGCTCATCCATCTTAGTCCTTAATCCTGCTTCAACCGTTGTAGTCACATCAATGCCATAGAGACGTAACGCCCTAGCAATGTCACGATCGATATGCTCATCTAAATGAAACCTAATTCGCTTTCCTCACCTTTTAATTCCTTTATTTTTGCTTGTAACCTACCTGGATTTTGACGCATAAATTCATCCACAAAAGCATCATCTTCTGCCATTTCTCTGTCAATGGCTTGGCGATGATCGTAATAATAAGCCATAGCGTCATAAACTGCGGCTACAAGCAGATCGTACTTAGTGGCAATTTCTAAAAGAGAATAACCCATTTTTAGGTGCATCACCATGACGTCTTGTACGGCGATTCTCGTCCCAGCAATCCGGGGTTTCCCGCCTCTTACTCCCGGTGTCATTTCAATGTGTTCTACGCTTACTGTTGTTACCATGATTTTTGAGTAGGTATGATTCAAAAATACTACTATTATAGCCCAAATAGATATTTTTACAAGCTCGATCGTTTGGGATTTTGAATAATAGCGATCGCCCTTAATCCCTCCCCATCCATCCACCTTCATCTGCGGTTGCTAAAAAGAGCGATCGCCCTTTACGACAAAAAGTGCGATCGCCCTTATTCCATCACCTCTATTTCTGGTTGAAAAAGAGCTATCGCCTTTATGTTAACGAAGTGCGCTCGCCCATCTTTAATCATTTTCTCTACTGTTACGAAATCCCAACTTTCGGTAACTCAATCTTCTCTTCAACTAAACAACCTTTCAAAATAGCAGAGTATTTTTCAATAACCTGCCTTTCTTTCTCCCCAATTCCTCTTGTTACCAGTTCCTCATCAACTCGCTGCACAGCATCAATTAGTGCTTTAACAAAATCGATGTACTGCATTTTCCAGATAACATCCAGTCCTTTTGGCGACAGTTCGAGTTCGCCAGTTTCTCGATCGTACTTCGCAGCCACCGAGTAAGGGCCGTCCATAAACAAAAACTCGCCCCGATCGTCTCCTTTGAACATTTTAAGTGCGATCGCAATCCACCAGCCTAAAACAACTAACCCAAAGTCCGACCAATTTTTCATCGGATACTCAACTCGATCGCATTCCCAAGTTATTTTAAATAAAAGTGGACTGGTTCCCTCGATAAATCTGGGAAGCAGGTCATCGTCAAACTTTACTTTAATGTTCATTAGCAAACTCTACTCCCTTACAAGTTTATTTTGCGATCGGATAAGCTGTCTCTACAATCCCCGTGCTTTGATTTTGCCACATCTCTAATGTATAACCAGTTTCTCGATCCGAGCCTCGATATTTCATGCGGATTACTTCCGTTATCAAGTCTTCTTGCGTATCAACTCTTTCTCGGTTTTTCCACGCTCGCTGCACGCACCCTTTAATCTGATTTTCTGTCATATTTTCAAAAATAGCAACTATGTAATCTGGATTGTCTCTTAACCGCTGTTGGGCAACACTGCCTTCAGGAGCGTGACGTTCTATAATATGTTCCCAATTAAATCCTTTGGCTCCTCGACCTCTAAAGATTTGATCTGGCATTGTTTGTCAGGCTAATTTATTCGCATCATATTATCCTAAAACTAGCAACTTTTAAACTTGGTAATGTTTAGACCTATTTAATTTTAGCAAAAACAGACGAAGGGCGTTAGCGAAGCCCGCCCCTACGGGGGCTACGCCAACGAAGAGGATCGCCCATTTGTTATGTACATCTAAAAGCTCTCCCGCAAGATGTCTTCTCCAGACTCGGCACGAATCTCTTCCATAGTAAGAAAGTTTTCTGCCCAAGTTCCAGCGAGGGAATAAACCAGTTCCTGCCAAGGAGTTAAAGAATCTACAGTGCTTGTGGATTGGTTCGCATTTAGGTATTTAGCGCGAACAAACTCAGCGAAAGTGAGAATTTCGCTAGCTTGGTTTTGGGGAAGGGTTTTGATGATCGCATAAATCTGTTCAATAACAGTCATAATCTGATTATAGATAAAGAGCAGTTGAGTTTTATTTTAGCAATTATCATCGGTTTAGTTCCACAGGCGATCGCCCTTACGACAAAAAGTGCGATCGCCCATTTCTATTCCTAGCCAGCAATCACCTGACTCAAAAGATGAGCCTGAGAACCCTCAAGCCGCGGCCCGTGAATTTGCACCACCATAGAAGCCAAATAATTGCCCCAACGCGCCGCTTGTGCAGAACTCAAACCATTAGTAAGTCCAAACAAAACACCGCCCGCAAAAGCATCTCCAGCACCCACAGTATCGATCGCCTTTACCGGAAATCCAGCCACATCAACAATCTGTTTATTCTCCACCACCATGCAGCCTTGATCCCCATTCGTGATAAAAGCTAAATCCGAAATCTCGCTCATTTTCCGAGCACATTCTGATAAAGATTCCTCCTTAAAAAAGCTCTTAACTTCATCAGCATTGCAGAAAATTACATCGCAATATTCCGAAACTACCTTGTGGAAATCATCAGCAAATTGATCCACTAAAAAGCCATCGGAAAAAGTAAAAGCCACCTTTACGCCCAGACGCTTAGACTGTTCCATTGTCTCAATGCTAGCCTTTCTCGGATCGGGAGAACTCCAAAGATAGCCCTCAACATAACTGTACTTGCAGTGAGATAGGCGATCGACATCAATATCAGTCGCAGCCAAAGTAGTAGAAACCCCCAAATTAGTACACATCGTGCGTTCCGCATCCGGCGTAGTCAGCACGACACAAGTACCCGTGGGCCCGTTCGACTCAGTAGCAGGATGCACGTTAAACTCAATTCCCCCGGCTAGCAAATCTTGTCGGTAAAATTCGCCGTTAGTATCCTTAGCAACCTTCCCAGAATAGTAGGCTTTACCGCCACTCTGAGCCAAACCAATCATCGTATTTGCGGCAGAACCCCCCGATCGCATTTGCAGCGAATTGTGCTCCAAATCGTGCAAAATCCCCCCCTGGGTTTCCGAATCCATCAGCGTCATCCCGCCGCGATTCAGTCCGTGGCCCACTACAAATTGATCTTCCACTAATGCTAAGATGTCTACAAGGGCATTGCCCACGCCGAACACATCTACCGAACGGGAATCTTGATTATTTTCTGTCATGATTGCTTTTTTTTGATTTACACTAATTCTCAATTTTATAATAAATCGACTTCAACTCAACATCTATTTTCTTTAAGTTATCTCGATCTAAATCCCCAAGCCCAAATCTAAAACTGCTATGACTGATACTTGTCTCCCACTTCTAATTCAGCAAATGTTGCAGCCCGCATTTTACCCGCATCGGGTGACGGAACCTGTGCAGCTAATTCAGACTCACGCTTCCTTTGTTTTCCTGACTGGAGATTATACTTACAAAATTAAAAAACCAGTCAATTTTGGATTTTTGGACTATTCAACCTTGGAAAAACGGCAGCACTTCTGTACCCAAGAATTGCTGATGAATCAGCGCACTGCACCGGAAATTTACCTGGAAGTTTTGCCAATTGTTCAAACTGGCGATTCGTTTGAATTTGGCAGTAAATTGCACAATACAACTTCTAGTGAAATTGCTGTAGAATACACGCTGAAAATGCGGGAATTTCCTCAAGATTCGCTGTTGATCAGTTTGTTGGAACACGGATTGTTGACCGACCAACTGATGGTAGACTTAGGGCGGGAAGTTGCCATGTTTCACAGCACGACAATTAGTAATAGTTACATTCGTACATTTGGCAAAGTCAGTCAGATTCGTACAGCAATAGATCAGAATTACCTGATTTCGCAAAAGTATATCGGCGGGCCGCAGACTCAGACACAATTTCAGGAAACTAAAGATTATACTGATGCGTTTTTTGCGGAGAATCAAGAGTTATTTGAGCTGCGGATTGCCAATAATAAAATTCGTGAGTGCCACGGAGATTTGCACTTGCGGAATATCGCATTGTGGCAAGATAAAATATTGCTGTTCGACTGCATTGAATTTAACGAGTCTTTTCGTTTTGTTGATGTCATGTACGATATCGCTTTTACTGTCATGGATTTGGAATCGCGCGGGCGCAGAGATTTAGGCAATGTTTTTCTGAATACTTACATTGAACAAACAGGCGATTGGGAAGGACTGCAACTGCTGCCTTTGTATTTGAGCCGTCAAGCTTATGTGAGAGCAAAAGTAACTTCGTTGATGTTGGATGATACTGCTATTTCAACTGCCGAAAAAGCAGAATTTTCACAGACTGCGGCTCATTACTATAAACTGGCTTGGCAGTACACAAAAACGCGCCGGGGAAAGTTAACTTTGATGTCGGGTTTGTCTGGTTCTGGCAAGAGTACAGCAGCTAGATATTTGGCTGGCCGCACTGGGGCAATTCACATTCGATCCGATGCTGTTCGCAAACATTTAGGCGGAATTTCTTTAAATGAACGCGGCGGGCAAGATTTGTATTCGGATGAAATGACGGCGCAGACTTATGGTAGATTGTTGGAGTTGGGGATAATTCTGGTCGAACGAGGTTGGGATGTGATTTTAGATGCTAAGTTCGATCGCCAAAACTTGAGAACCAATGCGATTAATTTGGCTAAATCTCACTGCTTACCCCTGCAAATCATTTACTGCACCGCACCAATTGCTGTATTGCGAGAACGGCTGCAACAGCGCAGGGGCGATATTGCAGACGCGACAGCAGAATTATTGAGCTCGCAGCAAGCAGCTTTTGAGCCTTTTACAGAATTAGAGCAAATTTCTGTAAACACTGTAGATACCGTGCAAGACTTAGGTGTACAATTAAAATTGATTTCTGGGGAGTAGTTGCAGATCGATCGCCCTTAGCAATTGGATTGTCTGCTAATATTGTCCATATCTTTCTATATTATTACAAACAAAACTTGCAGCTCATGGCAAAATTTAACGGAGACTCCAAGGGGTTTAACCCCGCGCTAATCTGGTTTGTGTTGTTTACCGTTGGGTTTCGCCTAGTAGGATGTCTCCTGCCCATAAGTCTAGGCCTTGGTGTCATCGGCGGCGCGGCAGCAGGTTTAACTGTCGCTTGGTGGCACAACGAACTATTACTAAACCCGAATACACGTTCCAAGGATAAAGCTTCGGATGCTGTCTTGAATAAAGAAGTAATCCAAACGGACGGCCATAAGTATAGAAAAACCTCCAGGACTGAAGCTACTTCACTGTTTGACTGGCTGTCAAATCCTGCTGATCGTCGCTAACTCAACTAACCATATGTGAATATCAAGTCTGGTAAATTAACCCTAATACTTGTATGGTTTGACCGACAAAACATTCCGCACGTGCCTACGGCTGTGGGTAATATTAATTATGATGCCACCGGATTTAAGATCACCTCCCAAATCCCAAACCCCAAATTGATTCAGTGTGTTAGCTTAAGGTCATTACAGTCAATATTTGCCACAGTCGCCCCCAAACAATCATGTTGCCCCACGAGTTGCAAAACATTGTCCCAGAACCAACTCCCGCCGCTGAAGTTTTTCAGAGACATCAAATTGTCCGCGATTTTTATGATGAAATTAAGTACCGTCAAGAACTAGAAGTTCATTGCCAGTGGTATTATGCTACAGCCAAGCAGCATCAGCAGGAATTGCAGAAAATGCAGGGAGATTTGAATATCTTTAGTTGGTTCAGCCGTAACAAATCGAGAAATTAATAATTAAATAAAAAAGATAATTTGTAGTAAGGACTTTAGTTTTGCCGATCGACTAAAAGCAGATAAAAAACTGAAGTCCTCACTACAAAATCTACAACTGTTATCTGACGACGCCCAAAAACGGATACAAGCCCTGACTTAGAATCGCAAATTAAATAACTTACAATTTTAATTATTATTGTGGAACAGGCAGGAAAGCCTGTTCAAGACGGGCGGGGGACATCCCACAAACTTGTGGAAGTTATTTAATTCTCATTCCTGAGCGGATCTGATATTGTTTTTGAACTCCGGCTTCAACTATTGAGTGCTAGACTTCAGGAGAACTCAATTCAACTTCATCCTCTTTGAAATGAGCTTTGAACTTTTTGTCAAACTGAACTAGCACCGGCCAATTGGCACTGACGGGTCTGCCATGCCATTCGTGAACGATCGCCACGACTTCTCCTTCCATACCCTTAATATCAAATGGTTGACTGCGATTTTCCGGGTGGTGGTAGACAACAACAGAGTTTTTAATGCAAACGCGATCGCCAATTTTCATAGCTTAAAATTTAGTGTTCTCTCTTCACAACTCTACAAAGCGTGCAAGTGCAGAACACCTGTATTCTTTGCGAACGGCTTTTTTATCTTCTCACATAAGTAGAGCGAAAAGTCAAATAAAATTGGCGGTTGTCTGTCGGTACTTCAATTCCGGGGAAGTCTCAATGCCGATCGACTCTGATTCGATCCCCACCGCCCGATCGGTTTAAATCTCGACCGGGCAAATTCTCAAGGGCGAGAATTGGTGCAGGTTAATCGATAGGCGATCGACTTAACTGGTTCAACCAACACTCAACATCAACGGCCAGAGTTTGACCCAACTCCAACAACTGCCGAATCGAAGACAAGTCCCATCCCTCGTCTGAACGGGCGATATCTAAGGCAACAAGGTTCACCGAGTTTTCGCCCGTCGAAGCAGCTCGCCGTTGCAGCCAGCCCAAACACAGAGGCACAATTTGACTGTACAGAGAATTGAAATACAGTTCCTGCGATCGATCCAAACACAAATTCAGACGCAGCCGATCGCCCACAGCAATCAAACGCTCGATCGTGCGGATATCAGCTTCTAATTTCACAGGCGAGCGCTCATCCACGTCCGATCCTGCTTGCAGCAGCGCGTCAAGTTCGCGCCAAACTACCCTTTCCAAAATTTGCTTAACTTCGGGAACGTTCAACTGGCTGCGGAGATTACCCGCTTCAGTGGCGATCGCCTCAATGTCCGCCAGCAGCGACTCCGAGTTCTCGGTTTCCTGTTCCAGAGCCTTCGCAGCCGTCAAACAGCGGTGTCCCAAGGCCACCTCAGCAGCTACCTGCAACTCCATAGGCACCGGTAAATCATCCCGGTGAAAGGCCATCATCACGCCATAATTTTCCCGGTAAACCTGAGTGTAAAGCTGATCCAACCGAGTCAAATTTTCCTGACTCAACAGTCGCACGATCCGGTGACGTTCCTCAGCGAATAAATCCCGCAAGCTAAAGGATTGGTCTCCAAACAGCCGCACCATTTCCAGAATCGCGTGGGCCGCCGAAGCTTCTTGCAGAACTCCAAACAACCGCTCTTTGAGCATAGTGTAAGACCGGCTGCTACCAAAAGGCTGAATACAGCAGTGGAAGTCCCAGCCGCCGAGGTGGAACGCAGCAAACACAAAAAGCTCTGTTTCCCGCGTAATTTCGGAAGTTAACTGCAATTTACCCACAGCCAGAGTCATCGATCCCATGCGCTGAATTTGGAAATCTTGCTGTTCGGCCTGATAGCAGTAAACTCGCTGTTCGCGGGGATACTTGGCAAACAGAGAACTAATGGCGTAGTGGGCGGCGACTTCTCGGAGACTAATTTTAGCCGTCGTGACCAATTGACGGTAAACTTCTGCCCCAGTTTTAAAGCATTCAACATTACTCGGTGCTTGGTCAAGTAATGCGATAAAGTCCTTTTCTAGGTGCACACCAGCAACATCCTCGGCCAATTCCAGCGCCCGCGCCGCGTAGCGCAGAATTTGCACGCCTTCGGGCCGCGAAATTTCTTCAAAAAACCAGCCGCAGCTAGTGAACATTAACAGGGCGTGGCGCTGCATTTCCAGCAGGCGCAGGGCATCTACCTGTTCGGCGACATCAAGTTCGCGAATTTGATGGCGTTCGAGAAAACTATCAACATTAGCAGGCGATCGATCGCGCATCACATCAATATATTCATCTCTAGCCTTCCACGGATCGCGAAACAGCTTGCTTCCAGCTTGCTCATAAATCGGAATCAGTCGATCGCGCAGCCAATTCAGAGTAGCCCGCAAAGGACGGCGCCATAGGAGATGCCATCCGCCACCACCACCACAGCCACAATCATCTTGCCAGCGATCGACCCCGTGCGAGCAACTCCAGGCCGTCACAGGTTTAAGTTCCGCCTCCCAATTGCTGGGATTTTGACTTAAATAATGAGCATAATTCGTCACCGTCCAACCACGGCGAGGAAACTCTTCTGTGAAGGCGTAGGCGAGACATTTTTCGGTACTGTTTTTGTGGTGGCCGAAAGTTTCGCCGTCCGTCGCCACAGATATTAATTGAGCCGGCCGGTGGTCTCCGCGCACCGCTTGACCCAAGCGCCCAGCTAAGTGGTTGCTGTTGCTGAGAACGTCATTGAATCCCATATCTCGCGAGATCGGGCCGTCGTAGAAAAAGATATCGATGTAGGGAGTGTTGGCCGTTGCGGGTGAGGACTTGTTCCCGTTTCCGCGGCTCAAGTTATGACTGCTAAGCGGGGAGAGTTGGTTGGAAACCTGCAATCGCAGTTCTGGTTTCAAGTAGCAACGGTAGGGCCTAGTCGGATCGATTTGACCGCCGCCAACTTCGTGCCATTCTGGATCGGGATTATCATCATTGGGAAGGGGGCGGCAGCGTTCGGCTTGGGATGGGGCTAAGACAATGAAGCGGATACCTTCAGCTACCAAAACTTCCAACGTGGCGTAGTCTACGGCGGTTTCTGCGAGCCACATTCCTTCGGGATTGCGATCGAACCGGGAACGGAAATCTGCGACTCCCCAGCGAATTTGGGTGTGTTTGTCTCGCTCGTTAGCGAGGGGCATGATGATGTGATTGTATACTTGGGCGATCGCATTGCCGTGTCCATTAAGACGTTGACAGCTTTTGCGATCGGCTTCCAGAATCCGCTGATAGACTTCCGCGTCGTAGCGTTCCAGCCAACTCATCAGGGTTGGGCCGATGTTGAAGCTGAGATATTCATAGTTATTGACGATACCAGTAACTTCGCCGCGATCGTTCATGATGCGAGCAAAGGCGTTCGGGCGGTAGCACTCATTATCGATGCGTTCGTTCCAGTCGTGGGCGGGAGAGGCGCTGGCTTGGCGTTCGATCGCGTCCAAGTAAGGATTTTCCCTAGGCGGCTGGTAAAAGTGACCGTGAACCGTCACGCACACTCCAGTTGCAGTAGCCACGCTACTTTGAATTGGAGCCGTTACGGTTGGCGCAGACACAGGTAGCAAACCGGATTTAGTTTTAGAAATCGAAACCATGCGATCGAATCCTCAAGTAGTTAATGACAATAAAATCAGCCTAATAAGTAACTGACACCTTAAGCAGCAGGCTTTTGGGCTAGGCATCTGTCGGTAATAAAATTTGGCAGACAAGTTTTGATACATTTTGTAGTATTGCGAGCAAAGCATTCGTTCCAATATGTCGATCGTCGATCCCTGGGTTTTTCTGCCAATGCTTTGCTGTTGAAAGAGTTAAAAAAGGTGAGCTTTTGCTGCTTTTTGGCACTTGCGACCCATTTCAGGCTAGTGCTTGCAGGGCTGCTCGTTGATAGTTTTGATTTACATTGCTGGATCTTAAAGTATAAACACTTATAATTGCAAGTTTTAGGCAGAAAAATTTAATGTTTGGCGATAAATCTCGATCTGTAGTGTTTTGTATGGGTATTTTGGGGGGCGTGGTTGGGCTTGTGGCGTATCTTCGGCTGAAGAAGATGCTGTATTTGACGGCGAAGTGCGAAAAAACCACGTTTCTGGCGATCGTTTTGTGCAATAGGTGCTTGCACAAACTCCTTAGAATTTATTGTTTAGATTTTATCCCAAAAACATTGAAGTAGACATCAACCAACAAAAAGAACAATTCAGCAACATCTACCTGCAAGCTGTCACCACAGTTGCCGGCTATTCCCTCTACAAACCATTCGTAGACGATGATAGCGTAGACTGGGGAGTAGCTGCGAAAGGCGGGACTGACCCCATTAGAGCACCCCCCTTAGAATTGCAGTTAAAATCTACATCAAGAGATATCCAAGACGATAACTCCATCCGCTACCCCCTCAAGCTCAAAAACTACGACGACTTAAGAATGGATGACTTCGCCATTCCCCGAATTTTAGTGGTCGTTTTAATCCCCGAAACACCGGAAGACTGGTTAACCCAGTCGGAAACAGAACTCTGCATCAGAAACTGCGGATATTGGAGCTCGCTGCGGGGAAAGCCAGACACACGAAATACGAGTGCTGTCACCGTCACCATCCCCAGAACCAACCAATTTACAGTCGCCGCCCTTCAGTCAATTATGGAGGGAATTAGCCAAGGAGTTCAACCATGAAAGTCACCGTAAAAGATAGCCAAACTCTCGAAACAATCGAGCTAAATCAACTGAGAAATTACTTACAAACTCACGGCTGGCATGAAGACCAACCTTTCTTAGATAATGCCACACTTTGGCACAAACCAACAGCCGATGCAGAACAATTTGAAATATTGCTACCTAACCGGGAAAACCTGGGAGATTATGCAGCCCGCATCTGCGAGGCAATCCAAACCCTAGAAAACGCAGAAAATCGCCCTCAAATTGAAATTTTAAGCGAACTACTTACCAGCATTCCCAACACGATAATTCAGGGAATTGTTATGCAAATTCACACCCCAAATACCCAAAAATTAAGTGGCGAAATTACTCTCCTCGGCCTTGTAGCTGACAAATTGCGGAAAATTCAAACTTCACTCGCAGACAAAGATTATATCCTGGCGATTAAAGCTTATCAAGAACGCTTACCGATTCTCTGTAGCGGTGACTTAATCAAAGACAACAACGCCTTCATCCTCAAAAACCCCCACAACTTAACCCTCGATGAATTGTGGTAAAACTAACAGATTTTGTAGATATCTCTATTAGAGGCCTTCTAAACAGATATCAAGTTCCTTAGCAAAAACCTCCGGCGCATCCAGCATCAGCCAGTGTCCAGTATTGGGGATCGTAGTTGTCGTCAGTGTCGGGCGCAGGATGTGAAGGCTGAAGGGAAAAGCGTTTGAGGGAGCAATAATGGCGTGGGCTCGTGTTCCAGGGGCTGCTAGATACCGATCGAGAGCATCCACTGCTTCAAACGCAAACATACCACGATACATTCCCAGCAGCCGATCGCCCGGAGTCGCCGCCAAGCAAGCCAGAATCCGATCGCGCGTACCCGCCAGACTTCCTGTCAGCGCGTCGTTGAAGCCCGCTTCCACAGCAGGCCGCCAATCCTCCGTCTCCAGCACCCTCTGGAACGGGACGAGCCATGCCTCGTACATCTCTACGGAGAGCTGCGTAAAGTCTCCAGGCGGGTCTGCCAGAACTAACTGCGCGACTCGATGCGGTGCGATCGCCGCTGCTGCAAGAGCGATATCAGCACCGAAACTGTGTCCGACGATCGCCACTCGATCGAGTCCGAACTCATCCAGCACGGCGAAAACATCCGCTGCACAAGAGACAGGGGCGTAGTTGCCATCTTCCGGCGCTGCGGAATCGCCGTGTCCCCGCACATCCAGGGCGATCGCCCGTCGGGTACTCCCAATACGGGCAAGCTGCGCCTCCCAGAGGCTCGCAGAAAGCACCATACCGTGCACGAATACCACGGGTAAAGGCTCCGACTCCCCAGCCGTTACAGGGGGACTGGCTTCTTGAATGTGAATATTGCCGATCGGTCCTTTGAGAATTGTCGATCGCATAAAATCTGCTCCTATTTTAATTTTTTTTCACACAACCAATTTTACATCTGTTACTCCTTGCCGCAATTCATACTGTCCTTTCACCCAAAACTGTTGAATTTTTTTACCCAAAAACGGAGAAACTTGCATCATCAACAAACGCAATAATCTATTTTTTCGCAGTTGCTCGCCTTTCCACGCTTCTTGTGCTTGCAGTTGTTGAGCGCGGATAATTTCCGGTTCCCGTTCTGCCTGAATCTGCGATAATACTAAATCAATTTTCTCATAATTAGCCTCTGTTTTCAATAAAGGTACAAGGTGATTAGCCGCAACAATTACATCACGGAATCCCATGTTAATTCCTTGAGCGCGAACCGGAGACATTGGGTGTGCAGCATCCCCCAAAAGTATGATTCCAGGCTGATACCAGCGCGGACAGCGACCAACCACAACAGACAATCGCATTGGAGACTCGATCGAATCCGCGCAGTTGCGGAAATGCTCCGCCATCCACAAAGGCGATAGCGATGCAAAAGTTTCGACCCAATCTGCGTGTTTGCGATCGGTTTTATCGTCCGCCGATAACACCCAAGCTAGATGCAGTTTTCCATCTTCTGCACCGTGAAAAACACTGAATCCGCTACCATTATTCAGGATGGAATAAAAGACATTATCCGCCACAAACTTCGGATGAGCAGCAAGTTTAAACCACAGTACATCTATACTCTTCTGCTGTTTTACTAACTCCAATCCAGCACGCTGTCGTACAACCGAGTTTCTACCATCTGCACCGATGACAAGTGCCGCCGAAATCTCTCGCCCATCTGCTAATTTTACGCCCGAAGTGCGATCGTCATTATACAATAAATCTTTTACCGGCACACCTGAGATAAATTCAAACTCTGGATGCAATTGAGCTTCTGCAATTAGTGCTTCAAGGAATGGCGGTTGAGAAACTAGCGTACAAGGTCGATTTGAACCCATTGGTTCATCAACTCGAAATAGTTGCCGATCGCCCAAAATAAACTCCCAGGCATCAATTTGTCGGTGTGGTACACTTTCCAGCATTGGTAACAAGCCCATTTGGGCGATCGCATCCAATCCGCTGGGCATCAATCCTTCACCACGAAACACTCGATAATAATCTTTTGCAGCCTCAATCAAGGTAACAGCAATACCTCGTTTTACCAACAGCAAAGCAAGTGCCGCACCAGTTGGCCCCGCTCCTACAATTACAACTTGCGTCATTGCCATTCCCCATTGCTTTTTGCGGATATTGAGATGTAAACAGAGGTGGTTAAAGGACGCGCAATCTACTAATCCCAGTTATTTTTGGAGTGCTTGTCGAAAAGTCTTAATCGCATCAACATGATTCACCATATTAATGCAACGTAACAACAAATCCAAATCGATCCCTTTCACCTCCTCACTACTGGAAACCTTTTCATAATGAAGTGTATTGCCCTCTCCCCGCAGGTGATAAACCTCTAACAATCCATCTTCCCAGAACCATACTTCAGGAATTTTCAGCCGCTTGTATGCCTCCAGCTTGTCGATCCCGCCACTGGAAAACACGACCTCGATCGCCAAATCCGGTAGCCTGCGACCGGGAGCAAGTTTATAAGATTCATCTGCCTCTCGCTTAACTTTTCCGGTTTCACTTTCTAGAGTCATTGAGCCAGTTGGAGTAAAGTCAAATCCCGCCATCAGCAGGTAAAGTTCCAACAATCCAGCTATCCTCTTTTTAACGGTTTCGTGGGGTTCTCCAGGCATTAGTTTAATCTCCAAAACTCCATCCAGGAAAGAGAGCCGATATCCTGGACTGTCTAACAATTGCTCAACTGCTTTGAACTCTCTCCAAGTGAGTCCCTCAAACAGTAGGGGTGATTCTTTTTTGGGTGGTGCGATGGTTGCTGCAATCATTTGAGTCTCCAGTTTTTTTATCTTAGTAGAAAAGATTGGGTTTGGAGGAAAATTTGGGGGTGCATCTCATTTTTGGAAGCAAAGCCGAAGCATTCCGGCAGACAATTTATTACTAAAAACCAGACATTTACTGCCGGAATGCTTCGCCCCTACGAAGATATTTGCCAAAATGAGATGCACCCACAATTTTTTCATTATAGCGGTTGTCAAGAAAGTGAGATATGCCCAATACGGTTTACTTAAGGCTTTTTGACGAATTTCTTAAGTCAACCATATTGCGGTAGGGGCGGCTTGGGCTCAGAATTTATGAAATAATCGACTGTATCAAGGCAAAATCCGCCCTATAGTAGTAAACCGTATTGAGATATGCCCTATGCCCGATCGCACCTCATCATAACTTTTAAAGCTGTCAATCCAATTGTTCTAAATTGTCATAAATTGAGCGCCGATTCGCTAGAAATGAAAATAATTCGTCCCCAATTGTTTGAATGAGTTATTTTCGCTCCTAATCTTTTCCCGTAACACCCTAACATAGAGCTAGCCTAAATTAGGTTGATATTTCTGAAAGAACGAGCTTGCCAATTGTTTTCCCAGATTCCAGCAAAGCGTGTGCTTTCGCCAAGTTGATGGCATTGAGTGATCCCAGATTTTGAGTCACCGTCGTTTTCAAAATTCCTCGATCGACCAAATCTGCAACTTGATTCAATAATTCGTGTTGAGACTGGATATCATCTGTCTCATACATCGACTTAGTAAACATGAATTCCCAAGCAAAAGTAACGCTCTTACTCTTGATTAAGTTCATATCGAGAGGGTGTTCCGCTTCCACGATCGAACAAATTTTCCCCTGTGGTTTAATGACATCTGCCATGTCTTTGAAATGCCGCTCTGTATCGTTGAAACACAAAATATAATCAAGTTCCTTTACCGCAATCTTTTCCAGGGATGATGCAAATGATTCGTGATAATCTATGCAATAATTACTTCCCAGTTTTAAACACCAATCAATCGATTCTTTTCTAGATGCAGTAGCAATAACTTGCAGCCGGGCAACCTGTGCAGCCAGTTGAATCGCAATGGAACCAACACCTCCTGCGCCACCAATAATTAGCACTTTACTTGCTTGATTTTTTGGTGTTTGCTTCGGTTCAATTCCCAACCGTTCAAACAAAGCTTCCCAGGCAGTGATTGTTGTCAAAGGAAGTGCAGCCGCCTCGTCAAATGAAAGAGTTGCAGGTTTTTTGCCCACAATCCGTTCATCAACTAACTGATATTCACTGTTGCTACCGGGACGAGTGATACTACCTGCATAATAGACTTCATCACCTGGTTTGAACAGAGATACTCGATCGCCTACTTGTTCCACAATTCCCGCCGCATCCCAGCCCAGAATGCGCGGTGTTACTCGCTTTTCTTTGACAGACTGTCTGATTTTATAATCTACTGGATTGACAGAAACTGCTTTGACTTTGACCAGCAAATCTCTGTGGCTAGGTTGAGGTTTTTCGAGGTCAATCTCAGCAAAACAGTCTGGATCGCTTGCAGGTAGATATTGATAAACGCCGATCGCCTTCATAGAAAAAATCCACTATTGTTGTTGGTTACGGATGAATTTAACACAGCATCGACGACTAATTTTTAAGATATTTTCAAACATCCTCCACTGTAAATCCGATTTCCTGCCCGTAGGACAGTTCCAGCGTATGACCATCTGGATCTCGCAAGAAAGCCCAGTAGCCGATCGGATATCCAGCATCTTTTGGTTCCTCAAGTAGTACGCCTTCTTGACGTGCCTTGTTGCAGAGCTCGTCCATATATTCACGACTTTTGCAGCCAACCCCCAGGTGTGCGAGTGGAGACAAAACCGGATGTACAGAATCTTTTTGAATTAGTACAATTACAAAAGGACGAGTGCGATCGGAAAGCCAGACTACAGCAACACCAGTTGCTGCATCGATGCGGCGGTGAACTACTTGCATGACCGCATACTTAGAATAGAATTCAACACTTTTCTCAACATCGGAAACTGGAAGTGCGATGTGAGTGAGACCGATGTCAATCATTTGTGATGTTCCTCCATGCTTAAACTTCAAACTTTACAAGATGACTTCGTAATGTTCCACTGTCGGAAAAGGATCGTAAAAGTGATGCAATAAAGAACGCCACTTTTGATAATCTGGCGATTCTCGAAATCCCACAGTATGGTCTTCCAAATTCTGCCATCGCACCAGCAGAATATAGCGATTTTTGCTCTCTATACAGCGTTGCAGCTCGTGCGAGATATACCCCGGCATAGAATAGATAATAGCTGAAGCTGTTTTAAAAGCACTTTCAAACTCAGCAGCCATATTAGGTTTAACATCAAGAATTGCAACTTCTAATATCATAGTCTTAATGAGATGTTCTCCACTTGGCAGCTTTCAAGTCAATTCCTTTAATAAACCCAGATTTTCCGTCCATGTACCCCTGAATATTATCATGGTATTTGTTAGCGAGTTGTTGTTTTAGCTCGCTGTATTGCTGCGCGTCTTCAGGATGAGAAATCATATAATCTCGAAATGCTAAGTGGCGCTCTATCTGTGGTGAGTTCACTTCAAACGTGTGAATGTGGTGCGTTCTAATCCCTGCTTCATTCCCCCTTGCGAAAAAAACGCCGACCTGATATGCCAAACTCACCCATTGCTTCATAGCCTAATGCCTCCATTGCTGAGTTTTGTGTATCCAATTTGATAATATCTTTGACCACAACTAGCATATCGATAATTGGTTTTGCATGAATTTGTGAAATTGCTGTGCTACCAATATGATGTATAGCGATCGCATTTTCGGTAATTGCAAGTGCAATCTGTTTTGACTCAGCCTCAAAAGCATCTCGCCAACTTGGATCGTGCGGTACGACTTCTACTTTGATAAAATCTACTTTTTTTGACATAATTGATAATTATTTGCTACTTTTGTGGTTTCAGATTGGTTGGCAATCGCAATTTAACCCACACTGATTCGATCGCTACTCATCTATCGGCTGCGTGCAAACCTCTTAAACATACGGACAACAGGCAGAAACTGACTGTTTGAGAGAGGAATTTCAAATTGCTCGATCGACCTTTTCAATTTCATTAAGTATCTTCGCAAACTTCTGACCAAAAAACGTGAGTGCTCACGCCCACCCCCAGCTTTAAGCCAACACCCAAATTTCGATCCCTCCCCCTTTCTTAAACTTTGTGGCAGGCTATGATTGACCGTTGGGAGCTTTTCAAAATCCAAATGCTGAATACACAAACAATAATTTCCAGCCTGCTGTTATTTATCCCGATTTCCATCGCCGGACACTTTCTCGGCTGGGAATCCTCCACAATCTTCATCACATCAGCTCTAGCCATCATCCCGCTAGCGGCGTGGATGGGGACAGCCACCGAAGAAATTGCCGTCGTCCTCGGCGCCAACTTGGGGGGTTTGCTAAACGCTACCTTCGGAAATGCCACGGAACTAATTATCGGCATCGTCGCCCTCAATGCCGGACTAATAGATGTTGTCAAGGCCAGCATCACCGGTTCAATTATGAGCAACCTGCTGCTGGTGATGGGATTTGCGATGCTGCTGGGTGGCTTGCGCTACAAAGAACAAGAATTTCAGTCAACAGTCGCCCGGTTGAACGCTTCAGCGATGAACTTAGCCGTGATTGCCATTTTGGTGCCGACAGCAGTTAATTTCACCTCTACAGGCATTGCTCCAGAAACTATGCAGAACCTCTCTAGCGCTGTTGCTGTAGTTCTGATTATTGTCTACGTGCTAACACTGCTGTTTTCGATGAAAACTCACAGTTATCTGTATGACGTAGGAGTGGCAGAAAATGAAATGCTCGAAGACTTAGCCGAAAATAACTTAGCACCAGACAGTCCCGACCACAAAGTAAATCTGCCGTTGTGGATTGGGGTGTTGTTGGCCTGTACGCTGATGGTGGCGATCGAGTCGGAACTCCTAGTTGGTACTCTAGAAGAAGCGACGGCGCGTTTGGGGCTGACATCACTGTTTACCGGGGTGATTTTGGTGCCGATTATTGGTAATGCGGCCGAACACACGACTGCGGTGACGGTGGCGATGAAAAATAAAATGGATTTGTCGGTTTCTGTGGCCGTAGGTTCGAGTTTGCAAATTGCTTTGTTTGTTGCCCCGGTGTTGGTTTTGGCAGGTTATTTCCTGGGCAAACCGATGGACTTGAACTTCAACCCGTTTGAACTTGTAGCGGTTGCGGTGTCGGTGCTGATTGCCAATTCTATCAGTTCTGATGGCAAGTCTAACTGGCTCGAAGGTACTTTGCTATTGGCTGCTTATGCGGTTTTGGCCCTTGCGTTTTTCTTCCATCCGGTAATCGAGGGACTCGTTTAAAAGGCTAGAGAGGGATGTTCGGCAACGGATTGTGTAGTGGATATAACGGATAGAATTCCCGATTACACATCAGTTCTGCCGTCATCGGGAAGAGGGAATCTCCCCCTCTCCCCATTTCCCCCTCTTCCCATCTCTCCCTCTCTTTTGTTTCTTCCTTCGAGAGTGGTCGTGGCGATCGTACAATGGAAAGCGGAAAACGAGCTAGAGTTCACTCCGCTTGACATGAGCGACGCCAAGGATTTAAATCAAGAGCGCTCATCAGTCTTGTACTAGGTGTGATACGATGTGTGATACGATCGTCGTAAGTTGAAAATTGAGTGTAACTAGACAACGTAAAAACTTAACTGGATTGTTGAGTACGTAGTCACACCAATAGGTGTTGCAGTCTAGAAGAACTCGCATTTGAACGAAAACCTCAATAGATCAAGAGGAGTAATCAAGTACGGTAGGGCATACCGGAATTCACGCTTGGGGAGAATACACCTCTACCTGGGCTGGAGAAATCCAGTTTCAAGCAAGTGACTTCGCTGAACCAAGAATCTCAGTCACGCCTGAGTGCTGAGAGTGTCAAAGTAAAACTTGATAGAGCAACCTCAATCAGGGTTATGTGGCTTCGTGAGTTATTGCCTCAATCCTAAATGCCCGAATCCCTCCGATCCAGCCAACTCTGGTAAATCCGCGTGTATCCACTGCGGGTCAGAACTTTTGTTGCAAGGTAGATATCGGCTAGTCGCGCCTCTCGGAGGTGGCGGTTTCGGCAGAACATTTGAAGTGGACGACAAGGGCGCCCGAAGAGTGCTCAAAGTCCTTCTAAAAGAACATCCCAAAGCTGTAGAACTTTTTAAGCAAGAAGCCGACGTATTGGTCAGGCTGAGACATCCAGGTATTCCAAAGGTCGATCGCGACGGTTATTTTATATTTACGCCAGCTCACAGCACAGAGTCTTTTCACTGTCTAGTGATGGAGAAAATTGCTGGGGCAAATTTGCAAGACTGGCTGAAACATCGGGGTCGCCCGATCAGTCAAGAACAAGCTCTGAACTGGCTCAAGCAACTCTCGGAAATTTTAGACCAAGTTCATCGACTCAACTATTTTCATCGGGATATCAAGCCGCACAACATTATGTGCAAGCCGAACGGTCAGTTAGTGCTGATTGACTTCGGGACTGCTAGGGAAGTGTCGGCGACTTATTTCGCTAAGGTGGGCCAGGGCGCAAATGTCACTGGTATTGTTTCCCCTGGCTACACGCCGCCGGAACAAACTAATGGTAAGGCTGTACCACAGTCGGATTTTTTTGCTCTGGGGCGCACTTTTGTTTATTTGCTGACTGGGAAGCCACCGACGGCGTTTCCCGAGAACCCGCGCACGGGTAGATTGATGTGGCGCAAAGGAGCTCCTCAAGTTTCCGATCCCCTGGCTAATGTGATCGATTACCTGATGGCGCCTTTTCCCGGAAATCGACCTCAAAGTCCGCAGATGGTTTTGCAATGCTTGGAAGAAATTAATCTCGACGGCGCAGAAACTCAGTTACCGACTCAGTTACCGACGACTGGACAAACTAAAATTCGCGGAACTTCCGGGTCATCTGGGGCGACCAAGCAGACTTCGATCAACCGCCTCAGACCTCTCAATTCGGGCTTGAACAAGCCCAAGAAAAAGGTTTTTGATTGGAAAACAAATTTGTTGGCGGGTGCTGCTGCTTTGATGATGGGTATTGGCGCATCTCAAATTTATGGTTCGATGCGTTACGGGGTATTTCCGGCAAACCCGGTGTGGCTGCTTTCTAGTTTGCCTAGCAGTCAGTTTTTGCAAAGAAGTTTGGATAATGTCGGGGGTGTAAATGCGATCGCCCTGTCGCCAGATGGTCAAACTTTGGTCAGCGCCAGCTTTGGGACGATTAGAATTTGGAATGTGAGGACGGGAGCCTTGGTGCGGACTCTCAATCCGGTGCATTCTAAAAAATCGGTCAACACCCTAGCTGTGAGCCCGGATAGCTCGATTTTGGCCAGCGGTGGGAGCGACAATAATCTGATTTTGTGGGATTTGAAGACTGGGCGGCGGCTGCGGACAATTCAGGCTCACAAAGCCGCCGTCAACGCGATCGTCTTTAGCAGCGACGGTCAAAATCTGGCTAGCGGCAGCAATGACAAAACTATTCGCTTGTGGAATGTCACAACTGGTGCCAGGTTGCTGACTCTGACCGGGCACGCTGGAGGAGTAAATGCGATCGCTTTGAGCCGGGACGGTAAGACTCTCGCTAGCGGGGGCGAGGACAAGACTGTGCGTTTGTGGAATCTCAACACCGGAGAAATCAGAAGGATTATCACAGGTCACGGAGGTGCAGTTAATGCTGTGGCTTTTAGCCCGAACGGGCGAGTTGTGGCTAGTGCTAGCAGCGACAATACGATCCGTTTGTCAAACGTGCAAGACGGGAAGCGGATTCGCACTTTTAAAGGGCATTCGAGCTGGGTGAGGACGCTTGCCTTTAGCCCGGACAGTCGCACTTTGATCAGCGGGGGCGGAGATATTATAGTTTGGGATTTGAAGACGGGAAAAGAAAGAATCACTCTTTCTGGTCACAGTCAGTTTGTGAATTCTGTTGCTGTTTCCAGAGATAGCAAGACTTTGGTGAGCGGCAGTCCCGATCGTACTATCAAGATTTGGCGAATGCCATAGTCAGTTGACAGTTAATCGAAGGAACAAGGAAGAAGGAAGAGGGAAGAGGGAAGAAGTAACAATTCCCAATTCCCAATTCCCAATTCCCAATTCCCAATCCCTAATTCCCAAATTAGCAAGAAATCAAGCAAAGGAATTTGATATTATTCCAAAATTCCCCGCCCGTTTTGGGCAAATTCATCAACAGTTTGCTGGGATAATTCGTGAACGGCCATTGCTTGCAATACGTCAAAAGGCAATGTCAAATGATGCGCGCCAGCTAATAAAGTCTTTACCGCTTCTTCCGGCGACTTAATGCTAGCTGCCAAAATTTCAGTATTGCTATTCTTCAATACATTTGCCATATCTTGCACTAGAGCAAAACCGTCTCCGAGGAGTCTGGTGGCGCGATTCACGTAGGCGATCGCATATTTTGCCCCCGCTTCTGCTGACACAACGGCTTGCGATGCGCTGTAAATAGCCGTCACCGCACAAGGAATTTCTGGCGACAAGTGCGCTACTACTTGAAAACCAGTCGCCGTTGCTGGAACTTTCAAGACTGTTTGCTTTCCAATTAATCCAAAAGCCGCTTTTCCTTCTGCTACCATGCCATCAAAATCCGATGCCATTAGCTGATAATAAACTTCCCCAGGAATCAGTTGTGCCAGTTGTTTGAGCGTCACTTCAGGAGATAACTCGCTTTTTCCTAAAAGTGTGGGATTAGTCGTAATTCCCGCAATCCAACCGAACTTGCTCGCTGCTTTTGCTTCCGCTACAATTGCTGTATCAAGATAAATTGCCATCAGCTCTACACCTTTAATTTGTTGATAATTTCCAGACGCTTGCTTTCAGCTTGAGATCAATCACAGCCAAATTAATTCTTAAGCCTCAACAATATCAGAATCCCGTAAATATTACTAGCAAATATAACAATTCAGTGATCTGTATCACAGGTGGTAGTGCGTGAGTTTTGAATGCGTGAGTTTTGAATTCAACAGGGTTTAAGTAAAGAAACATGGTTTCTAAAGGAAGGTGCATAAGTGCTGTTGAAGATAACTCATAACTGAACTCAAAACTTTGAAGTCATTTGGTAACTGCGATTGTCTGGTAGAGAAAAATATAATTCCCAAATCCCGGATACACATAAGTTGCATTTGTAGTAGGGGTTATGTATGCAATCACTCAAGGAGGTGACTCAGAAAATGACCAAAGAACAAAATCAGGAGCCACAAGTCAGCCTTGAGGTATCTTCTGAACCAGCCCAATCGGAAAAAGCAGCAGAAACCGCTGACGGATTCTCGGAAAATGTTAAGTCTGAAACGGCATCTCAAATTATTGAAAATAGCGGCAAAGAATATTGTAATGCTCTAGAACATTTCTTGATTGCGAGCATAAATTGGAAGCTGTTGGAACTTTTAAAACGCAAGTAATACCAATTTAAAAAATCCTTGCTACAATAATTGATGTTGAATTTGTTCGATCAAATATTGTCGATGGTGCGTCGCTCGATAAATTGTTCGCCTCTTTTGGGATACTATCGATGGCGACACACCCTACCAATATCGTTGCATTGATTTGTCACGCTTGGTATAAGTTATGGATCAATACGGTTCAGTTAACAAGCTAATTGCTTCAGCACCTCACGAAAAGCAACAGTGTAGGGTGTGTCGCCACCAAAAATCCCTATCTACCTATCGACAATTGAGCGAGCGACGCACCTGACCACAATGGTACGAGCGACCAAACACAACATTTATTGTGTAGCAATCTTTTGTCAAAATGATATAAGTTATGGATCGATACCGCAACGGGTGAGTTGTGAGTTTTGACTTGCGTTGGGAATTTTGTTTAACTCAAAACTTACAACTTCCGAATTTATACGATGTCCGGTTAGTTATAAGAAAACCCGTTTGATCGTTCGGAATGCAAGTCCTCTATCTTCGGACTACTTAATATTCCCGGAACCAATGGCTTCAGAAATTGAATTAAATCCGTGTTCTTCCAACTTTTGGAGCAAACCTTGGAGAATTCGGCGCACCATCCAAGGGCCTTCGTAAACCCAACCAGTGTATACTTGAATTAAACTGGCACCGGCGGTTATTTTTTCCCAAGCGTCTTCGGCGGTGAAAATGCCGCCAACTCCAATTATTGGTAATTCGCCTTTTGTATACTTCGAGATAAATCGGATGACTTCTGTCGATCGCACTTGTACTGGAATTCCACTAATTCCGCCAGCTTCTTCGGCGATTGGTTTGCCGGTTTCTCGCAATATTTGTGTTTTCAATCCGTCGCGGCGGATGGTGGTGTTTGTGGCGATGATTCCTGCTAGTTGGTAGGTTTTTGCTAAGTCGAGGATTGAGACGATCGCCTCTGGTTCCAGATCCGGCGCAATCTTGACCAAAATTGGTTTAATTCCCTGATTTTCTTGTTGCAAAACTGACAAAATTGTGCTTAGCTGATCGGCATCTTGGAGCGATCGCAATCCCGGCGTATTCGGAGATGAAACGTTGACTACAAAATAGTCGCCCCAGTCTTTGAGCAGCTTAAAACTCTCCAAATAGTCGGCTGCTGCTTCCTCTAACGGTGTTACCTTAGATTTACCGAGATTGATGCCCAAGGGGAACGAGGACTGAGGGTTGTGCTGTGCGGCCTGAAACCGGGCGGCCATTGCTACGGCTCCTTGATTGTTAAATCCCATGCGGTTGAGGGCTGCACTATCCTGGGTTAAGCGAAACAAGCGAGGTTGGGGGTTTCCGGGTTGCGGTTGGCAGGTGACAGTGCCGAGTTCGGCAAAGCCAAAGCCAAAATTTGCCCAAATGTCGGCAGCTACGCCGTTTTTATCAAATCCCGCAGCTAAGCCGACAGGATTTTTGAAGCTTTGTCTCCACAAAGATTGTTCGAGGCGAGAATCTTCGACTCCCAAAGATTTTTGCAATCGGGAGAGGATTTGGGTGGTTGCTGGGTTTGACTGGTTTCTGGCTGCGAGTTCGAGGACTTGGAGAGTGCGGTTGTGCAGCCATTCGGCATCGGTTTTTAATACCGAAAACAACAGCGGGCGTACACTTGATTGATAAATATCCAATGACTTTTACTGGGGCAATTTACAAATGACAAATCAGCGGGCAAATAAAAATATTCAGAAGCAGACTGCGAAGGTGAGGTTTTGACTTCAACTTCGATCGACTTTAAGCTGTTCTGCATTTAAGTTGTATGTTAAGAAACAATCCAACTCTTGTGGGGTGGGATCTTGTAGCCCGCCCAAAATATACGATTTAAATGCGCGACAGCTTATCCAATGTTTTAAATTGAAGCATAATTGAAACGACTATATTATAGGTTGATTGTTTGACATTTTAATTTTTTTAATTTTTAAGTGGGTAATTTGAAGTTGGACAAAGGTGCGGGGAAGCTGGGCAATGGGGCATGAGCAGAGACGGAAGGATTTAGACGGAAAAATCACGGGGCTGGAGCGGGTTCTCCAGATTCTCCGAGAAGAGGAGAATGTGGAAGTGCTGCTGGAGGGCACTCTGGCTTATTTGCAAGCAGAGTTTGACTGGCGGTTGATTTGGATCGGGTTGTACGATCGACAAGCTCACCGATTATTCGGAAAAGGTGGCATGACTCCTAACGGCGATTTGTCTTTTCTGAAACAGCGGTTTGCCCTGAACCCGGGGGATTTGCTGGAACAAGTGGTGATTCAGCTTGCTCCGGTGGAAGTCCCGGATTTGCGATCGTCCAACAGAGCCGGAGAATGGCGCAAAGCTGCTCAAACTTTCAACATTCAAGGCACGACTCTGTTTCCGCTCCGCTACAAAGACCGCTGCTACGGTGTAGTTTTGCTCGGGACTGACGTGTCGGAATACGAAACGGAGTCGGGGGAAAAAATGCAGTTGGCGATCGTATTTGGAGCGCTAGCAACTGCTCTTTATCAAATAGAAAAAGACTGGCAACGGCAACAAGTAAAACACCCAGATGAGTCTCTTTTGGCGCTGATTTCGCAGTTGCGTGAACTGCGGTCGCTTGACCAATATTTGCAAGCGGTAGTCGAACAAGCCCATGAATTTATTGAGCCGACGCGCACTAATATTTATTGGTTTGAGCCAGAGCGACGCTATTTTTGGCGCAGAGTTAGCAACCGCCAAGTTACTCCTGGTTTGGGCGGGCAGGGCCGACCGGCTTCGGGTATCACGGTGCAAGATTTGGGCGAGTTTTATCAGGCTTTGGTTGGGGAAGAAATTGTTTGGATTGGTGAGTCTCACAGTTCTTTGAAAACTGAGTTGACTGGGCGGTTGATGCAGCAAATTCGTGCTCGCTCTCTGTTGGCGGCGCCGATTGTTTTGGAAGGGGAATTGTTGGGGTTTTTGGCAGTTGAAGCGAGCGAGCCTCGGATTTGGCAAGATAATGAAAAACATTACCTGCGGGGAGTGGGGCAGTTAGTGGCTCTGACGGCTCCTCTGTCGGATATGGAGGAGAGGATTGAG
>PVWI01000264.1 GCA_003003725.1 filamentous cyanobacterium Phorm 6 | reverse complement strand
AAGCCTCTCCCTTTTAGGGAGAAATTAAAAGAAAACTATTCATTACTCCAATCCTCTTCCTTCTAGGTAGAGGTCGCTGTCAACTGTCAACTGTCAACTGTCAACTGAATGAACTGATGCTAATCTTACCGCACCTGATGTTTCCTTCGTGCGGGCCGCGCGTCTCAGGCGAAGTCCGCGTTATTTTGGAGAATTAGTTCCAGACTTGGTAGTAGAAATTAAATCACAGAGCGATCGCATTAAACCGATAGTCAAGAAAATTAACAAGTTTATCCAACTCGGAGCACAAGTGGGGATTCTGATCGATCCCGATGAAGAAACTGTGACAGTTTATCGTCCCGAAGGTGAACTAATTGTGTTGGAAAATGAAGATATTTTGACAATACCCGAACTTTTCCCCGGTTGGGAATTGCCCATTTATGAACTGTGGCCACCAATTTTTACAGAAGCAGAAACTCAAGCATAATATCGCATTTTAATACAATTTCTCTTCTCTTCCTTCGTCTCCTAGTGCTTACGCACCGCTTCGCGTACTGCGTCTTCGCGGTTCTTTAAAAAACCTAATTTTAAAATTCAGTAAAAATATGTATATTTAACACGCAAAAGGGTATAGTCTAAAATTAATCAAAAATTTAAAATTAGTTAATTAATGAAACTAAAAGTTTGCAAATTATGGCTCGGTACGCTCTTTTGCAGCCTCAGCACGATCGCCCCCAGTAACGCAGAAATTGTCCCGGATGCCACCCTACCCGTAAATACTACCGTAATTGTCAACGATAATAATAACTTTATACAGGGCGGAACGCAAGCCGGAAACAATCTCTTTCACAGTTTTCGAGAATTTTCACTTCTTACAGGAGAAACGGCGTTTTTCAACAATTCCACAGATGTCCAAAATATTTTTACCCGCGTTACCGGTGGCTCGATTTCTAATATTGATGGTGGAATCAAAGCTAACGGTACTGCAAATTTATTTTTGCTCAATCCGAATGGGATTGTTTTTGGGCTAAAGGCTTCATTAAATATTGGCGGTTCCTTTTTGGCGACTACGGCGAGTGCTGTGCAGTTTGGAAATGGCACCGAATTCGGCGTCAATGTTTCACAAAATACGCCTTTGCTAATAGTTAATGTTCCTCTGGGATTGCAGTACGGACAATCGCCCGGGACTATTGTAAATCGATCGACTGATGGACTGCAAGTGCGATCGGGCAATAGTTTGATACTTGCGGGCGGCGATGTGAGATTGGACGGCGGAAAAATCATCGCACCGGGCGCCCGAGTCGAACTCGCAGCCGTTGCGGTTGGGGAAACTGTCGGGCTAAATGCCTCCGGTAACAATGTGAGTTTGAATATTCCCGCGCAGATAGCCAGAGCGGATGTATCTCTCACAAACGGCGCTGATGTGTATGTACGCGCTGGAGGTGGCGGCAATATTGCTGTCAACGCTCATAACTTGAATCTTTCGGAAGGAAGTAAACTGCGGGCGGGGATAGCGGAAAAAATGGGTGCGCCTGATGCCTTGGCGGGAGACATTAATGTTAATGCGACGGGGGCTATCTCTTTTGATGGAGTCGGTAACAGCGATGTACCCAGCGGTGCGTACAATCTGGTGACAGTCGAAACTGTTGGTGAAGGGGGTGATATTAATATCACAGCCGAAACACTTTCTTTAACTAATGGAGCTCAAGTAAAAGCCAGCACATTAGGAGAGGGAAATGCCGGCAATGTTAACATTCGTATTCGCAATGTTAGCTCCTTTGAGGGTGCGGATACTAACGGCAACCTCAGCGGCGTTTACAGCAGAGCGGAAGCTAACGCAGCAGTGGGTAATGGAGGAAATATTAACATCTCGACTGGTTCCCTTTTCGTCACAAACGGTGCTGTGATTACAGCTAGCACTCAAGGACGCGGCAATGCAGGAAATGTCGAGATTTACGTCCGCAACGATACTGTTTTGGATGGGTTGGGGCCGTTACAGGAAATTATTTACGCATCGGGGGAGCGACTTCAATTCCAACAATCCAGCGGTTTGTTCAGCAGTGTCAAAAGAACAGGAATCGGTGAAGGTGGAAATATTCGCGTCACAACTGGCTCTCTGTCGATCGCAAATGGTGGTGTTATTGTTACCAGAACAGAAGGGCAGGGGCGAGCTGGAAATATTACAGTGAATGCTGCTGATTTCGTGACTGTTGATGGGGTAGGTTCAGATAACTCATCTAGTGCTTTGCTAGCTCCAACAGAACCAGGGGCTGGTGGCCGAGGTGGAGACATTACAGTGAATACTAATATTTTTCGAGTCTCCAATGGAGCGGTTGTTAACTCTCAAACCCAGAACAAATATCTTGGGGGAAATATCACCATTAACTCCAATATCTTTGAAGCTAGTGGTGGCGGACAGGCGATCGCCACGACTCGCAGCAGCGGTCAAGCTGGTAATCTGACAGTTAATGCTGCTGACAAAATTATTCTCTCTGGTAGCGATCGCAATTTTAGCGATCGATCCTCCCTATTCAATACCAACATCGTCGGTAACAATGAAGGTTCCGCTACCGGACTAAGCTGTTCCACATTTAAACTGCATTATTTGTGGTCTATACCCCATACTGTAAGGGGTTCAGGCAAGAAATTTAAATGACTAACAGCTTATTTGCCAGCACGGGGCAAGATTCCACAGGTGCCGGCGGCAATTTAAATGTGAGAACCGGGCAGTTAATTGTCCGAGAAGGCGTCCAAGTTACTGTCAGTGCCGACGGCTTGGGAGCAGCCGGAAATTTGAAAATTGCAGCCGACTCAATTCGTTTGGATAGCGGTGCAATTAAAGCCACAACTCAAGCCGGCAATTTTGGCAATATCACTGTGCAAACTGGAAATTTGCAACTGCGCCGCAACAGTTAAATTACCACTAATGCTTCTGGGACTGCGACTGGCGGCAATATTAATATCGAAGCTGGGACTGTAGCTGCTTTAGAAAATAGCGACATCCGCGCCAATGCGATCCGAGGCCGAGGCGGAAATATTGTGATTAATACAGAAGGTATTTTTCGCTCTTTTGACAGCGATATCGACGCCAGTTCAGAATTAGGAATTGATGGCAATGTCGAACTCAGAACTCCCGATATTGACCCCATAAAGGGATTAAATCAACCAGAAACCCCCGGAGTTCCGCCACAGCCGGCGCGAGGCTGTCAAACTAGCGGGCAAAGAGCAAGTCGATTTGTGATTACCGGGCGTGGCGGTTTGCCCCCGAGTCCCAGCGATCGAGTCAGCAGCAGCGGCCAGGATACTTTTGATGTCGCTGAGTCGCCAGTTGAGGCTCAAGGCTGGATAATTAATGCTAAAGGCGATGTGGAATTGGTAACAAATTCGGCCGTAGTTGTGCCTTACAGCCCTGGGGGAGCGCCAATTTGCAATTAATATCAATTAATCAACCAGGTTCGATCGTTCGGACTTTAGTCCTTCTTTCCGAGGACAGGTTCGATCGTTCGGACTTTAGTCCTTCTTTCCGAGGACAGGTTCGATCGTTCGGACTTTAGTCCTTCTTTCCGAGGACAGGTTCGATCGTTCGGACTTTAGTCCTTCTTTCCGAGGACAGGTTCGATCGTTCGGACTTTAGTCCTTCTTTCCGAGGACAGGTTCGATCGTTCGGACTTTAGTCCTTCTTTCCGAGGACTAAAGTCCTCACTACAAACCCATTTTAATTGTGGCTGCTGAGAATTGTCCAGTGCATTAACTGTTGCCATTCAGGAGACTGAGCTAATAAATCCGCATCGAATTCATTTCCCGCATCATGCGAAAATTCAGCAAAACATTCTGCCCAATTAATAACTGTTTCCACAGGCAAATAAGGCGTATAATTCCAAGAACGCTGCAAAAAATGTACCATTTCAACGGAATGACCGGTGCGGTGTAAATACCAAGCAATCCAAACTAAGGTACTGTACTTAATTTTCTTTTCCAACAAACGTATTTTATCCGGCAATTCGGGGCGGGCAAAAAAATTGTCCATGACTGCGGCGAGGGATTTAGCCTGCGGTAAACCTTTGTACATCGCACTTTGTTCGTGCTGACGATAACAAACGGTTATTTCGCGCAGCCATTCTGTTTCGCATCCCATTAAAGCCAAACGTAGCGCTAAATCTGTATCTTCGGCTGGTGGAAATCGAGGGTCAAATCCGCCGGCGCGCTCTAACCAATGGCGGCGAAACATCATGGCGCTGGGTAATACTGGTTTCCAGCGCAGCCACATTTCTAAGTCTAATTTAGGCACGTTTTGCCAGGGTTTGACATCTTTTAGCGGTTCGCCTATACTATTAACTAGACGCCAGCCGCTATGGACTATTCCTAGATTTGGTTGTGCTGCAAAGACAGCGATTTGTGCTGCTATTTTGTCTGGTAAGAAGTAGTCATCTGCATCGAGAAAGGCGATGAATTCTCCTCGCGCTAGCTCAATGCCGCGATTTCGGGCGATCGACACTCCTTGATTTTGTTGGTAAATGTAGCGAATGCGATCGCCATATTGGTCTAAAACTAATCTCGTGTTGTCTTGGGAACCGTCGTCTACTATAACAATTTCCCAGTCAGTGCTTGTTTGGTATAATACGCTATCTACGGCTTGTCCGATGTAATCCGCGCAGTTGTAGGCCGGAATCACCACGCTTACCTGCGGAGTTCGATCGCTCATAATTAATAATATCAAGTCCGATGGATTATACCATTTTAGATTTTAGATTTTAGATTTTAGATTCAAGAATTGCAGAATTGGGAGTGACTGATGACTATCGATAGCATAAATGTAGGGTGCGTCAGCCTCTGACGCACCCGATAAGCGATGCTTTTTGAGCATAATTTTGGTTTAAGAATTTGCCAAGGCAAGTTGCTGCGAATTTAGTACATCATGGCGGCGAATTGCCGCATGGTGGCGATCGTCTTTTACCTTTAAATACTTCTGGGCTACTTGCAAAACCTGTTCGGGATTGGACGGCTTCCTCAAAAAATCGGAAGCACCTGTCAATTTCGCTCGCGTGCGGTCAATTATATTGTCTTGACCAGTCAAAAACACGATCGGAGTTTCCCGAAAATGGGGTGTTTTTCGCAAAAAACTGCACAAAGCAAAGCCGTTTGTCTTCGGCATCACCACGTCCATAAAAATTAAATCAGGCTTCTGTATAGAGATGATGCCCACTCCCTGCATCGGGTCTTGAATTTTTAGAACTCGATACCCCGCCGGCAATAGAATTTGCTCTAAAAATTCGCATACTGTTGGACTGTCATCGATACAAGCAATCAAAGGGCGAACTGGCCCAGCGATGGCCGCAGCCCAACGCCACTGTTCTATAGGCGATGGCAAGTCTGGTACTGTTCGGAAATTTACTAAACCCTGCTTCATGTAATTCACTAGAGCGCGAGTTGCCACTGTCACGCACTGCTTTTTCTTGAATGCAATGTCCCAAAGAGTATTCTCGCCATTAAATACGTTAGCTAATGTGCTCAAAGAACTAGAACTAAACCGATTTTCCGGCGACTGGGCAGACACTTTTAACAGCGGTGCTTGTTCGGGTTCTACTAGCCATAAACCCATTGCTTTCCACTTCTGCCAAATTTGTTCTGTAGAACACAGAATGTGCTCTACTTCCGCTACAGACAGCAGCAAAGAAGGAATAATTTTAGAAATATATTTTTCGGACGGACGCCACTCCCGGCGCAAACCCGATTGACCGATTAGAGAAAAGAACACTTCGGAAACGCTGCTTTGGACGATCGCCTTAGCTTGTTCCAAGCTCATTTCGCTGGCAGCTACCCCTCGCTCTATTAGTTGATATTCCCACAGTTCCCCAGCATCAAGGTCTCTGAGATCGACTTGAAAATTTCGACAGTGTTGCCCGATCGCCCTGTACCAGCGCCTCGCTCTGTGCGATCCTCCTGTCGCATAAACCAAACTACCCCGAAAAAAGTAAAGTTGCCACTGTTGTTCCCCTTGTTCTAGCAGCAGTTTCCCCGTTGCTTGTTTCTGGCTCAGCACGGCCAGAGTATGGGACAACATTTTGTACCCGATTGCGGTATCAGACATATTCACTCGCATCCCCTGTACTCTGTTTTTACCATTATATAGCTGCTCAGTTGTGGAAAAGAACAGTAATATTACTGATTTTTGAAAAATCAAAAAAATTAATGCTACAAATTCAACCCATTAGGTAGTGATTCCCCTTGGGAGTTTGAACCATGAGGATGCACCGCCTATTTGCACTACTAACTAATAACTAAAACCAAACTTCTGACTAATATAGCAACTACCTATGACAGCAAGGACGTTCTTAATTCCTGTAAATAATGAGGTCGATTGCTTCTTTGTTCTTCGTTCTTGGTTATTCTCAGCTTTTCTGCATTTAAATTGTATGTTAAAAAAAACAAATTCTTGTGGGTTGGCGTCCCGCCTGCCCTGAATATACAATTTAAATGCGCGATAGTTTATAACTAATTCCCCTCGCTATCTTTCGGAGGTACGGGATCGTAACCCCCAGGATGAAGAGGATGACAACGCAAAATCCGCTTAAGTGCGATCGCTCCGCCGCGGGCGGCCCCAAATCTTTCTATGGCTTCGATCGCGTATTGTGAACAAGTTGGGTGAAATCTACAGGCGTTAGGCAAATAAGGAGAAATCCCCATTTTGTAGCCTCGGATTAATCCGATGAGCAATATTTTCATAATTTTGACCTCAGCGCTTGATTAGATTAATGGCAAAATCTTGTTCCTTACCTATTTTTATTATTGCCTCTTGGATAGCTAAAACACAATTTGAGGAGATAAGATGGTACTTGTTTCTGAGTTTGCCACTTGACCTATACCTAAAAAATTACCATCTCGATCGTAAACCTGCAAGGGATAGGGAGGTTGGGGTATTGGGTTGTCGGGGGGATTGTTGCTACTTTCCTCCGCTTCTATCGGCGTTTCGGGAATCGGGAGGCGCTGTCCTTGAAACCACCGTTTGGTATATTCAGGCGAAAGGACGATCGCCCCTAAATGCTCCAAAACCGCTGATGGCAAAATCGGGCAGAATTTATCCTCCTGCAATTGCAGTTCTAATTCTGCAAAACTGAGACTTTGGTCGATCGAGAAACCACTACTTTCGGTACGAGTCAAAGTAGCCAAAGTACCGCCTGTATTCAATAGTGCGCCCAAATCCCGGGCGATCGCCCGAATATAAGTACCGGCCCCGCAGGCGATCGACAAATCCAATTCAGGAAAATCTCCTGGCCGCCAATCCAAGATTTCGAGCCGAAAAACCTCGACATTCCTAGCAGCAACTTCCACAGTTTGGCCTTTTCTAGCTAACTCGTAAAGGCGTTTTCCTCCCACCTGAACCGCACTAAAACTCGGTGGAAATTGCTCAATTTTTCCGATAAAATTCGGAAGTGCAGCTTGCACTTTTTCTAAAGTTAAATCCGGCACCGGCTGAGAATGGATAATTTCTCCTTCCAAATCATCCGTAGCGGTAGTTAAGCCAAACCGAATCGTACCTTCGTAAGCTTTATTGTGTTGGAGAAATTGCAGCAGTCTGGTTGCTCTACCTAGGGCGATCGGTAAAACTCCAGTCACAGTCGGATCGAGGGTTCCTCCGTGTCCGACTCGCTTGAGTTTCAATAGTCGGCGCACTCGCCCCACACAGTCGTGAGATGTCATGCCCGCAGGTTTGTTGAGATTCAGAAAACCGTCAATAATCATTAGAAAGTTGTTAGTTGTTAGTTGTTAGTTGTTAGTTGTTATATAAATTCCGGTTGTATTGGAATAATATAGAGGAGACGGCAGTGCCGTTTCCCTACCATGATTAATTGTAGGGACTAAGGCCAAGCCGTCTCCTGATTTCGGTAAGATTAATAATTCCGATGCTACCGGATTTGATATTATTTGTTATTAGCTTTCCTGTCAACAGTAAACAGTTAACCGTCAACAGTCAACCGTCAACCGTCAACAATTCCGAATCAAAAAATAAAGTCCGCCTGATTGATAGCAGAGGGGGCAACTCCCAATAAAGTAGCCAGAGTTTCCTTGGTGCTTGTAAGCTGAATAATTGTACTTGGCGAAGTTCCCGCCCCGGCGGAAATCGTGAGTTGATTAAAGGTGAGGCCGGCATTCAACCGAATTCGATCGCTGACATCAGTAAAATCTGTAATCACATCCCCATCTGCCTCACGCCCGATCGCAAACGTATCATTTCCGACGCCGCCAGTTAAAGTATCTCGGCCGCGATCGCCCGATAAACAGTCATCGCCAATACCACCAAACAGCGAGTCATCGCCGGCACCTCCAAACAGCGTGTCATTGCCCGCGCCGCCCAACAAAGTATCACTGTCTTGGTTGCCAAACAGCAAATCGTTGCCGTCATCGCCAGTTTGCGAATCAGCACCTTTGCCACCGTAGACAGTATCGTCGCCCGCGTTGCCGAAAATGCTGTCGCGGCCCGCACCGCCGAACAGAAAATCATTGCCGTCGCCGCCCAGAATTGAGTCATCGCCAGCGTCACCGTAAAGGGAATCATTTCCCCCTAAACCGAAAATGCTATCAGGCCCACCCAAACCGAATATCAAGTCAGCGCCCCCAGTACCGGTAAGGGAGTCGGGGCCGCTGGTGCCGCGAGTGCCGGCTCCACCTCCGGGACGAGTACCGCTGGGAGTTGGGGTAGTGATTCTGGGAATGGGCTGAGATGGTGATGCTGGTGGCATGGTTTTGAAGAGTGGTAGAAATTTGCTATTCTAACTTAGCCTAAAAGTGGAAGCGATCAGCTCGCCAACCGCCCAGATCGGAAATATCGATCGCGCACAAATGCCAATTCGTAAACTTTGTCGATCGCCCGAGATAGGTGTTGAGGGCGATCGGCTGCAACTTTGGTTAATTTTGGAAGCGATGAAAATGGAAATTACTAAAAAATAGTTAGTAGTTAGTAGGAGTGCGCAATGCGCACCCTACTGGACTAAATATCTACACGAAAGTATCTCAAAAAAATCCCCAAACAAAAAGCGCCCCTATTTCTAGGAGCGCTTTTTGACTATCTCAAGTTAAAAATTAACCGTTGATAGAAGGAGCAACCAATGCTACGGTCGTTGTTTCGCCAGCGGCCAAGTCGAGCGGGAAGTTGTGAGCATTGCGCTCGTGCATTACTTCCATACCCAAGTTAGCGCGGTTGATAACATCAGCCCAGGTATTGATGACGCGACCTTG
>PVWI01000263.1 GCA_003003725.1 filamentous cyanobacterium Phorm 6 | reverse complement strand
TCAGTAAATGGACGAGATGAAAACGCAGCTAAAAATATTTGTGCGGTTGGGGCATCGACCGCTAAGCTAGGCGATGTTAGACAGGCGAAGCCTGCAATTGCTGTTTGATCTTAGAATCCCCGCGCGTTTACGCCGGGGAGTATGTCAAAAAATGAGTGCCTGGTATGTCACTTAGAAAATTAAGCGGGCGATCCTCTTCGTTGGCGTAGCCCCCGTAGGGGCGGGCTGCGCTAACGACTTATTTTTGCTCCCAGCCCAAAGCTTGGGCCACCTGAGAAGCCAAAGCCATCGGTTCAAAAGGCTTAGCAATTACGCTCACCACCCCCAACTCCGCGAACATCCGCCTGTCGCCAACCAGAGCCTTAGCTGTCAATAAAATTACCGGAATGTGCTGCGTAGCATGATTAGCTTGCAACTGCAAAAAAGTAGTCGGCCCGTCTTGGTCGGGCATCATCACGTCCAACAGAATAGCATCAGGCTGTTCAGCCAGAGCCTTAGCCACACCCTCGCGGCCAGAACTCGCAGTCAGGACTTCCCAGCCCCCCACCACCTCAAGACTGACTTGAGCCACTTCCCGAATATCTTCCGCATCATCAATCACCAAAATGCGCTTGGCATTCAAAATTAACATTTTTTTTAATAATGAGAACTGATATCTCGCAGAGTAGAGGCGAAATGTGAATATTTTGTAAAGCAAACTATTTTACCAGATTAGGCTCGACAGTAAATTTTCAAAACTTTATGGCAGAACCTATACCAGCCCGGGACTAAGCACCGGCAGACTTAAGAAAAAAGTGCTGCCCTCCCCCACAATGCTCTCCACCCAAATCCGGCCGCCGTGCTGCTGCACGATACTGCGACAAATAGCCAGCCCCAAACCAGTACCTCCTTTCTGGCGACAATCAGAAGCATCAACTTGTTGAAAGCGTTCAAAGATGATCTCCAGCTTATCGGCCGGGATGCCCCGTCCTTGGTCTTTCACAGTAATCAGGATTTCCGAACTCACTGCTACGTGCGGATTGATGCCGGTAGATTCAGGAGACGACACTGACTTCAACCCAGATTTTTCTGCCAAATCTCGATCGTGCGTCAACTCCCCGCTTAGCCAGATCGTAGCACCCGGAGGCGAAAATTTTATAGCATTACTGAGCAGATTTGTCAAGGTTTGAATTAGCCGATCGGGAATACCTCGCAATTGCGCCTCCACAGGCCTCACAGACAGAGTAACTCCCGCCTGTTGGGCCATTCCTTGCATCTCGTCAGCCGCCTGCAACATCAACTCAGCGATATTGCAAGTTTGTTTGATGGCAGTGCTGTAATTCGACTCCATCCGCTCTAAATCCAGGATGTCGTTGACCAAGCGCACCAAGCGGTCAGTGTTAGTGACAGCAATCTCCAGCATCCGCTTGGCTTTTTGGGGATGAGCGTCAAGCATACCACTGTTGAGCAGGCCGAGGGCACCGTGAATCGAGGTCATCGGTGTCCGCAGTTCGTGACTGACAACAGAGATGAATTCATCTTTCATGCGCTCGATCGCCAGCCGATCGGTGATATCCTTAAAAGTCACCACAGCTCCAATAATTTCGCCTCGTTCGCGCATCGGAGCCACAACGTACTCGATCGGAAAACTGCTGCCGTCTCGCCGACAAAAAACCTCATCCGTGACACGGCGAACCTCTCCGTCTACCAAGGTGTCTAAAATTTGAGAACTTACTGGGTTCGGCAGTTGGCCCGTAGCCGGTGCGGCGCAGTCTGGGGCAAGTTGAGAACGTGAATTGATCTCTGTTGCAGATGAGATTTGCTCGATCGCCCTTGAGCATTCTACCTGTGAACGGTTTATGGTTTCATAGAATGGTCGATCGATCAATTCCTTCGATGCGCAGCCCGCCATTCTCACCGCCGCCGGATTCACAAAAGTTACTTTTCCCTGTTTGTTCAACCCGCAAATTCCTTCGCCTGCGGAGAACAAAATCATTTCTGTTTGGTGGCGGAGTTGTTCGAGGGCTTTTTCGATTCGCTTGCTATCACTGATGTCGCGAGCGATTGTCGAAACACCCGTTATTGCTCCTGTGGCGTCTTTAATCGGAGAAATCGTCAGGCATACATCTATTTGTTTGCCGTCTTTGCGCAAGTGTACGGTTTCGTAATGGTCAATGGTGGCTCCAGCTCGAATATTTTCCAGAATTTGGGCCATTTCCTTGGGGCGTTCAGGAATTGCTAAAATCTCGATCGACTTTCCTTTAATTTCCTGCGCGCAGTAGCCGTAAATATTCTCTGCCCCCGCGTTCCAGCTCAGAATCGTCCCGGCGAGGGTTTTGCCCACAATACCGTCGTCGGAAGACTCGACAATCGACGCTAAGCGCACGAGTTCGTCTTGTGCTTGTTTGTATTCGGTAATGTCGCGACCCAAAATCACGATACTTTTGCGTCTGCCGTCGGGGTGAAATACGGGTACTTTAATCACGTCGTAGATTTTTAGAGTACCGTCCGATCGCGAAATCACTTCTTCTCCCCTAGAAAGTGTACCTTTTTCCCACGCTGCTCGATCGCTGACCTCGCACGCCTGTAGGGCAGAACGGTAAAAACTGCTGAGTTCTCCTAGCTGAGCATCTGTCAGCCCGCAGTATTCAACTGCTGATAGCTCGAACAATTCCAATATCCCTTGATTTGCCTCCTGCCACCTGCCCTCGCCATCTTTGAAGCAGACAATATCTGGCATGGCATTCATCAGCAAGTCGAGATAGGAGTTTGAGCGCAGTGCAGCTTCTACCTCGGCTTGCTTGGCGATTTCCCCTTGCAGATTTTCGTTTGCCGTTTGCAGCGAGTCGATTAACAAACTTTGTGTAAAAGTGCGTTCTTTAATTACTTCCTGAAGTCTGTGGATTTCTATGGACAATCGCCTGCGCGCCAACAAATTTTCTACCCGTAAGTGCAGTTGGGTGGCATCTACGGGACTTACGATCAAATCGTCAATTTTGCCTTGGAGTTGGTTTGCTGTTAGAGAAAACGGCGGCTCAGAAACAGCCGACATTTGGGATTTTGTCACGAGCAAAAACGGTAAAAATATCGGCTCGGCGGCAGCTTTTAATGCTTCTACCAACGGCCCAATGCGATCGAAATTTGCCTCGTCGAGAATGCACAAGTCAAAAGCGATTTGGGTAATGGGAAAATCCGAGTTTGGTTCGGAAGTGCGATCGGGTAAGATTACCTGATGCTCGGTGTTGAGGTGTCCAATCGGCAAATGTTGTTGGAGGCGATCGACCAAAAGCAAAATGCGACTCATTAGTTTGATAATTTCCCAATGACTAATGATTTGATGTTCGGTAAATTCACCCAGTCTCAGGTTTGTAGTGAGGACTTCAGTCCTCAGAAAACAGAGGACTGAAGTCCTCACTACGAACCAATTTTAGAGCAGGTTTGTAGTGAGGACTTCAGTCCTCAGAAAACAGAGGACTGAAGTCCTCACTACGAACCAATTTTAGAGCAGGTTTGTAGTGAGGACTTCAGTCCTCAGAAAACAGAGGACTGAAGTCCTCACTACGAACCAATTTTAGAGCAGGTTTGTAGTGAGGACTTCAGTCCTCAGAAAACAGAGGACTGAAGTCCTCACTACGAACCAATTTTAGAGCAGGTTTGTAGTGAGGACTTCAGTCCTCAGAAAACAGAGGACTGAAGTCCTCACTACGAACCAATTTTAGAGCGGGTTTGTAGTGAGGACTTCAGTCCTCAGAAAACAGAGGACTGAAGTCCTCACTACGAACCAATTTTAGAGCGGTCGATCGAGCGGACAGGATAGGACTAATGACTCATGACTAATGACTCATGACTAATGACTTTTTACGGCATTCCGATTGGAATCAAAGTATCTTCCGGCATACAACTAGAATAACGCTCCCCTTCCGATAAAACCGCAATCAGCCTCATTTGCCAGTCGGGCATAATTTGCAAATCCGCCCAAGGTATTGCTACCTCCAAACATTGATCCAGTCCCACTTGGGCGCGGCTGATCCGGGGATGCCACTCATCGCCCTCTCCTGCTTCCTGAAACCAAATCGATTTCGTCAGCAAATTAATCTCTAACTGATGGTGGAATCGATAGTTTAGCGGTGCTGCGTCGGGCAAATCCGACAACGGGATCAGACTATTGTGCATTGTGCGATCGGGATAAAACCACAACAAATTTAACTCCGGCGGGCAATCAATACCCGGGCGCACCCCAGCCTTGAAGTCGGCGCGAAGGTAAAAATTCAAGTGATCGACACCGTACCAAAGCCGCTGAATTGCCGAACTCCGGTGCATTGTACCCCTTGCTCCCCCAACTTCAATCCGGCCGGCTTTGTCCCAATCCTGTTCGTTACCAATACCGTCGATAATCGGGTGAATAAAGCTCAGCGGCTGGTGGTCGCCTTGAACCTCGTGCACCTCTACTTGCCGCCGCACATCCAGGGGTACGGGCTCGCCCAGAGCTTCGTAGATGGCAGCTACGTGTTCGCGGAATAGCTGGTCGAACATGGCATCTTGATTCGACGTATGGCCTTCGCCAAACCACCAGAACCAGTCGGAACCTTCCGCCGCAAACAGCGCTTCCCAAGCTTCGGGGTTGCTCTCTTCTGTGGCCTCTGGATGGTTTGCCAATACTTGTCTCGCCGCCCCTAACAAATCCCAAGCGCGATTTTTTGCGGGATCGCCGATCCAAGTTGTCAGGGAACCGTCTACCCATGAACCGGTATGGAGTTGGGCGGCGGGTATGGTTTCGGTGGCTGGGAATTTGTCGAGAAATTCCGAGACTGTGACTAATTGGATATCGGGATTGTCGCTGAGAGTTTGATAGAGTGATTCTAAGAACGGTTTGCCGTCTTGGGGATAGAATTCCCAGCAATTTTCGCCGTCTAGGGCGATCGTCACTAACCACGGATTTTCTAAAGATGTTTGACCGTCGGATTGTCGGTGTTTGAGAGTTCTGCCGATCGCCTCCAAGTGTCCCACCAAATCTGACGCTGCTTTTTCCGGTTCCATAGAACCGTAGGTAAAGCCAATCAAATCAGACAATCTATGGTCTCTAAATACGATCGCCAAATCCCCATCAGGAGTTTCTAAACGATAAGGGCGATATAACAATTCTGGTTCACAAACATTCCCCGCCCCATCGCGATTAAAAAAGTGTTTAATTGTCCACCCCAATACCGCCTCATCCGAGACAATCCATTTAAACCCTTGTTTAGCAATGTAGGGCAAAATTTCCGGGCTGACTGCCTGTTCCGACGGCCACAAACCACGCGGTTGGCACTCAAATCTGTCTTGATACATATCCCAGGCTTTTCTCAAATGTCTGGGAATATCTTCTGCCCACTGAAACCTGTGTTCTGGCAGCGTCATGTTAGGAATCGCTATGCGGCCGCCGTTGGTGTCAGCAAGTAGCGGTAAAATCGGGTGCGTGTAGGGGGTTGTGGAGACTTCCAACTGTCCCTCAGCTTGCATTTTACGGTGCTGTGGAATGATTCTGGCGAGGATTTCTTTTTGTTTTGAATAGATGTTTTTTCGATCTGTCAGATTGAAATTTTGTCCTTGTTTCAGCCAGCCTGCAATCTCGGGGTCGTCCCAAAACAGCGGATCGATCCAAGCTAAATTGTGCCACGCCAGCAAGTCGCCAAAATCCTGCACTTTCCAGTTTTCCAAGCACCACTGAATGCCTTTTTCCTGCCGTTGAGTGTAGAGTTGAGCGTACCGGGGATGTGGCTGAATTAGGGTATGGTAATTAGCATCAAAAAAGTGTTCTAAAATGAACTCTTTTTCTTGGATGTTTAAAGTTTCGGCGGGCTTGAGAGTTACCGCCAGGTAAGGGTCTAATGCTCTGTCTGCGATGCAGTCTTCAATCTGCAAAATCAAAGACGGAACAAGGTTTACTGTTTGATGTAGCTTGGGATATTTTGCCAGAATCAGCACTAAATCCAAGTAATCTTTGACTCCGTGCAGGCGCACCCAAGGCAGTCGATAGTGTTCTGGGAGGTGAAATTTGGGGGACTGCAATATCAGCGAGTTTGACCCGGAACCGGTGTCTGGCTCAGCAGCGGATGCCCTCGATTTATACAAAGGCTGGTGCTGGTGCCAAATAAAGGCGACGTAGAGAGGGTGTGGCATTGGTAATGAGTAATTATTAATGAGCTAGTTACGTCTTGTGCAACTTTCAGATAAATTCCACTCTGTTCACTAACATAAAGTTTATGGTATTTTTGTTAAGTACAGTGGAACTATGCTAGTCAGATCGACACATTTAGGGCACGGGGAGCTGCCGACCAGTATGGTGCCGATCGCTCCACAGAGCCGCTTTCTTATCTGCGCTGTTGAGGTCGAAAATCTAGAAATCTCGTCATCAATGGTTCCATAGATAGGCGACAGTTTTCTGTGTTAGCAGGCACGCTACTCAAAGCAAGTGATACCACAACTTCGCTCAAAAGCCCGCTCTTTCGGTTTCCCTTACACCAAATTTATCAGAAAGTTGGGTTTAAAACCGCGTGCTTTGAGCATCGGCTTTGTATTTACTAGCATTGCATCTGCCACTAGATATGCCTAAAATAGTGAGATGCTAACCATGAATTACCGCCCTGCGAATCTATCCCAACATCACTCAAGAGCAGTGTCCTGAATGTGGTGCAACAGTTAAAAAAGATTTGAGTATTAGAATACATCATTGCCAAGAGTGTGGATTTATTGCCGATAGAGATGTGGCTAGTGGTCAAGTAATCAGAAATAGAGGAATAGAATTAATTAGTACGGCGGGACACGTCGGAATCCAAAACGCCTATGCAGACGGTTTGACCCTTACTGAGATATCTCAGTAAGGGTCAAAGTCGAAAACCCGTAAGGGAGTAATTTATCGGCAGCTAATCTAACTGACAAAGGCTATAGCGGTTCTCAAGCGTGGTGAGGTATGCCCGCAAGCCCGCAAGCCCGCAAGCCCGCAAGCCCGCAAGCCGTTCGCGTACCTCATCTTTCTGAGACTCGGCTATATATTTCTGTGTTGCAACTCGCGGAGCGCCGTTTGGGAGCATTATGGTCGTCGCCCGACTAGCTGGGCGACTCCCTCGGAGAAGAATCGGGGACGGACTACTTGGTTTGAGACGTAGTGAATGGCGATCGCATCCGAGGAATTTGTCGCTAGTCCCATCTGGTACGAAGGCGACAGTTGATGCCACCCGAACTCGCCGGCCATCAGGGCCATCAGGGTCTGCTCTGCGAAATAATGGGCGCGCCATTCGGGCGTGTAGGCGCGCAGCATCCGCTCTAAGAACTGAAACTGCTCGTCCCCAAACTTGGGAATCACGACCATGCCGCAGTTGAATCCGCATTCGATACGAGTCCCGCACTGCGCCTCGAACTCCTTCACCGGAGCCAATACCGACACCCAGTCAAATTCATCGCGAAAGCTTGTTAGCGCGAGACTTTCGTGGGCCACCAAGCACTGTTCGAGCATCTCCGTCGGGCGATCGAAAAACAGGACATCGGAGTCTAGAGCAACCACCACTTTCGCCCGCTCTGACATATGGGAAGCAACGAGTCGCGAGCCAAAGAAGTGAGTACCAAAGAAGCTGCGCAAGAATTCAAACTCGTTTCCCGCTAACCGCTGATCGACCCACTTCTGGGCGTCTTCATGCCAAATGAATTGGATGTTTGGAAAAAACTGCCTAAACCGCAAGACATCTTCTGGGGTAATCGTACCGTCTGAGTGAATCACCGGGGTCATCTTGCCGTCCGTCCATCGCAGCAGGCTCCACAAGCTCCAGATTCCCATCGTTATGTGGGAATGACCGCAAAGCATATGAATTTCGATATCTGATTCGACTGGAGTATCGATCGGCTTGAGGACGCCCTCGGACGCCAGTTGGTCGAGGAGGTGACCCGCCCAACTATTCAGGCGTTTGAGCCGCAATTTATATCGGACTTCCTGATGTCCGCCGTCCAACAATACGTACTTTGCGTATCCCAATTGCTTGCGAATTGTGTGCAGGAGGTTTTGGGGGGAATCGGTCGTCTTCATTGCGTTTGATGGCTCCATGCGCGTTCCTCTTCGGCCGAGATAGGGTGCTTTGACGATCGGAGTGGGAAAATTCATACCTCATCTGAGGTTTAAAGTTAAAGGTCTGGCAGTTTCAATGATGGAGCGATCGGCTACATTACCTGTTCTACTTCAGAGATTTCTGGGATGGCCTCGCGCAGGCGGCGTTCAATGCCCATTCTCAGAGTCATTGTGGAACTTGGGCAAGAGCCACAAGCTCCTTGCAGTCTCAGGTGTACGACTGGGCCGTCGATTTCTACGAGTTCGACGTTGCCACCGTCGGATATCAGGTAGGGGCGCATTTCATCGAGAATTGTTTCGACGTTATCTCTGGTTAGTGCTAGTGTCGTCATAATATTTCGCCTCTGTGATGATTTGTTGCAGTTGATTTTGTCGGATTTCTACGAGTTCGACGGATTGACACTCCTGGGCCTTACGGCGAGAGGATTCTTAGATCTTAGACCGAACTTAACTCAAGAACATTGCTGCACCTGAAGAGAGAGATCCAGTCTCCCTAAGCGTTTACGATCTCAAAGATCGAAGTTCCCGTATGCCCTACGGTACTTATCCCGCGATTGAGGATATTAATTGCGGCATTATGATCTCTGTCCATCTCACACCCACATTGACAGGTATGGGTTCGAGTGGATAAAGATTTCTTAACCACAGCACCACAACTGCTGCATTCTTGGCTTGTGTAAGCTGGATTTACCGCAATGGTAATCCTACCGAACACTTTTCCAAAATATTCTAAGAACATTCTGAACTGATACCAAGAAGCATCGCTAATCGATTTTGCTAAGCAGTGATTTTTAACCATGTTAGACACTCTCAAATCTTCATAAACTACTACATCGTTTGATGTGATTACGCACCTTGCTAACTTAACAGCATGATCTTGACGTTGTCTACTTATTTTGAGATGTCGCTTACCTAAAATCACTCTAGCTTGACGGCGATTTAAACCACCTTTTACTCTCCGGCTTACAAGACGTTGAGCGCGTTTTAACCGTGCTTCACCTCTACGCAGAAATCTCGGGTTGGGAACCATTTCACCATTTGAATCAGTGTAAAACTCTTTAAGTCCCACATCCAATCCAATCGTTTTGCCTGTCATTGGAACGAGTTCTACTCGGTCTACTTGGATACAAAACTGGACGTAATATCCATCTGCTCGTTTAATTAGTCGAATTCGTTTGATTTGGTCTGGCTGATAGAAGTTAAGGTCGCGGGTCCCTTT
>PVWI01000262.1 GCA_003003725.1 filamentous cyanobacterium Phorm 6 | reverse complement strand
GCTGGATGCACGGAAACGGGCACGTCCAGTTCTAACTCAGAGGTGCTGGGGATAATACCCCACATCGACTCAAACTGATGAAAAACCGTAAGCTATCCCGCGCTATTTCTGATTTAGGCTGGCAAAGTTTTCGGACAATGTTAGAAGCCAAGTCAGAAATGTACGGCAGAGATTTTAGAGTTATCAGTCGCTGGGAACCAACTAGCCAACGTTGTTCTTGTTGTGGACAGATTGGCGGGAAGAAAGAGCTTTCAGTTCGGGAATGGACTTGCTTGTTTTGTGGAGCAGTTCACGACCGAGATGAGAATGCAGCGATTAATATAAAAGTCGCGGGTGGATTGCCTGAGACTCTAAACGGACGTGGAGGATGGAGTAAGACCGCATCTAATGCGGCATCTTCCAGCGAAGCGTCAACCCACCAGTTCCGTGACATACTCCTACATTAAACCGAGTACGGTTATAATGTAGGCTTCTTTGCAGCCCGATGAAGGGTTTGCAAAATTTCCTTCGTGGTACTTTTATCCATAGTCCCTACTACAGAAAGCTTCCCACTACGGCGTTTTATACTGGGGAAAATGTCCAACCCCAGTCTCTTTAGGTTAATCGCAGCATTAATGTCGCGGTCAACCGTCAAAGATTCCTGCTCGTCCCAATAGTCTCTGATGCTGCAATCGGTGAAAATTATTTCATCCCGATAGCTGAGAACCATTGAGGTATAAGCAGGATTTTTAGAAATAACAACTGCCCCAGCTTTTAAAGCTATGTAGTTCAGCGTTTTAAAGAAGTTGCCAAATGCAGCGTCAGACCAAGACTTATTTAGCCCTGATTTTGCTGATTGACCATTTGGCAGAAAAGTCCCATCTTCACCCTGTTTAGGTTTGTTCCGTTTGGTCAAGCCTTTTAGGTTCAAGTCCTTGTGGATGAAGATTTTCTTTCCAGTTCTAACTAGCTTGTGGGCTGTCTTGTAGTGGAAGTCTTTACGACAACGAGTAATCCGTTGATGCTGCCTAGCTTCACGTTTTGCTAGTTTGCGGCGAGATTTACTGCCTCGTTTCCGCTTGTTTCGCTTAGTTGAAATCCGGTCTAATTTGACTTGATTCTTGCGAAGATGTTTAAGGGATGGAAGCTTTTCATCTTCAGATGTCGCCAGGTACACGTCTTCGTGCAGTACGGCATCCATGCCCAACGAATTATCCCAAGTCGGTATAATTATGTCCTGAATCTGACATGGCACGTTCACGTCTTCTAAGATGAATTGAACAAACCAGCCATCAGCTTTTCTGGTGACACTAACTTGCTTGACGATGAATCCGTCTGGGATAGAGCGGTGCATTCTGACTTTGACAACTCCCAACTTTGGAAGCCTTAAATACAGCCAGTTCTTCCGGGTTAGCTTGATCCAGTTATTGCAGTAGCAAAAGTCATAGTTCTGAAGCTAGCTTCAGACTTGAATCGTGGCTTACCCGACTTGCCACCATTACTATCACCAATAATGAATCGCTCAAACGCTTTATCAACACGCTTCGACACGTCTTGCAAGACAGTTGAGTCCACCATTGAGAAGTCCAGTAATTCACCACTATGAAATACTTTTACCAAATCTTTCTTGATAATTGGTAACTGTTTTTTCTGGCTGTAATAATTGGGCTTTTCTCGGACGGATGCAATGCTACTGACTAGCGGACAAGCATTTACGTTTGAACGATTCATCGACCACCAATCAAACCTATCGCCCAATTGGCGATTGTACCAATAACGACAAATTCTCAGCCACTCATTTAATCTGAGTTTCTGATTAGTGTCGGGATATAGTTTGTATTGATACGTCGTTTGCACGATTACTTTAAGTTTTTAGCTTGATTAATGCTATAGTAGCATATTGTTTAGTTTCGATACTGCAAGCATTATTAATATATATTAAGAATAAAGGATTTGTTCGCCTCGTCATCCACCCGCTCACTGCTTAATGCTTATGGCATACGAGGTTTTGAGCGGGTGGAATCCTCGTCTCACCGCGTCTTTCATCCCACACTAACCGAAGCGGTATAGTGTGGGGATTCCCACCTGTTTAGCTAAACAGCTTTCGTTGTTTGAGTAAATTGGAATCCCCCTGATTTATCAGTGGGGAGGAAGTCAAGGTAAATTTAGGGACTCAGCTTTTCAATTTGAGAATATTCGATTTGAGATTGTCTTGGACGCTGAAACGGGGTTTTTCAACCCTAACACTTCGTTATAAGCTTTAATCAGAGTGAAAAAAACCGGGTTTCTGAGAGTCGGAGTGTGGCTCATCCTGTTAGATTGAGAGGTTGGTCGCCGATGCTTTGAGTTAAACAGATTCCGATCGCACCGCGATCGAGTACAATGGCTCTGTGTTTGAAAAAGAAATAAGATAAATCAGTGCCAACTACCGGACTCGAAATACGATTATTTCCCGACCCGCAGAACACATGGACGATCGGTCAATATTTAGAAAAGCGGATTCACAGGTGAAACGAAGGTCTTTGCTATTGGGGGCCGCCACCCTAACTTTAAGTCAATTGGCGGCAGGTTGCGACTCGAAGCCCATTCTCAAAATTCGATCGCTCAAAAACGGTATTCCGGCCCAACTGGTAAGCAAATTTAGCCGCGATTTACAACCGTCTCCGGTTTTGCAGGTAACGCAAGAAGGTCAATTAAAAGAATTATTCGCGCTCCTGCAGGAGTGGAAACGGGTTCCCAAATCAAAAAATCAAGCTGATTTGGTGATGTTGGGAGATTACTGGCTGACTTTGGCCATACAACAAAAATTGATTCAACCGATCGATCCTGCTAAATTTGATAATTGGTCGAAATTGCCCGAAAGATGGCAAAAACTGGTCAGACGCAACAATGACGGTCAATTAGACGCTAAAGGTCAAGTTTGGGCTGCACCTTACCGCTGGGGAAGTACAGTAATTGCCTATCGAACCGACAAGTTTAAGGCTTTGGGGTGGACTCCGACAGATTGGAGCGACTTGTGGCGAGTCGAATTGCGCGATCGAATTTCTCTCCCCGACAGTGCTAGAGAAGTTATCGGTTTAACCTTAAAAAAACTCGGAAAATCTTACAATACGCAGCAATTAGATAAAGTTCCAAATCTCAAAAAAGAACTAGCATCTCTGCACCGACAAGTTAAACTTTACAGTTCCGAAGCTTACCTGCAACCATTGATTTTAGGCGATACTTGGTTGGCCGTAGGTTCCTCTGGGGACTTGCTACCGCTGCTGCAAACCGAAAAGGATATTGCTTTAGTAATTCCGGCTTCAGGAACTGCACTGTGGACTGATTTGTGGGTAGAACCAGCATCGGGAAATCCAGTTTCATTAGTCGAAAAATGGATTGATTTTTGCTTGGAGCCTCGGATTGCGCCTCAATTATCTTTGCTGGCTAAGGCTAGTTCGCCGATAATTATCGGCATGAAACCGGAGGATTTACCGACAGATGTTCGCACTAATCCCTTGTTATTGCCGGATGCTAAGATTCTTGGTGCTAGTGACTTTATGCTGCCTTTTGGGGATGCTGGGATTCAGCAGTATCGATCGCTCTGGCAAGAAATTCGGCAAGTAGTTACAGCACATCCAGATATTATGAGGTACAGCAGCAGCAATTAGTAAACCAGTTTTTGAAATGTTTCGGATTAATTAAGTCAAGAGCCACAGCAATTTATGAAACAAAAAGCCCTGCCGGAAGCAGAGCTAAATTTGGCTAGAGTTGCCAGCAGAGAGAATTTGACTCTCCCTGCCTCTTATAACCCGCTCTTAGAACGTGAAAGTAGTTCTCAGAGTACCAATAATGATGTCGTCGTTCTGATCGTTTTGATTGGGGTTGGTAATCCAAATCACGCCCGGAGTCACAGCAATGTTATCCGACAGCTTGAACTTGTAGAAGCCTTCAACGTGCCACGACTCGTCATTTGTGAATCTCCGCAAATTGCCCGGAGCCTCAAGTTTATCCAAGTAAGGCTCGCGACCTACTACAAAGCCAAGCAAGTTGCCTTCTTTCCCTAAATCGGGCAAAGCTAAGGTGACAGCGTAGTTCCAAATTCTTGCATCGCCGATGCCGACAATGCGAGCATTGGTTAAACCGGCCCAGCCACCAAGTATAAATCTGGGGTTCAGGCGGATTGAAGCTTGAGCGCCGTAGGAGTTGCTGACAACTTTGCGAGCCCGGAAGCCGGGGAAGCCTTCGCTCAAACCGTTGATGGAATTAGCGGTTCCGGTACCGGTGAAACCGCCGAGATTATCGGGGCCGTTCCCTAAGCCGTTGTCAAACCCGAAGTTACCTCTGCTAAAGTAACCGTGGTTGTAGTTGAAAGCAACTTGCAAGTTGCGTCCGGGCGTAAAAGTCAATTGGCCCATCGCTGCGTAGTCGCCGTTGAACAAGCCCGCGCCTTTGGCAGGACTGGCTGCACTTGAAGCCAAATAGCCGAAGGATAGAGAAGTCGGGCCGAACACCCCGCCTAGCAAGCCCCTGTTACCAAGAGCGTAGTCAAAGCCGATACCTGCACCGCCACCTAGGCGATAAATTGGGTTCCGCTGTCCAAAGGCGCTCAATGACCCGTTACCGCCGTCAAAGTCTTCAAAGTAAGGGTTGACAGTCGGGATGATGTCGTCCCAAACGCCAGCGTTGGCTGCAAGGGTAACGTTCAGTTGGTTACCGACGGGGAACTTGTACAGCAAAGTGTCGAGGGCAACAACGTTGTCGGTTCGGCCGACAACGTTCCAAGTTTGAGTACCTTCGCTGGTAGCCCCCAAGTTAAAGTTTCGACCGTTGCCGACCTGAAGCCTTGTCAGTAGCAGGTCTCGGCCGGTGAAGCTCGTATTTAAGTTGAGACGCACCCGCTGTTGGAAGACGGTCTCATTGCTACCCCTGCCGATGATTCTGTTATTGTCTCTGCCAAACAAGCCATCGCTGCCGCCAAAGTCATCGCTGAGAGCAAAAATTGCTTCCCCAGTCAGTTTGGTAGTGGTTGAGAATTGGTTGGCTTCGAGTTCGGATGTCCGAGCTTCCAGACCATCGACGCGGCCGCGCAGGGTTGCCAGTTCCGCTGCAAATTCTTCTTGAAGCCGTTGGAGGGCTGCCAAGTCATCTTTAGTCGCTAAGTTGGTCGTACCTGCTTTAATTAGCTCGTTAACTTTGTCTAAGCAAGCGTTTAAACCGGCGGCAAATTCGTAGCGGGTCATTGCCCGGTTGCCACGGAATGTGCCGTCTGGATACCCGGCAATACAGCCGTAGCGCTCAACTAGGGATTGAAGTGCTTGGAATGCCCAGTCTGTGGGCCGCACGTCGGAAAGTTGAGATACTGAGGTAACTTGACCTTGAGTTTCGGCGCCGGCAGAACCTTCGCTGCTGTACTGGTTTAGCTGTTCTAATGTGGCGGCCGGATTTTGAGCTTGTGGTGTAGCGGTTTGGGCTACTGATTCAGGCTGTTTCGGCAAACTTTGTTGTGCCGGCGCTGCTACTTTCGGGGCAATTGTTTCTAATTCAACTGCGCTGATTTGCTCCTCGACAGCGGTAGCTGCTGCTGCTGATTTTTCTACTGGTTGAGCGATTGTTGGCTCAACTGCTGCTTCATATTCGTTTACAGCCGGTTGTGATGCAGCTTCGGGGGCTGTGTTGGCTGGGACGATCGCACTTTGTGTTGAATCCGTGCTATTGGCTGCAATCGCTGGCTGAATTTCGTCAGCGGCTTGGGAAATTTCTTCGACTGGGCTGGATGCTGCGGTTGTTTCGGAAACAGCAGCTAACGCATTGAGTTTCGCTTCCGAGGTTTCAGCTTTGGCAGCTTGAGGCTTTAGCGCATCAGCCGCTGGCTGAGCGTCTGCTGCCATTGCGCTCGAAGCAACCACTAGGGTAGCTCCTAAGACTGCTGGGCTAATTAGTAAGTAACTCCACAAAAATTTAGACATTTTCTCTCTCCTCCTCAGACCGACGATTACAAAGAAACTTTTCTAGTCTTCTATGTGGTCAGTAATTGCCACACTAGGATACTTTAAAAAAGACCTAAACTTCACTTTTTTTTTGATTTTTTGGGGCAGACTGAGTGTAATGATGTGATTGGTTTTTAGGTTCGGTTGTTTTTTGATCGGTATTCTAGAGTGTAAAAACCTGACAATAGATAGGCTATTGAGTGATTTAGCGACTGACAGTTTTGATGCAAGCCCGATCGCCTGTTTAATTTTTAACACACCACGCCCGACTCGTCTAGGCTGATTCGGCTTTAACATTTATGCTGTGTCCCAGAACCTTAAAGACTTGGCGGTGATCGAAAAGTTCCAATAAATCACTATTAATTTTATTGTGAGCTGCTTCTTGCCGCAAAATTTTCATCGCTGCCTCTGTGCGCAGGGCTCGTTTGTAGGGACGATCGCCTGCTGTCAGGGCGTCATAAATATCGGCTATCGCCATCAATTGCGCTTGAATCGGGATTTCTGAGTGTTTTAAACCTCGCGGATAGCCTGTACCATCGAGTTTCTCGTGATGTCCGTAGGCGATGCTGGGAACGTTTTTTAGGTCTTTTGTCCAGGGAATTTGGTTAAGAAACTCGTAAGTGTGAGTTACGTGAGATTCTATGGCCGATCGTTCTTCCGGCGTGAGATTGCCCCTCGACACCATCAATTGCACGATCTCGTCTGGGCTTAGCAGCGGTTTAATTGCCCCGTCTATATCTCTGTAAGTTTGGCGAGAAATTTCTCGCAGTTGAGCTAGGGGTTCTTCTGCCAAAATGTGAGGTTCGTTTGCCTCGTTCAAGACTTCCCAGTATTCTGCTAGTCTGGTTTTTGCGTCTGCTAGAAAAGTGTCTAGCTGTTCGATTTCTTGGCATTGAGAGCACTCTGGCTCGTCGTTCGGATGTTTGCGGTAGGCTGAATGCTCCAGCAAGTATTTATATTTAGACTGGACGCATTCCATTTCCATCGTCCGCTGAGCTAGGGCGAAACGGTGGCGAATAATTTCTAGCTGTGAGGGGTATAGCTTTTTCTGCTTGGTCAAAACTGCTTCTGGTACTCCGATTTTCCCAAAATCGTGCAGCAGGGCGGCGTAGCGAATTTCTTGAATTTGGCGGTTGTTAAAGTAAACTGAGCGCAGCCATCCGCTGCTGGCGGCGTTTACTTCTTCTGACAGGCGTACAGTCAGGGCTGCGACTCGTTCTGAATGGCCGAAGGTACAGGGGTCTCGGGCTTCTATCACTTGCACTGAGGCTTTGACGAAGCCCTCGAACAAGTGTTCTATGCTTTCTTGGAGTTGATTGCGCTCGATCGAGATTGCTGCTTGAGATGCCAGCGATCGAACTATCCTTTCTTCCCACTCCGAATACTGCTGCGTCGATTCCCAGGCATTCTCTGCCGTCAGCACCGCATCTGCCTTTGTTTTGCGGTTGATCAGTTGCAGTATGCCGATTGTCTCGCCTTCTCTGTTTTGCATCGGCAACACCATTACCGAGCAAGTGCGGTAATTAATATCCCTGTCAAAACTGGTATCTAGCTGGTAAGGTACGCCTGGGGGTAAGTCGTAGGCATCCGACAGGTTCAAACTTTGACCTGTAATTGCTACGTAACCTGCCAAACTTTTGTCTGTCAGCGGCAGCGCAAACTCTTTAAACGACACGCTCGGTTTAGAAGCGTTTTGGGCGACCTTGAACAGCAGCTTAGGTTTTTCGTCGCTGCGATCTACTAAATAAACGCTACCCGCATCGCTGTAGGTGATTTCCCGGCTTTTGGATAAAATTAAGTTTAACAAGCCCCCTAAATCTTGGGCGCTCGACAGAGCAGCGCCAATATCCAGAAGCTTTTCTATCAGATCGGTTCTTTCGGCAGACTCGTTCAATAACTCTGGCTTTTCAAATACGATCATGGTCGGAGGATGGCGAACAGCCTTTTATACATTGGACTTTTAGCATCTCGACTTTTTCACACCGATTCTAACCCAGAGTCGATTTTTTATTTGGGAACTTTCCGCGATCGGGGACTGTCGCTAGATGCAGTGGCTCGTCTTCCGAAAACGGGAACTCCTCTAATTTAGCTTAGAAATCTCTTGGGCTAGCGCAAAGTCTTTTTCAGTTAAGCCTCCGGCATCGTGAGTTGTCAAGTTAACTGTTACTTTGTTATAGGAGATTTCTATGTCTGGGTGATGTCCGGCGGCTTCTGAGGGTTCGACCAACTTATTCACAAAGGCGATCGCTTCGATAAAATCTTTAAATTTCTGGGTACACCGCAGTTGCTTGTCTTCAACCCTCCAGCCCGATAATTGACTGGTGCGCTCTTGAATTTCAGTATCGTTAAGTAGGTCAGCCATAGTTTTTATTTTATTTTGGGATGAGCGATCGCAGATTAACTACCCACGCGCTGAAAATCTGACCAAAAACTATCCGCTCTCACCAATAGTATTTTGGTTTAAGTTTTAACACTCAAACTTTAACACTATTCGGGGTGAGAGCGGTCTAGCGGATCTTCAGATTAGAACCTGACTGCCGGGAGATTCCCTAGCTCAGCCTGGTTCCCGATGGAATTCGTTTCCTGTTGGAAACGAGGGCTGGCTGCTAGTGAGCGGCCCCGGCGCACAGCCGGTAGTTTCCAATCTGATGACCCATGCGTTTACTACTTTCTATCATGAGCATCACCTCCAGTTTTTACTAAATGGTTTATATTTGAACGCACTTCATCTAAATCAAAGATTCAGTATGAAGATTTGTGTGCTACCCATTGGCAGCATTACCAGAAGAACCTGCGTTCTGAGTATCATTCCGGTATGCACAATCATTACAATAACACAAGGAATCAGAAGTGGGGGATACTGGTTGAAAATTTTTCAAAATATCGGCAAATTACTGCCACTGCGATATTGGCGATCGATCTCTACAGCAGATCGAGATTTTTAGGCAAAAGCTGGGCTGTGGCGCGGCGTATCAAGCGGGAAATAATATCAATTCCGGTTGTACCGTCAGGTGATGTTGACTGTTAACTGTTGACTGTTGACTGTTAACTGTTTTAACAATACCGATGCAACCGGAAACGATATAATGTACGATCGGCTGCTCGCTAACCGGATTTCTAGATACCCATGCGTCCAGAAATACTCGATGCTGTCAGAAATGAAATAAAAAGCTCCTGCCAATTGGCAGGAGCTTTTTAAACATTGAGGATAAAATTTAAATTGTCGATTTTATCCTTTCAAAATGTTGGAATTTTTGATAACCCGCGCTGATTACAGAGCGTTACCACGAGGCAGAACTTCTTCAGGGAAGATGAAGTTTTCGTGTGGTTGGTCAGTTGGAGCCATCCAAGCACG
>PVWI01000261.1 GCA_003003725.1 filamentous cyanobacterium Phorm 6 | reverse complement strand
TAAATATACTAGGATTTTATCCATAGATGGAGGCGGAATTAGAGGAATAATTCCCGCGCAAGTTGGAGTTAGCATTGAGTTAAAACTGCAACAAAAAAGCGGTAATCCAGATGCGAAAATAGCTGACTATTTTGATTTGATCGCCGGCACAAGTGCGGGAGGCATTTTAACCTGCATCTATTTGTATCCCGATCCAGAAAATCCCAGCAGGCCCCGGTGGTCTGCCGAAGACGCTGTTAATTTTTCGATCAAAAGCGGCCGTGATGTTTTTCAGAGTTCATTTTGGCAAACACTCAAATCTCTAGACGGTTTGGTAGATGAGAAATATCCGAGCGAGCGCTTAGAAAAATTCCTTTTGGAAAATTTTCGAGATGCCAAACTCAGCGAACTGCTGAAACCTTGTTTAATTTCTAGTTACGATATCGAAAGGAGAAAAGCGCACTTTTTTAATCAAATAGATGCTAAAAAAAGTCCCGCAGAAGAGTATTTTATCAGAGACATCGCCAGAGCCACATCTGCCGCTCCCTCTTACTTTGAAGTGCCCAAAATCTACTCTTTGACAAAGGAATCCTACGCTTTAATTGACGGGGGAGTATTCGCAAACAATCCAGCACTTTGTGCCTATGCGGAAGTTAGAAGTAAATTGAGAATTCCTGACGAACGCCCCGACAGAGGCCCAACAGCAAAAGATATGGTAATTTTATCGCTGGGGACGGGAGAAGCTCAGAAAAAATTCCCCTACCAAGAAGTGAAAAATTGGGGTCAAGTTGAGTGGGTTGAACCTTTGATAAATATCATGATGACAGGAGTTGCTGAAACTGTAAATTATCAAATGAGACAAATTTTTGATGCGATTGAAAAACCCAATCAATATTTGAGAATTAGCCCAGATTTGAGCCACGAAGTACCCCTGCCGATTGATGATGCCTCGGAAGAAAAAATATCGGAACTGGTTAGAATTGGCAAGGATCAAGCGGAAAAATATAACGAACAGTTGGATAAGTTTATCGACTTGTTGCTTGCCGAGTAGTCAGTCATATTGTAGGGTGGGTTGGCGCGGCGATTAACTTAAGTCAGCAATAAGTAAGTGTTAAACCGCGCCCAACCCACCAACCGCAGGACAGACAGACTAAAAATATATGTTGACAAATTGTGCAATAATTGCTGTAGAATTAGCTAAATCTATATTTAGCAATGCTTCGCCCTGTTTGTAATTAATTGCGAGCCGTCAGTAATTGGTTAAAAAATACCAAGAAAAGCGCGATCGACATTTAGATGAAACCTTCAATAACAGGTGGTTTCAGCGGTTTTTAGTCACCCTGTTCCTGGGCGGGCAAGTTTTGCTGCGCGTACTCACCGGCAAAATTGACCGCCGCAAAATCATGGAACATTTAGTCACAGTAGGGCTGGATTCTTTGCGTTCCGTGCTGCTAATAGCCTTTTTTGCAGGCATGATTTTTACCGTTCAATCTGCCAGAGAATTGATTCGGTATGGGGCAGTTGGGGCTGTGGGAGGTGCTTTTGCTGTGGCATTTTGTCGCGAATTAGCACCAGTTTTAACGGCTGGTGTGGTAGGGGGACAAGTAGGTTCGGCTTTTGCGGCAGAGATAGGAGAAATGCAGGTGACGGAACAAATAGACGCCCTGTATATGTTGAGAACAAATCCAGTTGATTATTTAGTAGTGCCGAGGGTGATAGCTTGCTGCATCATGCTGCCGATTTTAACAATTTTTTCGGTAGCGGTGGGGATTTTGGGCGGGCTGTTTGTGGCGGTTTATTTTTACGAGTTGGAACCGTCGGTATTTTTGGAATCGGTGCGGACTTTTTTGGGGCCTTGGGATTTAGTAACTGTGGCGATTAAGAGTTTTATTTTTGGGTTAATAATTGCCCTTGTCGGTTGCGGTTGGGGGTTAACAACGACGGGCGGAGGGAAAGGGGTAGGTCAAGCTGCAACAGCGGCGGTGGTGACTTCTTGGGTGTTTATTTTTATGGCGGATTTCTTTTTATCGCTGTTGATGTTTCATGAGTTGGGGATTACGAGAAGTTGAGGTTAATTGATTTGGGTTCTATCGTTCGGACTTTAGTCCTTCTTCATACCTAAAAAAGGACTAAAGTCCTTGCGACAAACCCGCATTGCTCACTCTACATAAATTAAGTTCGCAGTCAGGACTTTAGTCCTTATTCATACCTAAAGAGAGGACTAAAGTCCTTACTACAAACCTGCTTTGCTCACCCTACATAAATTAAGTTTGATCGTTCGGACTTTAGTCCTTCTTCATGGCGAAGGAATATAAGGAGGATGATAAACTCTAATTTCCTTAATAGGAAATGTCCCGTTTGCTTCGGGGATGATTTCGAGGATGTGTTTGGAATTGCTTAAATTCTGAGCTAATGTTGTCGGATACTCGCGGCTTGAATCTGCAATTTGCGGCGGAATGTATGAATCAACAAACATCGGCTTAACTTGCCACGTAATCTCAAAGCCTTTTGGTGTTAGCTGTTTGGAATAGTCATAGGAATTTTTCAGCCACCAGTTTCTCGGTTCAATCGCGATGCGGCCCGATTTTGAAACGAACATTTTGTCGTTTGTACCACTGCCGTCGTAACCTGTTTTGGAACCTATAACGTCAAATTTAAACTTGCTGGAGTCGCTGTTAATTTCGGTAATTACGGCTTTCCAATCTTCGACGATTAGCGGTTTTTGACTGGATATTTGGAGAATTGCGGGCCAACCGACACCCAGACTAGCGCTGGGTCTGGTGATGCTGTAAAGTTCGGGAAATTCTGAGGGTTTTTTGCCGTCGATCGCAATTTTAGCAGAAATCGCGCCGCCGCTGAAGGTACGATCGGCGATCGCATCTACTCTATTCCCTTCAAACTCTAAAACCAACTTGCCATCTTGCCATTTAACATCAGTACCAACTGTATAGGTTTTGACTAAATCCTGGGGCGTTTGAGGAGAATTTGGGTTATATCGTAGGTGCGGTTTGATCAAAGCAGCTAGCAGAAAATTTCCCCACTCGTTGAGGTGAATGCTGTCACTCAATAGCTGTTTTGGTTGCAAGCGATTGTCTTGCAAGTACCTGCGCCAAGGTTCGCGAATTTCCGCGATTTCGCAGCCGTATTTATCTGCCAATTCTGGCAGCCATTTAGTAGAATGAGTGTTGTGCCATTCATATCCTTTGACTTCATCTGGATTATCGCTGCTGTTACCTGCCGGCAACCAGTTTATGTGGTCAGAATGCAAGAGTATTTCGCTAGCAGTGCGGCTGCGAACATTGGCAATTATCGCTTCGTAATCTTCATCACCTCCGTAGACGTGAAAAATTAGCAAGTCTGGATAAAAAGGATACAAATCGTGTTCGCTGGGACGGATTAAAATCGGGGCTGCAAATCCTCCGATCGCACGATTTTCAACAATCAAATCTGCATTGGGAAATCGTTGTTTCAAATCCTTCACTACATCTTGCCACCAATCTTGCTGAGTGATGGATTGACCATAGAATAGGATGCGTACTTGGTGGCGTTCTGTGGGAGTGCTGGTAGCAAGTAGCCCCATTGTCCTTTGAATCCTTGCTCCAAAATTAGCATTATTTACAATAGGAGCAGGCGGAGGAAATGCCGTTTCTGCATATAGTTTTTTGATAACCGGAACTAACAGAAAGCTGAGGCATAAAAAAATTAGCCACAAGTAGCGATAAATCTTTGATTTTCTGCTATTTCCCTGCCGTTTTGTCATTGTTTTATTTTGGCGTTATGTCAAACGTACTCATAACTACGAAGAGTAGCTGTAGGTGCTCGTGAGGCGCACCTCACGAGGGCTGTAGGGTTCGCATTGCGTACCTTACTAGGAGCTGTACGGTATACGAGAATTTGATCTCAGGATTAGCTGTAGTTTCGATTGTATCAAAATATATTAGCAAATTTAGCGGGACAAAAAGTGATATGATGCCAGCTAATTAATTGTAGAAGATCGATCGCACGTCACATGGATTACAAAACAGCCCGCAGTTTTCTGCTCGACCAAGGAACCGCCCTCGAAACCAAGAAAAATCCCGACGCCTTCCTGATGCGTCTCAAACAAGGTCAGCCGCCCATACCCGGACAGGTGACATCAATTTTATTAGCTTTAAAAATATTGTTTGAAGGGCTGCAAGAATCTCCAATGCTCGATCGACAATTAATCTGGGCACTGCATTTACTCTCGGTAGAAAGTTTGGTGCAATTTGAAGCAGGAATCCGCAAAGGAGTTTCTTGGCCACCGCTGCTGAAAGAAGACTTAACTCGAATTGCGAGCTCAGTCAAGAATATCTTTTCCGGCGTCTGGCAATAACTAGCTGAGTCAACTCCCAACATTTAACAACCGAAGTTGTCAAACTTCACTCCTGAAAGCTTTCCAGCGATGCCAAAAGAGCCGGCAGTCTCGCCAGCGAGGCAGATACCAAAGCCTCATCTTTGTAAACTCGCGATCTAACGCTGCGACTACTTTCAGAGGCAGAGGTGATCGAGCCTCGGAATTCCGAGTTTCTGTCTTCAACCCGCCCTAAATTTTTGGTTCTTCGCGTCTGGCCCAACATAGCAATATCCTCCATTAATCCATAAATATGCGCCCGTCAAATTTCTCAGGGCTTGCTCAGTATTTATATTATTACTCAGATCCGCAACAGATATGAAACCATCAAATAATTATTCACGATAGGCAGGGATCAAGTAAAACTGCATAACCAGTCTGATTAATTTGTTACGGGCTGTTCCTGTTTAAGCCGTTAGCGTTAGCGAAGCGATCCGAAGGAAAGCCCGCCCCTACGGGGGCTGCGCCAACGAAGAGGATCGCCCACAATAACACAGACACCAGCCACCAAAATCACAAATTTCACAGAAGGAACTCGTATCAATGATGCTAACTCTTAGTGCAGTAACAGTTCTAGCTCAAATTAGACCGACTATTCAAAACTTGCCCGATGGAGACTACCGCTACCGAGACTCCTTGGCGCTCGATCGACCTTTTCGAGAAATCCAATTTCGCAAACGAGATAAATACATCACCGGCAGCGACTCCGACAAACGCACCGGAAAAAGTTACTGTTTTCGGGGAATCCCCCAGCAAAACAACATTATTAACATCACGATAGCGATCGAAACTCCCTCACAAACAGCACAGCAAACCAAGTGGAAATTAGCACCAGGAAGCCCAATTAATTTCGACAAGCTTTATCCGCTGCAAGCTGGGCCGGGATTAGAATTGTACAAATGTCTGACAGCATTTTTACCAAAATTGAAGTAGCGATGGTCAAAATTTAACAGTCAAAATTTAATATCAAATCCGGCTGCGCCGGAATGAGATAGAGGACACGGCAGTGCCGTTTCCCTACCGCGATTAATTGTAGGGACAAAGGCCAAGCCGTGTCCTGATTTCGGCCACTAATAATTACGATGCAACCGGAAACAATATAACATTCGTTAACAGTCAACAGTCAACAGTTAACAGTCAACAGCCAACATTTAAATTCCTAAGAACTAGGATTTTCCAATTCTTGCCGCAGCATTTCCCGGTAGACTTTCGGCAAACTAGAACTCATAGAATTGTTCTCAATTCCATAGCCCAAACTCGTCCAAGTTCCCGATAGCATCCGCAATACCTCAGTTAATTTTTCTTCCCGCAGCATCTGTGGAATATCAGCTTTCCAAAACTTGCGATCGCTCAACCAAGCATAAACCACAGCATCCTGATCTTCCGGTTCAAAACTGTAATCTTGCCACCATACAAAATTAGCAGGTCGCGGGTGATAGCGCTTCGCCTTATCCTTCCAAGTCGTAGTCAAAAATTGATATCTACCAGCAGCCGTAGTACATTTGCCCTTATTTGGGCCGTTGACAATCCTCACGCACCAGTCAGGATGGCGGCTCAAATCCAATACATATTTGCCACCGTACACAACGTGATAAGGTCGAGAAACATTCGACTCGCTAGCAGAAATAGTCCGCATCAAAGCTCGAATGTAAGGATCGCCGGTTTTCAGAGCCAGCGGCGGCGATTTTCTCACTTGACTAGCCGACTGTGAAAACTGCTGATTTCCGCGCAAATTGGCAACCAAAAAAACAGCGCCGCTAATCACAACCCCGATTGCAAGTAGAAATCCGAGGATTTGAATTTCCGATCGCCTCATCAAACCTTTTTGGCGGCGGCGGAATTTCTCTGTTTCAAATAAATTCATTTCCATTTCCGAAATTTCGGCTAATTTTCGAGCCACTCGCATCCGGCGTACCCGAAAATCGTATTGATATAGCGGCGCGGCTAATAGCGTCAAACTCGATAAAGCCCCAGCCAATTTGATCAGCCAGAAATCGAATTCACCCGCAATTGCCACATTTGTGAGAGTAGATATGTTTGTGAGAAACTGAGCTGGATCGATCGATCGCGCTGGCCAATAAAAAATCGCCAGTTGCACCAACAGCGACAGACTAAAGGCAAAAAAAAGCACTACAACAGCATTCAATCCTTCTCGAAAGTGCGATCGAACACCCGTATGCCGGCGCTTAAACTTGCGCGCTATACGAAAGCGGCCCGGCAGCATAGTCAGTAAGGGATTTAAGATTTTGACTGCTAAAAAGTGAAAAACAAAGAACAAAGGCAACTGAATCAGCCAAGCAGCTAGCAGTACAGTCAGAAAGCCAATATCGTCGGTGACAATGGGAATGCCCCTGCGAAGAACCAAACTAAAACTCTGAGCGAGAGCAAATGCCCTTAACCACGAAATCGGATAGGGGAACCAAGCTGGCCACTTGAGAGTTTTCATGCTGAGAGAGGGAAATTTCAACGGCGAATGGTAAAACTATTAAGATTTTGCCAGATTTGGCGATCGAAAAATTATTGTTGTGTGGTGCGTCAGTCCAAATTTTTGAGCTCAATCAAATTGTGCTTTGTCTGACGCACCGAACCGAAGCGAGCCTAATTCACTCAAACCACAGCGGCAAACAACTCCTCAAAACTCTTTTGTGGAGCCTCCGGCTTCGCCACAATTTCCACAACCTTGTTGCGAGAAGTGGGCTGAAACAGCGCTTCCACGCACACTTGAGCTACCTTAGTGCGGGGAATGCTGCTCTCAAACATTGTGTCAGCGCCAGTCATGACGATCGCATCTGAATTATCCTCATTTTTGAGACCACCTGGACGGACGATCGTATAAGTCAAGCCGCTTTTTTGCAAATACTCCTCGGCTTGCTTCTTCCAAACCAGAATCAGCCAGAACAAATTCAGCGGGTGAAAAAATTGAGAAACGCAGAGGGAAGTCACGAGTACAAAATGCTCGATGCCCTTAGCCTTGGCTGCTTCCACCAAATTTTTAGTACCTTCCAAATCCACCTTGTAAGGGGCTGTGGGGTCAAAACCGGGGGCCGCCCCTGTCGCGCACAGCAACACCGTACTATCGCCGATCGCATCGGCCAGAGAAGTGGCATTTAATACATCGCCTGTCACTAGCTCTACCTCTGGTGGTAAAATTTGTCTAGCTGTCTCTAGATTCCGCACTAAGGCGCGCACGGGAATGCCCCGCTTGACTAATTCTGTGACAATTCGGCGGCCGGTTTGGCCCGTGGCTCCTGCTACAAATGCTTTCATAAGTCAAGTTATGCTGAACTAGGGTAAGTTTTTTTGCTATCTATTTCTCAATTGTAGGGAGAAAACTCCCTTACCACATCCCCAGCCCGATCGAGAAAGCGTGTATTACAGGAGAGCATACGATGAAGCAGGATTCCGCTGAATACCAAACTACTGTTGAAGCTTCTGACGAAAACTACTACCCAGATGCGAGTTTCCGACAGCCCGAAAGTGGAAGTGCGGAGGCAAGAGAGGAAGTTGAGCCGATTTGGTTTCACACGCATTTTGAAGACAGTATGGAGATGTACGCCGATGCTGCTACGGTGGCTGAGCATTTGAACAATCACAAGAGTTGGTTTTGCCAGTGCGCTTTGCCGATGACGGCCCAGCCGATCGGCGAAAACGGCTACGATTTATTAATCGGGCGTTTTGGGGCTTTCGGCTACCGCGTTGAAGCGAGAATTGGTTTAGAGTTGTTACCGCCTGACGATGAAGGCTGCTATTTGATCAAGACTATTCCGGTTCCGAATTATACCTCGCCTGGGTATGAAGTGAATTTTCGATCGGCGATGAAGCTAGTGGAGATACCATCTGACGAGTTTGCCGCCGATTGGCCTGCGTCGGAACGTGCTAAGCTACCGCCTGCGATTACCAGTGCTACGTGGAAGCTAGATTTGGCTGTGGGAGTTTGCTTTCCCAAGTTTATTCGATCGATGTCTCAACCTTTAATTGAAAAAACCGGCGATGCGCTTTTGGAAAAAATCATCAAACAAGTTAACCGCCGCTTGACTTATAAAACTCAGGTTCTTTTTCATGAAAGTTTAGGAATTCCTTTTCCAAAAAATCCGAACAAACATTAACAAGACTTGCGCCCTAACTCACATCTGTAGGATGCCCACGGCGTACCTTACTTATTACACCAACATTTGTTTCGTCAAGTATTTTGTAAGGTGCGTCGCTATGAGATTGTCGATTTTTTGTTGAGGATTTTTCGAGGCGACACACCCTACAACTATTTCACCGCCGCAAATCGGGCATTTTTCTACAGATAGCATTGTTAATTTCTCCTAGGCAAATACGGCTTCTACGGCTTTCGGCAATGCGATCGGCACAAAATATGTAACTGGATACAAATAATCTTCGCCTGATTCATCAATAACTCGGATAAATTGATGTTCCCCAGCGTGATTATCCGGTATTATTTGGTAGATTTTTCGCACTTCCAATGATGCTTGATAGTCTTGATTATTAATGCAAACTACAAATTGTGTTTTTAAGTTATGGGGATTCATGACTCCTCCTATAAAATATATTTGATTTTGATTTCTTTTTTGCCAATGCCGTGTGCTTCGTACCAATGTAACTCAGCTTCGCAGGCTGTACCATCAGTCAGGATAATTGTTGCTATTCCTTTGAGTTTTCTCCAACGTCCATTGCCATAATTTTTCTGCAAACGTTCTAATTCCCGAATTGAGTTGCCAACTGCTATTGTTTCAATATTAGTAATGTTTCCGATAATTTGAAAGTTCATTCGACATCAAACATTATGTTAACAATTAGTGTCGCTGGTAGCAGTTTAGCCCAGTCCGGTGAGTGCCAGGTATCGGAAACGTAGACAGGGCATGGTTTCTTGGTTTTATTGCCTGTAATAAATCTTTACGAAATCCTGTAACGCTTAGATGTTACACTTTACAAGTCTCGACGCGAAAGAAGAGACTCTCCATACAC
>PVWI01000260.1 GCA_003003725.1 filamentous cyanobacterium Phorm 6 | reverse complement strand
GGCATATTGTCGTTAATTGAAAAAACAGTGATGAATGACCAATCAAACCCAGAAGAAAAAACTGATTTGCAGCAAAAGTCTAGTTTGTTAAATGTGGTTGCTGAGACAGCAGAATCTGCACTGAATGCTGGCAAAGCGGTTGTTGATACGGCAGTTGATTTGGGGGAAGCTGCTGCTAAACAAACTTATCGATTAATTGGACACGCAACGCAGGAAACCGGACAAGCTATGACTTTTGTTGGGAATCTTCCTTTTGTCAGACAAGTTGCAGGTGTGTTCAGGGTTGATTGGTTAGTTGGAGTTACCTCGCGCGTCGATTTGGCCAAAGCCGAAGCGGAAGTCAAGCAACTCCAACAACAGTATCCCAAGGAAAATTCCAGCGAAATTGCCCATCGCATCATGGTGCAAAAAGCGATCCAAGCAGGTGGTGTCGGACTTGCTAGCAGCCTTTTACCCGGTGTCGCGGCTGCACTGCTGGCGATCGATTTAGTCGCGACTACTGCGATTCAAACTGAAATGGTTTATGAAATTGCTGCCGCTTATGGGATGGATTTGCAAGATCCAGGGCGAAAAGGCGAGGTTTTGGCAATTTTTGGGTTGGCGCTGGGCGGTAGCAACGCCATGAAAGCAGGTTTGGGTTTTTTACGCAACGTACCGCTGGCCGGTGCGATGATTGGTGCGAGTACGAATGCTACGATGCTGTACGCGCTGGGATATGCGGCGCGCGAGTTTTATGAAGCCAAATTGAGGGAAGATGCTGAAGAACCTGCAACCGAAACGCTGCAAGCGATTCAGCAACAAAGCGAAGAATATCTCGATGTGGCGATCGCCCAACAAGCAGTTATGGATCAAATTATTGTGCACATGATTCTAGCAAGTTATCCCAACAAAAACTGGGAAGATATTTTGCCAGGATTGAAGGTGTTGCAATTAAATGCCCATTCTCTGAATACGATTGCTACTAATATTAAATCGCCCGAACCATTAGATGCCTTGTTAGAGCAACTCAACCCCGACTTCGCCGTACCGCTATTAGCTCAATGCCACCGCATTGCTGAAAGTAGCGGGGAAGTCTCCGAAGCAGAACAGAGAGTGCTCGGTGCGATCGCCGATCGCCAAAGCCGATCGCAAAAAATCGACGCTCTGGATCGCTGACTTAACCTATGAGCGACCCAAACCTTGCAGAAAAACCAGCCCTAGAACAAGAGCGCAACGAGATTTTACAGCAGCTAGAAGATTGGCTGGAAACTCCCATGCTGGTGCTGTCCTTTGTGTGGCTAGCTCTATTTATAGTTGAATTAATTTGGGAATTAAACTCATTTTTAGAAGTCGCCAGCAACACGATTTGGGCGATTTTTATTGCAGATTTTATACTTAAACTCGCCATTGCACCGCGCAAAATTTCCTATATCAAAAGCAATTGGATCGCAGTTTTTTCTCTGCTGTTACCTGCTTTGCGTACCTTTCGATTTATCCGAATTTTGCGAGCATTTAAGACAGCACGGGCTGTCCGAAGTTTGCAGTTGTTGCGAGTCATGACTCGTACCAATCGAGGGATGCGGGCCTTAGCTGCAAGTGTTCAACGCAGGGGATTTGGTTATGTTGTAGGACTAACAATAATTATTACCTTGGTAGGCGCAGCGGGGATGTATGCGTTTGAAAAAGATGTCGGCGACAGTTCCTCCGGTTTAAATAATTACGCCACTGCTTTGTGGTGGACGGCAATGTTGATGATGACATTGGGTTCGGAATATTGGCCAAAAACGCCTGAAGGCCGCATACTTTGCCTTGTTTTGGCACTTTATGCTTTTGCAGTTTTTGGTTATGTAACTGCGACCATTGCCACATTTTTTATCGGTCGCGATGCAGAGGATGAGGAAGCCGAATTAGCAGGAGCAAAGTCAATTGCAGCCCTGAGCGCTGAAATTGCTGCCTTGCGGACGGATATTCAGCAATTACTGCATCAGAACTCAAATTCTTGAATCAGATATAGCAGTCCTTGCAGGAGTCGTAAAGTTTTTTACCCCACCCCAACCCTCCCCTTATTAAGGGGAGGGAGTAAGAAATTCACAAATGATTTAGGATTGCTATACATATCAAAATGGTGTAGGAAACCGGATAATTAAAATCAGGAATTTCAAGATGATTGGGCGGTTGAAACCGCGTCTACACAAACGATGTCTGCCTGCGCCGACTGGTTCGTAAAGGGTATCCCAAACCGGAATTTAGTATAACATAACATCATTTCATGGTTTCCGCGAGGGAGCGGTTTCCCAGCGATCTAGTATATCTTTGATTACAACTTCTTTAACCCAAGTTTGAGCAACAATTAGGATTGGAAGCGCTAGCAATAATCCTAAAAACCCCAATAAAGAACCAAATGCTCCCAACAAAGCTAAGGTGTATGCCGGGAGCAGGGACACTTGCTTTTCCATGATTATAGGTGTAATAAAATTGCCTTCTATTTGTTGAATTGCCAAATAAAGTAACAATACAGCACCTGCTTTTCCTGGAGAATCTAACAAAGCTAGCAACATGGGTGGAACGACACTCAAAATCGCGCCAACATAAGGAATTAAAGCTAATAAAAATGCTAAAAAGCCGTTAACAAAAGGCAGTTGCACTTGCAAGAGAAACAGACCCACAGTGCTCGCAATCCCAATAAAAGTCATGCTCAATGCAATTCCCGCCAACCAGCCCATTAAATTTTTTTCACATTCAGTCAGAATTTCATCGACTCGGTGGCGGTAAAAAGCGGGAAACAGCCTGATTATTACTTGGCGGTACGGCACGGGATTTACCACAAGCATAATTGTCAAAACGGTAATTAACAAGAAATTAATTACTAAACTGAGGGAGTTGGATAAAAATAGATAGATATGGGAAATTGCCCACTGAGAAAAAGTTTGGAGTTGTCTGCTTAAATCATCAAGATTGGGAATGTTATTTAATGCCGGTTCCGGCACTCTTGCTTGCAACCAGTTGCTCCACAATCGCAGTTGTTCTATCCCTAGCGGGATAAGTTGAGTTAGCTCTTCAAATTGAGAGCTGAGGCGCGTGAATATCAGGAAAATAAAAACAGATGAGATCACCAGTACAATGCCAACTGTTAAAGCGATCGCCACTTCGCGCCTAGCACCAGACTGCTGCAATCTTCGCACTAAACGGTTGAGAGCGATCGCTAAAATTACGGCAGTAAAAAACAATAAAATGACTGCTCTAATTTTCCACAAAATATAGAGCGAGACTATCAAAGCCAAAAAACCGATCCACTCTCCTAAACCCACAACATAAATCCCTCCTACAGGTTATACAGGAATCGTGCAATATCTGAGATTAAACCAAAGACAACTGCGATCGCGATCGGGCTTAACCAGGTTTTCAAGTTTGAAAGCGCAATTTTCATAAAACTTCTCCGATAATTTTTGTGGGATAGCCGTCCCGTCTGTCTTTTAAAATATTTTTTGGATAAATCTATTTTCTACAGCATACCTACGTATGGGAAAGATTGTGCAGAATTCCAGCAGATTTCCCCAAATCTTACTTAAGATATATTCCCCGTACATTCAATTTAAAAATTATCGTACCTAAGATAGATTGTGCGCGTAACTCGACTAACGAAAAATCACGGGGCGATCGCCGGTGCCGAGCCAATGCCATCCTGGGCTAATCCTGCTGAGAGACTATTTGAGTGCGATCGCCCTGACTGATTTACCTACCTGGAGGGATGCCAAAACTCTCTGAGCAGGAGAAAATTATAGTGGAATAGATACAAATACTATATTCGCCTTAAAAAAAACCTTTTTTACTCAGAATTTCCCTTTTTTGCTTGTCCTCTTACCAACCAAAAATAGGCGATCGATCTGCCTCCGGCACGCTGCGCGATCGCACTAAATTTATGAATAGGCGGCTGGAATACCCAACTAATTCCAAATTGTAGAAAAATATGACACGGCGCAACTCACCCACCGATAGCATCACAGAACCTGTCCGACGCGCAAGTTCTCATCCCTGGTTCGAGCGACTGGCAAGACTGGGATATGCCGCCAAAGGCTTAGTTTACTTTATAGTCGGTTTTCTCGCAGCACAAGCAGCTTTTGGAGCTGGCGGCAGAACAACCGATACTAGCGGTGCATTAACCACAATTGTCTCCCAACCCTTCGGAAAATTCCTGCTGTTTCTGGTCACAATTGGTATTGTTGGGTACGTTTTGTTGCGGATTGTTCAAACTATTCTAGATCCGGAACACGCTGGCGAAAAAATGGATGCCAAGCGAATTGCGACGCGCATTGGGTACGCTTTTAGTGGGTTAGCTTATGCAGGTTTGGCGGTGACTGCTGTCAAATTAATGATCGGTTCCGGCGGTAGCAGCGGCAATTCCACTGAAGATTGGACAGCTTGGTTTTTATCTCAACCTTTTGGTCAATGGCTGGTAGGGCTGGGGGGAGCAATGACGATCGGTGTGGGTTTCTCTTACCTTTATAAAGCATTTAAGGGAAAATTCCGCCAGCAATTCAAACTCACTCAAATGAGTAACAACGAGAAAACTTGGGCAGTGCGACTGGGTAGACTTGGGATTGCAGCTCGTGGCATTGTCTTCACTATCATCGGCTTTTTCTTAATTCAAGCTGCGAAGCAATCAGATGCCAGTCAAGCTAAAGGATTTGGTGAGGTGCTCGCATCCCTGGAACAAAATCGGTTTGGCCCGTGGATTCTCGGTTTAGTGGCTTTGGGTTTGATTGCCTATGGCATCTACTCATTAGTTCAAGCTCGTTACCGACAAATTCTGCACTGATAAACTGCTCGCTATCAGCACTATTAATGAACAATTTTATGTTAAGACGGAAAGATAGTAATGATAATTACAAATTGGCGCGGCTATCGAGTTGCAGCTTGGGTGGGGCAGGCGTTATTAACCATAGCAGTAATAGCTGCTGTCAGTCATAAAAATTGGCAAAATGCCTTGGCGCTAGCATTATTTTTAACAGCATCCGTGGTGTTTGTAGTGATGAAAAATCCCTTGCCAGCGCTGTTTGATTTTCTGTTTGTGCTTGCTGTCTTACTCAATGCTGGAGGCTGGGTGTGGGGACTGTTTTACCAACGGGGGCCTTATGATGAAATTGTTCACGCCTTCACGATTTTTGCTGTGACTTTAGCATTGAGTTTTTTAGCCTACAGTTCAATGCTGACTATTTTTCGCGATCGCAAACTGCTGTACTTGCTAACGATAACCAGTTTTGGAATTGCGATCGTTGCTTTGTGGGAAATTACCGCATGGACGGCTGGTATGGTTCTTTTGAGCGAAGTGATTTGCAGTCTGGATGATACGATTATCGATTTGATTATGGATAGTTTGGGTTCTGGAATAGCTGCCCTAACTAGCTTGTGTTGCAAGAATGGACGCGCCCCGGTGTATCTGTCGTCAATAGTCCGATCGACGATCGCGCTTAACTCAAAGCAAAATCATCAGTTTTTGCTCGATCGTCTTTCATCGGATAGATATTTTCTTATTGCCTCCGACAGATGGCAACCTGTGGCTAGTTGAGGTTAAATAGATATAGAAACAAAATTTTCAAAGATTGTAGAACGCAGACAATCGACCTTTTGCGAAAGTCAATCTTTAATTATTTACATTTTCACATTAATAATGTCAAAGGTTGGTTGTCTCAAGTTAGGAGTATATCATGAAAATAAAATCATTTTCAACCGCGATTGGACTGGCTCTGTTGAGTTCTGTCATTTATTTGCCGGAAATGGCCCGAGCTAATCCCAAACCCTCTATCCAAGTAGCTCAACAAAGAATCTTGGGTTCGGAGATAGACAGTTTTACCGCGTATCCAGTACAGCGATTAGATCCGGGAACACAATTATTTTTCGTGCTGCGAGGAACCCCCTATTCTAGAGCTACCTTGACTATCCAAAATGCAGTGCAAAATCTGCCGATGCGGGAGGTTCAACCGGGAGTTTACGAGGCAAGCTACATGATTCGCCAGGGCGATCGAATTTCGGAAAATACAGCAGTGCTGGCAAATTTGCAACAAGGCGATCGCATCAGCAGCACTCGCTTGCAACAACCTCTACTTGCTGGTAATAGCGATCGCCGCTTTCAATCATTGTCTGTTGACCGCTTCAGCGCTCAATCCGTACAGCAGTTAGATCCGGGAACCACGCTCAATTTCAAATTGCTCGGCACTCCCAACGCTACAGCTACTTTCTCCATTGAAGGAGTTGCTTATAACATCCCCATGCGGGAAGAATCCAACGGCCTTTACACGGGCGGATATACGATCCGCCGGCAAGATTATTTCCCCCCAGAAGGTACGAAGGTTACTGCTAGTTTGCAGTCGGGAAATCAAGTTGTTCGTTCCCGTTTAGATCGAGATTTAGTTGCTGGCGATAATAGCAGTGTTAAGACTGCCGAAATCCCTCTACAAATTATCACTCCCGAAGAAAATGCTCGCGTCAGTGGGACGGTTGAAGTGGAAGGACGCAGCGCCCCAAATGCCACAGTTAATGTCAAGGTTCAGGCTACCTCTTCGGTGGCAGGTTTGTTTGGGTTTGAACGAAATATCCTCGAACGCACAGTTAAAGCAGACGAACAAGGTAACTTCAGCTTTGCTTTTAATCCCACGGTTGCTCTACCAGGAACCAAATACGAAGTGAACCTCAGTTCTAACAATGGCGATCGCACCAGCGAACAAAGTTTGGTACTGTTTCAAAAGTAAGCAGTTACCAGCGATTATTTCCTCGCCCAAAAAGTGGCAAACTCTGACTAAATTTGCAAGATTTCATCAGGAGATATCTATGTATCAACTAAATTGCTGGAAAAAAACGCCAGGGATATTACAAATCATCACTGGAAGTTTATTAATCGCCCTGCCAACCGTTCCTCTTGTTGCATCAGCAGCTCCCGCTCCTACACTCAACTCCTGTCCTGGCATTTACTATGAAGAACCTTTTAACACTAATGTTCGGGTTCCTCAAGGATGTCCGCCTAATGCTGCAAATCAAAGATTGAACCAGCAAGAGTTGGGTCAAAATATCGTTCCTCCCGCGAGGCCAACGAATGTTACGCAACCACCTTTGCCAGAAAGAAGACAGACTCCCATTGCCACTGTCATGCCAATGGCAGGTAAGGTGAGCGTGAAATTAACAAACAGCACAAATTCCCCGATTTCCTATCAAGCGATCGGGCATACAGAATCCCGAATGCTAGCGCGCGGAGCAGAAATTGTCCTGCAAAATCTACCAACGCCTGTGACTGTCACAATGGTGCGCGTAGATGGAGGGCTGCTGAAAGTTAAACCCATGTCTAGTTCTGAAGAAGGAATGCTATCAGTTTCAATAGATGAAACGAGTAACTTTGATGGCAATCAAGGGGTTTTAAGAATTCAAGCTGACGGTCAAGTGTTTTTGAATTAGGCAATAAAAAGACCCGGTTTTGAAGAACACAAACTCTCTAGCTTGACCAACAAAACAAACAGAAAAAATCCAGGAGGATTTCCAATGGTTAACAATCGTTTGAACAATTTAACTCACAAGCTGCGCCATCCTCGGGGAAGTGCGATCGCCCTCGCACTAGCAGCCATTACCCTGCTTCCGGCTTGTTCTACCCCGCAGCGCGAAGCTACCGCACCTGCACCGGCACCACCCGGATCGGTTGCCACGACAACTGAGAATGTGGTCGATAGAACAGCAGAACTGCTTGGTAAAACTGTGACAGTCAGAAGTAAACCCATCAATAAATTAAGCCCATCGACTTTTACAATTAGCGATCAGAAATTTTTTGGCAGCGAAACGATTTTGGTTGTCAATGCCACAGGCAAGCCTTTTGTGCTGCCGGCTGAATCGGGTCAAGATATTCAAGTAACGGGAACTGTTCGCAACTTTGTGCTTGCAGATATTGAGCGTGAGTACAAATTAGGCTTACAGCCAAATCAGTACGCCGAGTACGAAAGTAAACCTGTGATCGTTGCACAATCGATGGCGCTATCCCCCACACCGGGGGAACTCACCTCAGACCCCAAAAAATACTACGGCAAGACACTGGCGGTGAGTGGTGAAGTCGAAACCATCAGAAGTCCAAACTCGTTCACCTTGGATGAAGACAAATTAATTGGCGGAGAAGATTTGTTAGTGATACACACCGTTCCAAAAACAAGCGTGAAAGAAGGGGAGAAAGTTGCCGTAACCGGTGTGCTGCGTCAGTTTGTCCTCGCTGAACTTGAGCGGGACTACGATCTGCAATGGGATTTGACCTTGAAGCAGAAGCTAGAAGTCGAGTATACCAACAAACCCGTGCTAATTTCTACAGGCGTGTATCCCTCAGCCATTCCTGACTGATGAATAGACCTCTCAAATAACTCTTGTGGAACAGGCTCAAATAGCCTGTTCTTTACAGGTTTTTAGAGGAGAAGTCTAATAGAGGACTCATATCGCGTGCGCCCGGGTTCATAGTGCGGACTTCAGTCTGCTCTAAAAGCGGACTGAAGTCCGCACTACGAACCGTTTTTGTTATGGTAATCGATCGCACATGATATCACTTCGGGATGATGATAAACCGGGATTGATGCACTAAAATGATTGGTTGTTACCCGAAGATTACAGCACTTTTCAGGTATGTGAGATACATAGCTCTTGTAGGGACACGGCAGTGCCGTGTCCCTACGGGGATATTGAGCGTACCTATAAACCTGCAATCTGCTGTAACTAAAAAACTAAGGTTTGAAGGAATTGATGCGTCCAAGAGCGATCGCTTGCCCCCGGACGATCGGCGAAAAAACCTCTTCCTTGTCTCGTTTGTGATAATTATCAATTCAGCAAGAAGGTGTATATAATGAATCAATCAGAATCCGTATCCGTATCGCCACCACTTCTCCAAAGCAAATTCGTCGAGAATTTTCGTTGGTTCAGTCGATTTAGCTTCTGGGTACAATTATTGTTTGGTGCGGTTTCCGGTATTACTTTAATACTTGCCATGTTGAGCCGCAACCTGAGCGAGCAACCCAATAATCCAGGTATTGGGTTCGGCATATTTTTAGCGATAGTTGGTCTTGTTTTGCTTGCTTTTAGAATATTTTGGGATTTTCGATATCGGCTTTTAGGCAGACGTTTGCAAGGAGGCGATATCCAGTTCTATCCCAGCAAAGAAGATATTACTCAAGCCTTACGAATTGGATTAAATTCTAGTTTAGTGGGACTACTAATCGCGTTTATCGCTTCGGAAGAAACAGTGGGTCTAGTTTTAGCAAAAACGCTCGCTCAACCACAAGCGCTCGCAACTAATACAGAAAATGTGATTCGTTCCCTAGATATTTTTGTAACGATGGCAAACGTCAATATGATTGGCGCTCACTTTTTTGGAGCTGTTACTTCTCTTGGGTTGCTCAATTGGGTAGATGAGTAGTTGGCAGCAAAAAAC
>PVWI01000259.1 GCA_003003725.1 filamentous cyanobacterium Phorm 6 | reverse complement strand
AACTATTTGGGCCATCCTCAACGAAGAAATCGATGATGCTGCTGTAAATAAGCTAGTTTGGCAATATCTCGGCTTCAGTTGCGATGCAGAGACTGGGCTGTGGAACAGTACAAATGTTGCCGAGGAATGGTGTCTAGAGTATCCTGAACCGCCGGATTTTATCGATTCTCGGCCTGCGACGGTGAAATTGACGCGATCGATCATTCCAGAAAATAAGCAGTTACTGAAGGAAAAATTGGGCTTTCAGGGCTATAAAATTGGGGAATTTGGGCCGAGACAGACTCGTAGGGCGACGATGGCTAATTGGCTGATGGGTTTTATGGAAGCTGAAAGCTAGATTCTCAAATTGACTGACATCGGCTTGTTCTGTGAACTATTCTAGAATCGGAACAAAAAAACTGTGAGGAAAAATTTATGAAAATAACTCCTATGTCTCGTTTGACCAGCATTTCCCTCGCTGCACTAATGCTAACAGGTGTTTGTGTAAGCGCGATCGCCACACCAGCCACCACCCAATCCGCAACCCTGCAAGCCCAAGCTACTGCGAAAAAACGCCTTGTGGTGATGGACTTCGACTACGGCACTACGAATAGTTACTATAGCTCCTACAGGGGAGTAGGCGCAGCCAAAGGCATCAGCGAACTGCTCATCAACGAACTGGTGAACAATGGGACTTATACTATAGTCGATCGCAGCAAAATCGAACAAGCCCTCAAACAGCAAAATCACACAGGCCCGATAGATGCCGGCACCGCAGCAGAAGTTGGCAAACAATTAGGAGTTGATGCCGTACTCATCGGCACAATTACCAAGTTTAATGTTGACAAACAATCCGGCGGCGGTAGTTTTCTGGGAATCGGTAGCCGTTCGGAAAAAACTAAAGCCATCGTTCAAATTGATGTCCGCTTAATCGGTACAGCTTCAGGAGATATTCTGGCCACCGCCAAAGCAATCGGAGAAGCAGATCAAAGTGATTCTAGCGTCTCCATAATGGGAATCGGAGGCAGTTCCAGTACCAATAATGAGGATACACTTTTGAGCGCCGCCGTTGATCAAGCCGTATCGCAAATGGTGACTAAACTTGCAGAAATATCTAAGAAATTAGGTTAAGTACGATATGGCGGCATAGTCTACTGCCTCAAGTAGTGGTTAAGGTGCAACCTAAGCACCTTATAAGCCAATACGGTTCACTTAAGACAGATCCCCCCTAACCCCCCTTGAAAAAGGGGGGGACAAGAATGCTCTCAAAGTCCCCCTTCTTAAGGGGGATGCGAGGGGGATCTCCGGCGCATAAATAGTGTTAAGTAAACCGTATTGCCTTATAAGCTGTCGCGAATTTAAATTATAAAAAAAAATAAACTCTTGTGGGGTGTCCCGCCCGCCCTAAATATACAATTTAAATGTGTGATAGCTGATCAATTCCAGCGCTGCCGGAATTGATCAGCTATCAATTAATTAGCATTAGGATTTGAGTCAGAAGCAACAACACATTTACCCTGTTGAGTGAGGTTGAGATTTGGGTTAGATACTATCTTAGAAATGGCATCTTGTTCTTGAATCCATCCGATTTCTCCTGCTTGTAGCTTGGCGATTTCTACTCCAACTGTTGAATTAACTGTGGGCGAAGGCGAGGGAGTTACCACAGCAGGAGATGGATTTAGTACAGGTTTTGAAACAGTAGAAAAATCTTTATTTGACTTGGGCTTAGGAGAAGTAGATACGACTATTTCTGGAATCGAACAAACTTTCAATTCCAACCAACTACCTTCTGTTTTTGTCACCTGCAAAATGCTGCCGACAGGGACTGTTCCTTTGACAGTCAAATCACCCATTGTGGCTCGTAAATCCAAGCTATCGCCCTCTTTTCCCAATTCCCCAGCCCCGGAACTTTTAATCTCTATAAACGAGCCTTTTTCTAAAGATTTGACCGGAGAAGGTACAGATTCAACTTTTTGTTCCGGCTTGCTTCGAGCATTAATTAAACCCTGTTTCCCGAAAATCGATGCCCCGGCAGTATCGATCGCCCGACCCACCGGAGGAATGAAAAAATAAGCAAATACACCCCCCAAACCTAACAAAAAGACTATTTTGATCAGCAGGAAAAATGGACTTTTACCTTGATCCGGCTGCTGTACCAACTGCGTCTTAAGTTGAGAGTTGCCATCGCCAAGACTGGTGCTATCCGTCAAATCGGTTGGCATATCCTCGCTGTCGGCAATTAGTTCGATCGGCACATCTAAAGGTGCGACAGATAATTCTGTGAGAGTATTGCCATTTTCCTTCAAGTGTGCTTGACAGTGAATCAAAGCAACAGTGACATTATCGTGACCGTTTCTAGTATTAGCAATCTCGATCAGCCGATCGCGCGCCTTCGCCACATCAATGCTACCGTCGAGGATTGGCAAAATCTCGGTTTCCCAACATTCCTCAACCCGGTCTTTATCGCTCAAACCGTCCGAGCACAGCAGCAAAACGCAATCCTCATCCACCGGAAAACGCTGCACAGTCGGGTGCAGAGTGTTGGAGGAAGTAATGCCCAAAGCTTGAATCAGAGCTCCAGCGGCTACTTGTTCCAAAGCATCCCGGTAAAGCGAATAGCCCAAACGCACCTCGCGACAAGCCACATCGTCGTCGAGAGTAACTTGATAGCAGCCGGTGCGGGTAATCCAGTAAGCCCGACTGTCTCCGACGTGGGCGACATAGAGCTCGTGAATGTGTGCTAAAGCCATAACTAGGGTAGTTCCCATCCGCTGGCGGCCTTGGCGGTGTTCCGTGTCGTTGCGATCGGCTATTTTGTCGTTAGCAGCACAAGCGGCCCGTTCCAGCTTGGAAGTCAAGCTTTTCGGGTCCCAATTAGCTTGATGTAGAGGCATTTGCTGCAACTTGTCGCACAGCACAGCAATCGCTTCTTCCGAAGCGACTTCGCCGCCGTCTTGTCCGCCGATACCGTCACAGACGATCGCGCAAGCTTCCGAGCCCGGGAGTCCGGCGAATACCGTACCGCTGGGCGGATAACAAGCATCTTCGTTGTGAGCCCGCGCTCTGCCCACATCCGTGCCCGTGGCAATTTCCACGGTACGATCGTACGATCGACCGCATTTTGCCAGAGCTTTATCCAACTGGCCCATCAGTTGTTCACCGTTGCGCACTTGACCGGCCACCATTTGCTGGCAAAGTTGCCGCAAAAAATTGGCAATCGTCGGGTGAGCATCTTCCAGCCATTGCTGCCACAATTTGCCCAACTGCGACAAACTAGGAGGTTTGCGATCGGGCTGCAATTCCAGAAACCGGACTAATTGCCCTTCCACGCGCAGCAGTTCCGGTGTCAGCATTGTCGAAGCCACGCCCTGAGCGATACAAGGCTGCCACAACTGAGCAATTTGCCACAGCCAATTGAGCTGTCGCATCGCCGCGGCTCCTTTCCAGGAGTCCGCCAATTCTGGCATTAAAGATTCCGTCACCTTCAAAATAGGCCCGTTTTCCAGCAGCCAGATATCTCCCGGGAGTTTGCTCGTCGCAGACGATATCAGGCCGTATACTTGAGGCACGTGCAACTGATAGGCAAACAATCTTAGATAAGGAGCGATCGCACTCGGAATATCTTCGGGAAGTTCCGGCAACTGTTCGGGTTGAGTATCGACAAGAAGTCGATCGCGCTTGACCAAATAGCGACCCGAAATTAGATCGCCTGGCTTAGAAGCTTTGATCCCTTCACCTACAGCCCACAAGTAGTGTTTTGGCACAGAGTTTTGCATAAGGGTTCCTGGCGCCTTTGGGCAAGCGTGCTGATCTGAACTATTTTAGCGCTTGAACCTCGACGGGTTAATACGTGGTGATTATTGTACACCCCATTTTCTCAGCAGACGGGGATGCGGTAGAGCTTCACAGTCCTATTATCCTGATTTTCCAGGTTCCCAGGCTCACCACGAAAGCACTTTTATGTGCGTAGCGATATCTCCTGACAATATTTTAGGCGTAACTTCCCCCCAGTTTAGGGGTAGGTTTTAAAGTCTTGTACTGACAGGAATAGTCTACCATTTTGTTGACCCCGCATAAATTTTGGTATCAGATTTCAGGACTCGACGCTGGCGCCGCGCCGAAGTCAAGGGCTTGAGGACACGATGTTTTTAGCATATTCCTGATAGTGCCAATTGCCGAATAAATCGCGGCAGTCAAGGGAATTGAGATTTTGGACTAATTGTAATGCTACGATCGACATACCTAGAAATTAGCCGATCCGATAGGTATAAATAAACATCAATTCTCGGATAAAGTCGATCGGGCGATCTGCACATGGCGATCGGGCGCAGCAACTAAAGTTAAATTTAACCTTACCGAAAGACGAATAAGTTGGCGTGCATCTAATTTGAAAGAGTAATTTTGATTAAAAGTCTTGTAGGGTGGGCTTTTCTAGCCCGCCATAAAAACTTAATTTAGATGCGCAACAGGTTACAAGCCCGCAGATTCATCTGTAGACATCGCAAGAATTGCCAGTTTTGAACAGGCTTTCGGGCCTCTTCCACAAGAAATATGGTCGATGTCTTGTGGAGTCAATCTCAAATCTCCAATCTCCAATCAACTTACCGATCGCAGCCAACTGTTGAGTTACTTAATCATGCCCCCACGTGAGTCAAGCGCCTTTTCCGAGAATTTGCCAGATCCGAAGCCGCTACCTGCCATTGAGGTAGACGAAATGCTTGCCAGCATTCAACATTCTCACCGTTACTACTACAAAATGATGAATATTGAGGTGTGGGCGCTAGTGGAAACCTTGGATGCAGTGTTTCCCGGCGCTTGGGGTGAGTTTATGAGTAACCGCCAAGTAGCGCTAAAACACTTTTTGCAGCGCGATCGCGATCCAAATTGTGCGGTAGATCCCAATGATGCCGACAAAGATGCAGAAACCAGCGGGATTGAGGAAGAAGAAGGTTGAAGCGAAGTTCGGCAATGGATTTCAAAGATTTAACTGATACGAGTGGGAAGTCCCGCAGTCTATCCGTTTACAGGATGAGTGACGGGATGAAAATGAGCAGCCAAGAAATTGAGCGATCGCGAATCCATAATAGGATCAAACTAAGCGGGGATGATCAGAGTAGCCGTGGCAAAAACGAGATATACCACGGCTTTCAGGCGATTATTGACACTCCGAAAGGCAATGCCGCGTCCTGATTTCGGCTACTAATAATTCCGATGCAAGCGGAAACAATATTACAGGTTAATTTTCGCGTCAACTCTCGGTAATCCCATGCTGTAGTTGACAGCGCGGCTGTTGAGGTTGTAGCTGACTTCGCCTTTTTGCAAGAACGATCGAATTAAGTGTTCCAATTCCGAACCAATGCGACGGAGATTGTATTCGGTCAAATCTTCGCCCTCGTAGGCGTCTACGAGTTGGTCGAATTTGGCATAAACCTGCTTGACTGACTCGTCGTTCCAGTTGAGTTCGTTGTCTGGGTCAATGTCCAGAGTCAAAAGGTCATTGCTTGGTACGAGTTCGTTGTCTTCGAGGATGGCGGTATAAATGCGAATATGGCGGGTGGTGGACTTAAGCTGCATGAGTTTTTATGTGTAAAGATTTTTTCCTGAACTTATTGTAGTTGCTTCCAGAGGCGCGGGGAACTGGGGAAGAGGAAGAGTAAACCGCGAAGGCGCAAAGGGCGCGAAGGAAGAGAGGAGAAAAGGGGCGATCGTCAATTTCTCGGAATCCCGAAATCTTTGAGTTGCTGCGCCGTCCAATTCTTGTAATATTCAGTTTTCTCTAAAACATCGGAAGCCGGCTTCAGCTTAGAATTTACTTGAACAGTGAAGCCCGGATACGGCATCCTCCTAGTATGAATCCCGTCAATATTAAAATCTTCTTCAGGATGAGTGTGAAAAGCCAGCAAGCCCAACTCAGAAATCTGAGTGTTTAATTTGTCCATCAATTCTTTAGTTTGCGGCGCACTAATCGCAGTTTTATCGGGATTAATTACTACCATTATTTCAAATTCGGAATTAGCAAATTGATGAATCGATTTCATGATGGCAGAATCTGCCTCAAACTGAGTCAGCGCTGAAAACGGCTCGATTTTGAATAAAATTTGATTTGCCAACCGTGCTTTTTTAGCGAAGGGACAAACTGGTAAATCGCTGAAAACTGGATGCGGTAACTCGACAAACTCCGTCATCCATCTTAGGGTGGATTCTATAATTTCCGTGTCAGATTCACTCATCGAAAATCTATGTATTTGATATTTCACATTAATTATAATCTATTTGTATGGCTAGGCACACCCCACTCTTGGTATCAACTTAAGACTGAAACCCATAATAAATGTCGCTTGTATCGAAGTCTCGATCCCCCTAAATCCCCCTTAAGAAGGGGGACTTTGAAAATGCTCTTGTCCCCCCCTTGTTAAGGGGGGTTAGGGGGGATCTCCAGGTTAATAAAACACGCCCTAGTCCTTCCATTGCTAAAAACTAAATTCATGAATACAAACATTAATTCATTCGTGAATTGTGCCATCTGGCATAATTGCACCTGCGAGTTTTGCCGTTTCCAGATTTACCACCCCACTTAGGTTCGCTCTCTTTAGGTTGGCTTTTTCTAGGTTTGTATTCTGCAAATTTGCCCCGCGCAAGTCTGCCGAAGTTAAGTCTGCTTCACTAAAATTTCCACCACTAAGGTTAGCCCCACAGAGATTTCCTTCACTTAATATTGCTCCGCTGAGATTACATTGAAGAGTTACACCAACCAGATTAACTTTTGTCAGATTAGCACCACGAAAATTTGTATAGTAATCTGTATGTGCATTTTTCAGATTCGCTCCACTCAAGTCTGCCGCAGTTAGGTTCGCAGATCCTAAATATGCCTGCATCAGGTTTGCTCCTATCAGGTTTGCCGCCGTTAAGTTGGCACTCCTCATATCTGCTTCGCTTAAGTTGGCTTTATTCAAATTAGCTTGTAGGAGTTTTGCACTCGACAAATTTGCCTTAGTTAGATTTGCACCACTCAAGTTAGCTTCACTTAGGTTGACTCCGCTCAAGTCAATACGAGCTAGGTTTGCTTCTCGCAGTGAAGCAATAGGAGCGATTAAGTAAGCACCTGCTTTTCCAGGGTCAAAGCCTGTGGGGAAGATAGTCATTGTGCCGTAAACCGCTTGTTGAAGTTTTGCTCCCTCAAGGTTTGCCCCTTCAAGGTTTACCTTTAATAGGTTAGTCTTACTTAGATTTGCATTAGTCAAGTCAGCACTTATAAACCAACATATTTTAAAATTTAACCCAGTTAAGTTTGCCTTACTAAGGTTGGCCCTGCTGAAGTTTGTTGACGACACATGAACACTACTGAGATTTACCCCACTCAGATTCGCTTCACTTAGGTTTGATTTTTCCAGATTTACTTGGCTTAAATTTGCATTTATGAATTTTGTTTTCCTTAAGTTGGCTGACTGTAGATTAGCCTTGTGAAGGTTGGCATCACATAAATTTGCCTCAGTCAGGTTAGCGCCAGATAAATTTGCTTGAGAAAGTTCAGCACCGCTTAGATTAGCGCTACTCAGCTTGACTTGACTAAGGGATTTTCCGCTCAGATTTACTCCTGCTAGATTAACTCCAGTAAAATCTCTTTCTCTCTGATTATACCGTTGCAAAAATTCCTCAGCAGTGATAGCTGGTTCCAGATTTTCTAGTACAGAATCATCTATTTTTTCCTCTTCCTCCGATTCCACAGTATCCGCATTTACAGGAGTAGCCACCGGCTGTTCTACCGCTTCCTTAGATGCTGGAATTGGTGTCTCCTCGATCGCCTCTTCGCGCAATAATCGATCCACCCGATCGCTAAATTGCTTCAAAACCTCAGCATCATCAACCTTCTCACCAGCATTCGAGCTTTTATCAACCGCATTCTCAACATGATACTTGTCCACAAAACTTTGCAACCCAGCATTATATCCCTGTCCTACCGGCTGAAACCTCCATTCGCCATTCTTCCTGTACAAACGTCCAAATTCTAAAGCCGTTTCTTGAGAAAATATCTGATTTAAATTGTACCGAACCAATTCGTTTCCAGTTTCAGAATTGTAAAGCCGGATAAAAGCATTTGTAACTTGACTAAAACTTTGATTCTTTTCCTGTCCCTCGTGAAGAGTCACAACAAATACAATTTCCTGAATCGCCGAATTGATTTTACTCAAATCCAGATAAACCGTCTCATCATCTCCCTCAATTTGTCCATTCCTGCTGTCACCTGAATGTCGCACCGCACCGTCCGGCGATGTCAGATTGTTGTAAAATATAAAATACTTTTCATCGGGAATCCGACCGTCAGGGCCTAACATAAACACAGATGCGTCAATATCGCAGTTTTGTGCTGTCTGGCTGACTTGCCATCCCAGGGCGATCGCAACTTTCTTGAAATCAGGAGCTTCCTGAGAAAGATTGAACCTTTCACCCTTAGTTAATTCGATGCTCATTCCCTTACCTCAGAAATGCTATTCATTATCTCATCTATGTTAACCCGATCGCAAATTGGATTTTATCTCGAAGACATCGAAACCCCAATTGGTAGAACCGTCAATTTAACCCTTACCGGACTCATTCTCCTATCTTCCGCCAGCTTCATCGCCGAAACTTACCCGCTTGCAGAAGCTATTATAATTAATTTGGAAACTCTCAATACAGCGCTTTTAGTTGTTTTTGCGACCGAGTATTTAGTGCGATTGTGGTGCGCTGACAATAAATTTAAATTTGTTTTTAGTTTTTTCTCAATAGTCGATTTGGTGGGAGTTATACCATTTTTATTAGGATTTGTCAATGTTAGTTTTATCCGCATTTTCCGCTGGTTTAGAATTCTTCGACTCATCCGTTTTCTAGAATTGAAAAATTCTATTTTCCTTATCAGCAGCGAAGATGGGGTAATTTTTTCGCGGATTTTGTTTACTTTATTGGCAATAATTTTTGTTTATTCTGGTTTGATTTATCAAGTGGAACATCCGGCCAATCCCGAAGGTTTTGGCACTTTTTTGGATGCTGTTTATTTCTCCGTTGTTACGATGACGACGGTGGGATTTGGCGATGTTACTCCGATTTCAGAAACTGGCCGCTTTTTGACTATTTTGATGATTTTGACCGGAATTGCCCTGATTCCTTGGCAATTGGGGGATTTAATCAAACAATTAGTTAAAACTGCTAATCAAGTAGAAACTGTTTATACAGGCTGTGGTTTGTCTGTACATGATGCTAATGCTAAATTTTGCAAAAAGTGCGGCAATAAATTAGAGATTAAAGCGTAATTGGAAATTGGGGATCAGGCATTCTGTTACCTCCGAATAAAGCTAATCCATTGCATAACTTCCCTCTTCCATCCATCCGTTACATCCGGTAGATTGCCCGGGCTCTCCTGAACTTATGGTTATAATTTTATCTAATCAGAGAAGCAAGCTAATACGCGATTTCTAAAATTATTAAAA
>PVWI01000258.1 GCA_003003725.1 filamentous cyanobacterium Phorm 6 | reverse complement strand
AGATGTGTATAAGAGACAGGAGTTATTCCGGGTTGAGTTATTCCGGGTTGAGTTATTCCGGGTTGATTTGTAGTGACGATCGCACTACTACCTTGAGTATAAGAATTGATGAAAGATTGTCCCTGAGCAATAGTACCATCCGCATTGATGGCGATCGCCCCAGCAGTCCCGTTAACCGCCGCATCTCCCACCGCAAAAGGTATCGGCGGATTGACATCCCCGCCACCGTGGGCGATCCTGACTGTACCCGGTTGAGCGCCACCAAGCGTTGAGATACTCACAGGAGTGCGGTTTTGGTCAAAAGTACCAGTCACTCGCACCAAACCCGGAGTTGCGATATCAACTTGAGCGCCCGGAGCATTCACCGATACAATGCTAATATCATTTTGAGCGTTAATATTCACTGCAGGATTGCGATCGCGCCCAAAGAAATTAATATTTATTGGCCCAGTTGCGATCTGCCCTCCCGCTAAAATATCCACAATTGTTGAAGCATCAATATTGCCAGTGCTGACATTTCCCCTGCTGCTAACTAAATCAACTACAACTCCCTGCAAATTTCCCGAATTCACATTTTGAGCGGCTTGCAAATTAATATTTCCTCCAGCGTCAACCTGCCCAATTCTCACATTCCCCGCATTGCTGATAACATCAACTGCAAATCCCCTCAAATTTCCAGCATTGACATCGCCAGAACCTCTCAAATTCACACCGTTACCGGCCGTAACATTTGCAGTCTGAATGCTTCCAGTATTACTATTAACTGAAACATCACTTCCCTGTAAAATTCCTGAATTGATATTGCCCAAAGCTGTCAAATTTACATTACTGGTGGCGGCGGCACTGGTAACTCCAATCGTCCCCGCACTGCTGTTAATATTAACTCCTACACCCTGCAAATTTGCTGAGTTCACATTTCCCGCAGCTCTTAAATTGATATTTCCAGTTGATGCAGTATTGCCGATCGCAATATTTCCCCCATCACTGTTAACATCAACTGCCGCCCCCTGCAAATTCCCAGTATTTAAGTCGCTAGAAGCTCTCAAAGCAACGCTGGCGGCGGCAGCATCAATCGATGCCACGTTAATATTAGTTTGCGCGTCCAAATTGACTGTGGGAATCGCAGGATTAACTTGATTGGCTGAAGGATTAACAGCGATCGCCCCCGTGTTGATTTGTTGTCCTGCTAAAATTCTGACATCTCCCGTAGTGGCGATCGCGCCTGTAGCGACGCTTCCGCTGCTGCTGCTAGCCCTGAGAGTAGCACCCGTGAGGTTCCCTACGGTTAAGTCGCCCGAAGCTGCCAAAGTGATATTTTCAGTGGCTGTAATATTGACTGGTGTTGTATTCGGGACAATTGTATTCGGATCGGTCAAAACTCCCAGAGCACCTGAGTTGCTGGTAATATTAACTTGAGAACCCTGCAAATTCCCAAAATTTATATTGCCGGCTGCTGTAAGTGCGATCGTCCCATTCGTCCCACTATTGATCCTATCCGTTACTATATTACCCCCAGAAGTCAGAGTAATATTGCCGTTGATACCACCACGAGAAATGTCACTTGTCAAAATATTGTTGGCAGCTTCAATATCAATAGTCGAACCCGATATCAATCTACCCCCAACTATCACAGCCCCTGCGGTACTTGTGAGAGTAATGCTACCGCCGTTAATCTCTCTAGTTACCACATCTCCCGGTGCCGAAGCAATCACCGGCCCGCCTGCAAAAATATTATCTTCCACATAAATAAAACCTCTGGGAAAAACCGACACTGAACTGAAAGCTCCATCGTCACCCAAACTGTCAGTAGAAATATTAAGGGGATTTGCCAAATCTCGTAATCCCGCCCGCAGAATTAAAGCCGGACTGGTGGTTAAAATAACAATATCTGGATCGTCGGGATTCAGATTTTCCGTCCGCAATGCAAGATCAGGGCCAGTAATTGTAATACTCTCAGCAACAATGCTGCCCTTCGCTTCCACTTTCAGCGAAACACCAGTATAATCTCCTAAGAAAACATCTCTTTCCGAACTGATAATCGGGTCAAATAAACTCACAAAATTTCCCGGCATTCCTGACAGATTGCGCACCGAAAAATTGCCCCTCGAAGCAAAGTGAGTATCCCCCGAAATCACGCCGTTGCTAACTAAACTCAAATTGCCACCGCTTTGAAATTGTGCGGGAAGAGACAAGCCGCCCGTGGCGTTTACGGTGAGAATGTCGATCGCGCGATCGGCCCGCACCTCCAAATTCCCCCCAGCCCGCGCCAAAAACGGATTCTCCACGCTATCTCGAACCCGCACCGCATCCCCGGCCAGCAAACTCAAATCCCCCGCAGTTTGCAGCCTAGCCCCCGCTAACGTGAGATTTCCCGCAGCCAAAATAGTCGCACTTCCCGCATTCACCTGCGGAATCACAGACATATTCCCAGCAGCAATTGCCACATCTCCAGAATTCACCTGCAAACCAGAACCCACAAGCCGCACACTACCATCAGCAGCAACCACAACACCAGCGGCCTGATTTTGCCCAGAACCTGTCAGCAACTGCGGCAAAGAAACAGGATTTAAAGTTTGTTGAGAATTCCCAAAATTCCCGCCCGTTGCTATTTCCAAACTCAACAAATGCCCAGGTTGACTGATACGCAAAACATTCTCGCCCGGAACAGCAGCAACAGTAATCTGCCCACCGGGTGCCGACAACTGCCCCGTACTCACAACCGTACCGCCCAGCAAACTCAAACTCTGTCCCGGAGTCACAGCCAAATTGCCAGCATTAACAATACTTCCCGGTTGAGTCCCCCCAAAATAAAAAGCATTTGGCGTACCAACTAACTGGCTAAAATTATTTGTACCCGCCGCATTAAACCAATTAGAACCAAAACCAACACTATTAGCAGTAGTTGCAGTAAAAGCCCCCGGCACATTTAAACTCGCGTTCGGGCCAAACACAATCCCCGCAGGATTAATCAGAAACAGATTAGAATTGCCGCCCGTGACAGTAATTAAGCCGTTAATTAGCGAAGCGTCGCCGCCAGCAATGCGAGCTAATATATTTTGAATAGACGAATTAGTCAGAAAATTAGCAATTTGACCTTGATTTAAGCCGAATTGGCCAAAACTATGAAAAAGATTTGCCCCGTCTCCCGACAAACTGCCGCCGTTGATATCGTAGCGGTTGCCGGTGCGGGTAACAGCAGTCCCAGTACCGTCAGCAGCCGGAACTATGGGCTGTGCTTGCGCCAGAGTATTAAAAAATAACAAAGAAAACGGACAAATAAATAACCAGACCTTTTTAATCTTTAAGTTAGTGTTTTTCATAGCAGCAACTAAAACGATCGCAATTTCCTCAATTATCGCACCCGTAAACTGAATAATCGTAAATAACAAATTAATTAGCCCATGACAACTCCCACCATCAAAAGCTTGTACACGGACGGCGCTTGTTCCGGCAACCCAGGCCCCGGCGGCTGGGGTACAGTAGTTTGCTTCGCCGATGGCAACTGTCACGAACTCGGAGGTGCAGAACCCGAAAGCACCAACAACCGCATGGAAATGCAGGCTGCCGTCGCTGCGCTGGAATTTTTTGCCAATTCTGGTCAAACGGAACCAGTCACCCTTTACACCGACAGCGAGTATGTCAAAAATGGCATCACCAAATGGATTCAAGGCTGGAAAAATAAAGGCTGGAAAACCTCGACGGGCAAAGATGTCGTCAACCAAGACCTCTGGCACCTGCTAGACAAGCTCAATTCCCGGCAAGTCAAGTGGGAACACGTCCGCGGCCACTCCGGCGACTTCTACAACGAGAGATGCGATGAAATCGCCCGCAAATTCTCTCACAATCTCACCCCCCAACTGCAACAGCAGAAACCAACAGCAGACGGGGAACGGGCGGGCACGGGGGCACCGCCCCTACAGTTGGAAAACACAATTGTTTTGGCAGAAACGGACGCAACTGGTAACAAAACGATAGAATCCTATGTCATAACTTCTGACCTTCCGATCTCCAACTCTACCATGATGGATTCAACTGCCGATACCGTGGAGAACTTGCCCCGCGAGGTAAGGGTTCAGGAACTCCGCAATCTGATCGAAACTTTGCACATCGCCGATGAAGTGGCCACCAAAGGCTACTTGATTACCAGTTCTGAACTGGCTGATTTGATGGATGTAAATGCCAGCGCTGTCACCAGTCGCGGAGACAACTGGGTTTGGCGCAATTGGGTAGTTTCGCGGGTGCGCCGCGAGGGCAACCAAATTCTCTGGCAATTAGAACGCATAGACCACGTTAGTACGACTGATTAGTTATTAGTTGTTAGTTGTTAGTTGTTAGTTGTTAGTAATTAATCATCAGTTAATAGTTGATTAATAACTAATGGCTGGTGACTGTCTCAAAGCAAGATTTGTCAAAACTCCGTAGGGACACAACATTGTTGTGTCCTTATTTGATGGCTGGTGACTGTCTCAAAGCAAGATTTGTCAAAATTCCGTAGGGACACAACATTGTTTTGTTCTTACCTGTATTGCTTAGAAAGAAGATTTATCTATTACAATAGGTCTTTGTCAAAAGCACGACGGCAATCATCTAATAAAGTATCAAGTTCTGCTGCAACTTTCCACGGATTTCGACCTTTCAACAAAGCAAAAATCGCAGCTTCATAGGGATTTCTACCAGTTTTTTGTACTGCTGCGATCGCCTCTTGGTTAGAAAACCCCCGCCCGCTAACCAACCAAGCAGCCAAGACGTGTCCTGTGCAATCCCGCCGGAACAGTGAACTACTACCCGATCGCCCGATCGACTTGCAGATGCCAAAAATGGTAATATGCGATCGACTAAAATATCGCCCTTACCCAATTCAAAATCTGCGATCGGTGCCCAGCAAACTCGATCGCACCCAAAGATGTTCCGATAGGTTCCCAGTAAGTCTCTGTAGCGGATAAGTTGGGACTCAGGAAGCAAGCAGCAAACTTGTTTTATATTATTTCCCTGCATAAACTCAACCCACCGAGCAATTTCTGCATCGCGATATCCAGGTTTGGCGGCACCAAACACAATTAATTCATCCTCCGAAGCCGCAGCGAACTTGTGCATACTGTTCTCAATAACTTTACCTATAATTAAGAAAGACCAACAAACCCTGAATCAAGAATGAAAAACACGAGCTCGATCGCCTTAGTCAACTGGCTACCACCAAAACCAGAAACCGTATTGCTATGCGACTCAATTGCAGCAGCTTCAGAGATGGCATTTATGCTCAACGGTGAGTGGGATGGATGCAATAGTTTGGTTATCCCTAAATCCGACAAAGTAGCAATTGAAACAGCCGCTGGTTTACTAGAGACATCGTGGTGCTACCAAAATACTAGCGAAGCAGTTTTAATTCGGCTGACAGTTGACGAATTGCTTCGTCGTTATGCCACGGGAGACAGATTTTTTGTTAATGCTAACTTGAGATGCGCCCAATTAGGTGAACTTTGCTTAGAAAACATTGATTTGAGTTATGCCAAATTGAATTTAGCTAACCTCAGCGGAGCTAATTTAAGTCGAGCAAACTTAGTAGCAGCAGAGATGCCAGCAGCAAATTTGAGTTGCAGCAATTTGAGCCGATCGCACTTAGTTCGGGCTAATTTAGCTGGCGCCAATTTATCTGATGCTAATCTTAGAGGTGCAGATTTTACCAATACAAATTTAAGTAATGCTAACTTAAATGGTGCCGATTTAAGAGGCGCAAATTTAGAAAGGGTAGACTTAAAAAAAACTTGCTTAGATGGGGCAATTTTTGAATAATCCCAAATCGGGCTTAAATAGACATCTCCAATAATTCTTGTGAAACAGGCATCTTACTTGTTCAAAACAGGTTTTACTGGAGATGACTAATACCCTCTCATACACTTATCTGCGTCCATCAGCGTTAACAGTTGACAGTTGACAGTTGACAGCGAAGTTTTTAGACCGGGGATTTAAGCCCCAGCCTAAAAACAATCCACCTAAAGGTGGGGGATTAAATCCCCTGTGATGCAGGTTAAAATTCCCAAGTAATTAACTGAGAAATTTCGCCATTTTCACAACCCAAAGCCATCGGCTTTTGCACCATAATTACCTGCACATCATAATATTTCGGCGACAATCGCTTCAAAATATCACAGCGAGGCCCAGCATCCTTAGCTACCAACAACTTATCCAATTCTAAACCGCTAAAAATATTGTCACCAGCCATAGGTTTTGGCAGTCCAACAATCGCTCAACTTTGCCATAACTTTAGTCCTCGGACGTATCCTGGACAAAATGCGATCGCCTGAAATTTCCCTGTGTCTAATTTGGGAATTTGCCTTCTCTAACTTCTAGGGAATAATCTTTCACAGCTTGAGTAATTGTTGCTCGCAAATTGACATAAGCTTTAGCAAAAGGTGGCTGTTTTTCGGAAAGTCCCAACAAATCGGAAGTTACTAAAACTTGTCCGTCGCAGTGTGGCCCCGCGCCGATACCAATAGTGGGAATAGTTAATTTTTGAGTAATTTGAGCGCCTAAGTCTGCGGGAATGTGTTCTAATACGATCGCAAATGCGCCGGCTTCCTGAAGTGCGATCGACTCTGCTATGATGCGATCGGCAGATTCGGCTGTTTTGCCTTGTTTTTTGTAACCGAGTTGGTGTACCGACTGCGGAGTCAAACCGACGTGTCCCATCACCGGAATTCCGGCGGATGTTAGCTGCGAAACAGTGGCCGCCATAGCTGGATATCCGCCTTCCAATTTTACAGCTTGAGCGCCCGTTTCTTTCAAAACTCTTCCGGCCGAGTGCATGGCTTGCTGGGGACTTTCTTGGTAAGTTAAGAATGGTAAATCGACCACAATTAATGCTTGTTTGACTCCGCGACGGACTGCTTTAGCGTGGTGCAGTATTTCATCGAGGGTGAGAGGCAGTGTTGTCTCGTAGCCCAACGCTACCATCGCCAGGGAATCGCCGACTAGGATGATGTCAGTGCCTGCTTGATCGATTAGTTGGGCGATCGTACAATCATAGGCCGTCAGCGCCACAATTGGTCGTCCTTGTTGTTTCCACTGAATTAATTGATGAGTAGTGACTGACATTTTATTGCAAACATATATATTGACTTTTTTACCATATTGTATGGTGTGTGAAGCGCGGCGATTAACAATTATCACAAATCGAGTAATAAAATTGCAGCGCCGGTTTCTCGCCCCTTGCATAAATCTAAGAAACCGGGTTTCTCTCTATATTTATCGTCACCCAACCAAAGACTCGTAGAAACCCGGTTTCTCGCCCCTTGCGTAAATCTGAGAAACCGGGTTTCTCTCGTTCTCGTGCGACACACCCTACAAATCTTGTTACTACACTCGAATATAGCTTTGATTGCCCTCTGCTGGCAAAACATTTAACCGCTGATTTCTCAAATCCGGTTCTAAACCCAAATCTTCGAGGGGAATTAAGCCGAGTAAAGGTTCTTCTCCTGCGGAAATTTCTACACAATCATACCTTCCTTCCCGTCCAGCTACGGCAAGACTGACATCTTTGAACAGACGAAATTTTCTGGTTCCTATTGCCGTATGTCCGTCGATTTCACCTGACATTGGCAAACCCAACTGACTGATAATATCGGCTGGCAAACAGAGTCGACTTGCCCCTGTATCGACTAAGACATTATCGATGGTGATAGAGCGTATTTGCTCTACGGGGATGAACCCTCTTTCTCCCAGAATTTCATCAATGTGATTGGTGACGGTTATTGTTGCGGTGACTCTGCCCATTTTTTTATCCTTTTATTTTGATATAGAATGTTTCTGTTGTCTTTTGACTGAATTATATACGATTTATAGTGTATATTGTACATATTGAAAATATTTGTAACTCAGAGTGATCTTTTTATTTATTCCTAAATTTTTGCTGACAAATGTTGCACATTAATAGCAAAAATGCTCTCTAAATATTGATTGCCTAAGCTTCTTCCATTGTTGTTTAGAAACATCTGCACGAGTTTTGTCACCCGATGGATCGCGGATAGTCCAAATTGTATCTGCAATGCGATCCTCTTCGAGGGCTCCGCTAACGAGCGATCGCCCATGAGAAGCAGCATCGAAGTCCCAGAAAGCATCACCGACGCAATCTCCGGGTGTAGCAATCATTTCGCGATCGACTGTACCGCGAATAGCATTCCATTCGCGGATGTAGATAGGAGAATCATCCGATCGCAATTTTCGACCTCCCAATTGAGGATTAACCTTGTAAAAAAACCAATCTGCAAACCGATCCACAGCTTGAGTTCGTGATTCTAAATCGCGCGCTGTAGCCTTGTCTAGATTTGCACTACTGAGCACAAGTACAAAAGCCAACGCACATACCGCTAAAAACTTAGAAAGTGACTTAATTGATAGTGATTTAACCAGCACACTCGCACCTAAGTAAGTGAACACTATTCCTGTCATTGCGAGGAACAAAGTAATCCCAAAAACTGACGATCATACAATATCACCATCCGTTCTTAGAACAAGAAGTTCTTTGTCCTTTAGCTAACATTGTAGACAAACACCAATAATTTTCACCATCAAACACAACGCCTTTTTTGACATATTGTAGCTCAGCAATCGGTTTCCAAGGTGTCTCAATCTCAGACTCGTCATAATATCGATATTGTTGGCCTTTAATTTCTAAACCCTGATCTGTACCTCCTAACCAATAACGACCCTCTTGAATTATGTTTGATGACGATTTTTGTTGATCGCTATCCGTCTTTTTCTCAATCCACCAATTCCGAACAAAACGTTCTGCATTTTTAGATCCATTTGTGGTAGCGACTACAACTAGCACTTCTCCTTTTTTATTGATAAACTCAAACCGACAAGGCCCTTCTCCAGTGCCAGAGCAATCCTTAATCTCTTCATATCCCAAATCAAATAGCTCTTTAACAGAACGATCTCTAAGGTTAGGTTTACCTTCTAAGTTTGGCTGCCATCCTTGTTTGATGAGGATTTGACGTGCTTCTTTGTATGGCATCCCTTTTTTAATCGGCACTCCTTCAGGGGCATTTGCATAATTTTCAAGACTGAATTGCTGTGATTTTTGGATAGTATCTACAGCTTTCGTAGGAGATTCGGTAAAGATTCCGAGTAATGCTAGTAGCAAGAGTGCTATAATCTTTTTATTCATACAAGTTTGTCCTCGATAAGTGCTTTGGCGTGATGCGATCGCCTTTCATAGTCCACAATTGGAAATAAACATATACTGTCGAATTGCTGACCATTCACTGATGCTGATTTGATCGTTTTTGGGAATTGGCTGTCCAATCCGTTGAGGATGACGACTTTGACACTCTCAGCGCTGAAGCGACTGAGATTCTTAAGAAATTGCCTTCTTAATATCCCTATTTCTAGGGTTCCCAA
>PVWI01000257.1 GCA_003003725.1 filamentous cyanobacterium Phorm 6 | reverse complement strand
ATGGTTATTAAATGGGATCGAAAGATTAAAAATAAAGGCAATGCTATTTTATCCGGTTTAGCTGCGTAGCAGCTTATTGCTGTGCAGCACCGCCCATTTAAGCTTAATTTTGAGGTCGTTGGTAATCGGCAATTTATCAATTTCTCTTGTCAATTTTTCTGGCTGTTCCAAATCTCGCCGCTTGTGATAAAACCTGACCAGCAAGCTATCTACCACAAAATAACTAAAATAATTGGCAACAAATCCTGCAATTACCAACACACTTAAACCGCTCAGCACACCAAAGGAAGCGCCTACTTTCCTCAAACCAGACCAGACGGCTGCATCACCTGTTTTACCTGTAGCTACTATGGCGATCAATAACATTAAAGCAGGTAATGCGATCGTGATTATATTTCTAGCGAGATAATCCATTATACAATTTTAGATTTTAGCTTGTAGTGTACACTGCACACAGGTTGACTTAATAGCCGTTTTACAAAATCGGATACTCTTTAAATTTCATAGATTTCTAACGGTAAGTTGTCTGGATCTCTGAAAAATGTAAAGCGTTTTTCTGTAATTTCGTCAAGGCGAATTTCTTCGACTTCTACTTGTTGGGATTTTAAGTAAGCAACTGATGCTTCTATGTCCTCGACGGCAAAAGCCAAATGTCTCAAACCGCAAGCTTCAGGATTGCTAACTCTTTTGGGAGGATGGGGAAATGAGAAAAGCTCAATCATCGCGCTGCTGTTTCCGAGTTGCAAATCTAGTTTGTAAGAATTCCTCTCGCTGCGGAAAGTTTCTTTGATAATCGAACATCCCAAGACTTCTACATAAAATTTCTTTGATGATTTGTAATCCGAGCAAATAATTGCCACATGATGTATTGCTTTTATTTTCATTTTAAAAAAGTTAGTTGGATTTTTCCTAACAGCACAGTTATTGGCAATTATATTTGACGATCGCAGATTCCGCGACAAACCCTGCTAAATTCAGGGCGATCGCCCTTTATTTTCCCCCCTTCAAATCTTAATCTGTAAAATTCTGCAAAAAAAAGCACCCCACTTTGATAAAATGAGAGTTTTGCAGTCAATCACCCAATTTGCATCTCAGGAGACAAGCACGATGGCCCGTATGTATTATGACACCGACGCTAACCTAGACCTCTTAGCCAAAAAAACGATCGCGATTATTGGCTACGGTTCCCAAGGACACGCCCACGCTCTCAACCTCAAAGACAGCGGCATGAAAGTCATTGTCGGTTTGTATCCCGGTAGCAAGTCTGCCGCCAAAGCCACCGACGCGGGTTTAACTGTTCACCCGGTAGACAAAGCAGCCGCCGCCGCTGACTTCATCATGATTTTATTACCCGATGAAGTTCAAAAAACTATTTACAAAGAACAAATCGAACCGAATCTTTCCGAAGGAAATGTTTTAGCATTTGCTCACGGTTTTAACATTCACTTCGGCCAAGTTGTGCCCCCAGCCAACGTAGACGTAGTAATGGTAGCCCCCAAAGGCCCCGGACATTTGGTGCGCCGGACTTACGAACAAGGCGAAGGTGTTCCGAGTTTGTTTGCAGTATATCAAGATGCTTCCGGTCAAGCGCGCGATCGGGCAATGGCCTATGCTAAAGGTATCGGCGGCACCAGAGCCGGCATCCTAGAAACCACTTTCCGCGAAGAAACAGAAACCGATCTTTTTGGCGAACAAGTAGTTTTGTGCGGCGGTTTGAGCGCCTTAATTAAAGCTGGATTTGAAACCTTAGTTGACGCTGGATATCAACCAGAATTAGCTTATTTTGAATGTTTGCACGAAGTTAAACTTATCGTTGACTTAGTAGTAGAAGGAGGCCTAGCCAAAATGCGCGACAGCATCTCTAATACCGCAGAATACGGCGATTTAACTCGCGGCCCCCGCATCGTCACCGATGACACTCGCGCCGAAATGCGGAAAATTCTCAGCGAAATTCAATCCGGTCAATTTGCTCGCGAATTCGTTCTGGAAAACCAAGCCGGCAAACCGGGCTTTATCTCCATGCGCCGTCAGGAAGCAGAGCATCCGATTGAAGAAGTTGGTAAAGAATTGCGCGCCATGTTTAGCTGGTTGAAAAAGCACGGTTAATCAATTTGAGATTTGAGATTTTTCGTCCAATCCAAAATCTGAATTGCTAACTAACCGTAAGGTGCGTCAGGGAGAAAATTCTTGAGTAGGTGGTCGCCACATTCAGACCTGACGCACCCTACAATAACTGAGATGCTCCCTTCTTCCTTCTTCCTTCTTCCTTCTTCCTTCTTCCTTCTTCCTTCTTGCAAAACTATCGACTGGGAGTAGGAGTTTTTTGTAATTTCTCAATCTGCTGTTCTCTTTGCTCGTTGAAATCTCTCGGTCTCAGCCAACTTGGCCACAACCCGACGAAGAACTTTCTACTTGCTACGCTGGTATCTCTTATCGGTTTCGGCAGAAAAGTTAAAGTGTCACCGTAAAGGGTAAACAGGGCTACAAACAGAATCAACAGCGGGATAAGATTTTTTTTAGGCATGGCAGTTTGGGAGTTAAGTTTGTCAAAGTCCTTGTTTATATTTTGCCCTGGCGCGAACAAAAAATATCAGCAACGGCTCAAGAAAAATAGACCTCAGCAGTTTCGGAAACGGCAATACCGTTTCCCCTACCCCAAAATAACCAATTTTCGTCGGTGAAAGATGTAACGATTCCGGGATTAATTCTAGGAAAATGGCGCGTGCAGTTTCCTGATGGTTCGACACTTCGGCAAGATTTGGGTGCAACGTTTAACAGTTAACAGTTAAACGTTGCAACCGGAAACGATATAACACAATACGGTTCACTTAAGACAGATCCCCCCTAACCCCCCTTGAAAAAGGGGGGGACAAGAATGCTCTCAAAGTCCCCCTTGCTTTCGGGGGATTTAGGGGGATCTCCGGCGCATAAATAGTGTTAAGTAAACCGTATTGCGATATAACAAGTTATTAGCAAATGTCGAAGTGGTGGGAAATAGTTTGTGGGTGCATTTTTGTTAATTAGGATCGAAAACTTAATCACTTAAACACCTCCTAAAGTCCTCTCTCCTGTAAGTTGCTTTCCTCAAAGGAGGCAGAGCCTCCGGATCTGCATTACCAGGCAGAGCCTGGTAACGAGCAATCGCTTAAGTTATTAAATTTTCATTCCTAATGACTACTGACTAATGACTACTGACTAATGACTACTGACTAATGACTAATGACTACTTATTCCCTTGTATGAAAGTTTGCACGACTGCATTAGTTTCTGGGGGAATTTCTGTTATTAGGCGCACCGGAATTGCATTTGTTGAAGCAAATTGTGCGTATTCTGGCGTTAGAAAAATAGCATATTTTTCGGCTTCATCTGTTAGTTGAGCGGCCATTGCTAGACTGATAACTTTAATATAATTGCGGATGCTCGCGGCTTGGTCGCCGACAACTTCATCGCCAGTAATTACTGTGCTCGGCCTACCAACTTGGTCTAAGGTTTTACTCGGATCTTTGACGCTTAAGTGGGTTCCTCCTACAAATCCGACTAGCCATTTGGGTGATGGAATTTTGGGGAATCCGGCAATTTGTTCGACTAAGGCTGGTGTTGTTTTGTCGGCAGAACCTGCTACTATTAATGTGGGAATCTTAATTTTACTTAAGCCTGTTTCTCCAAATAGTAATGATGTTGTGGGATTCATAACGATCGCCCTTTTAATCCTCACATCCCGCAATTGATACCGTTCTTCGGGCAATCCCGCAGCCGCGCACTGAATCCCTTCGCCCAAGCTAAACCCAATCAAATCGCCCTGACAGCGCTGTTTGAGCCCGCTCAATTGCAGTTCGGCACCCGCTAAGGACAAGGCTGTTGCACCGCCGAAGGAATAGCCAATTATTACCGATCGGTCGATCGCAATTTTTCCCCGCAAGTTATCATCAGTTTGGTTCAATTTTGCCAGTTCGTCAAGCACAAAACTGATGTCCTTGGGACGGTCTAAAAACTCTTGAGGAGCTAATAACCGAGACTTACCCGCAATCGCAGCATTAGTGTTCGTTTCGTTGCTTCCCGGATGTTCCAAAGCAGCCACCACATAGCCGTAAGACGCTAAATGCTCGGCCAAATATCGCAAATCGGTGCGAACTGAGCCCAAACCGTGAGAAAAGACGATCGTCGGTTTGTCAGCCGTCGCAGCTTTCGACCAGTAGACATCAACCGGAATGCGCCGGTTGCGGGCGCTGTCGTTCAAATCTAGCTTTAGTACCTGCACCGAATTGGGGCCCGGTAGGCTAGGGTCGAAAGGCAGGTTAAACGCGGATTTAGTGGCTGCTAACTGAGGTGCGATCGCCGCCATAAACCGCTGAGTTTGCCAAAAACCCGCGTTCAAATTTCCTAAAACCGAGAAAGCTCGATCGAGATCCACGACTACCCGCGAACTCGGATAAGATTCTATAAAACTCAGTACCGATAAGCCTTCCGGCGCGTTCGCACCCAACACCAAAGCCGCTCGCAGCGCTTGGACACCCGCACCGTCGCGCCTCGGTATAACAGTAGTCAAATCAGTCAGGATCGCACTCCCGATGCGCGTATTTAGCAAGTTGCTCAAACCGACTACATTGAGGGGGATTTTCGCTTTTAGCGCGCCCAAAATTTGACTGCGCTGTGCGTCAGACAGCAAATCGGCGTATGTTTGCAGTCTTGCGGGTACTTTTCCGGTTTTTGCGAGCTCGCGCAAATCCGCAACCGATATTGACGATTCTAAAATACCTTTGCGGACAACAACGGTTTCTGCAGCTTTTGCAGGGGATGTGACGCTGCTGAAAGTGCCGATCGCGATCGCGCTACAAACGCTCACCATTGACGAAAACCATCTGAAATGGGGTCTAATGCTCATTTTTGCCTGATTCAACTAGAAACTATATCACTATATTCTCAGAAGTCTCTCAGATACAGAAAAATTGCCCCAGATGTCGATAAATTGTGTTGAAGTGCGATCTAATTTTTGTATAATTTTTTGTATTAGTGCGATCGGCTTTGCTCGAAGGGCTTCCATAACCGAAAGCCAGCGAGGACGATCGCACAGCGTTAAAGCAAAACACAGATGATCCCATTACACTATACCTCTTGTACTCAATCGGACACAAGATCGAAAGCATCTGCGTCCATCAGTGTTTATCAGCTTCAAATCTGCTGTTAACCAGCTCGATCGAATATTTATGCAGCTCAAGTATACTTTGCTTATCGCTGCTAATTCCATACACTTGATATCGGCCAGCAAGCGAGAGTAAATCCGCTGTAAAATAGACTCTCTTGCATTTTAACCGCAGATGAATGCAGGTCGATCAGACGATCTACGGTTAAAATATCACTTAAGATTTAGGGAAATAAACAACAAGCATCGCAAGATATTGATGAGCGCGGGCGATCGATTCCGGTTCTTTAAGAGTTCCCGGTTGTTCCCACAAATTCTGCGGCTGATAAATTGTTGGTAAAATCAGCAAATCATGTTCTAACAACTGCTGCGAAACCTGCTTGACAAAATTTCCCCGCACCCGATTTATCGGTATCTCAGAAAGAATTTCTATCTCAGTGGCACTTTTGTTAGCTTGTTCGCGTTTTGTCGCCACCAACAACACTTGCAAAGTCGCCTTAAGTTCCTGGGCCAAACTCTTAGCAATATCTACGGTTTCCGCAAATCCAAACCGATTCAAATCGCTGTCAGTTATCGCCAAAATAACTCTGGCTGTATTCTGGATAGGATGGGGAAATCGAGCAATTAGTACCGGTACGGGCGATCGCCTCACTATATTGTCAATAATGCTGCCAAAAAAATTGTCGCGAGTCGTGGAAAATCCCTTCCAACCGCAAACAATTAAACTAGCCTCGCGTTCGGTTGCGCTCCGCAGAATTCCGCGATCGATCGCATCATCTATCCTCGCGATCGGTTCCACCGCACAATCAGCCGCGTTAGCGACAGTTTCCGCAGCCATCAAAAGTTGAGTTTGCTGCATTTTTTGTGCCGGCGAAATTGCTTCCCCGCGATCGGACAAAATATGCAGAGGTAGCAAAGTTCCCTGAGCTGTTTTAGCTAAAATCAAAGCCAAACGCAGCAAATTATCTTCCGTATTCGGGTTAGCAACAGGTACTAAAACTCGATCGCCCCATGAATGCTTTCCCGAAGTAGCAGCCGGTAAACTCGACTCCGGCTCCTGCATTTGTTGACCCCACCGAGATACAATCCAAGGAGAAGCGACACAAGTTACTAAAATCATGAAAATGATGCCGTTCACCGTTACGCGATCGACCAATTTAATCTCAAAAGCAACCGTAATTGCAGCCAAAGTAGAAGCAGCTTGAGCAGCAGAAAGACCGAACATTACCATAATATTCGGAAACTTAAAACCAAAGATTTTCCCCGGTATCCAAGCTGCCAAAAACTTGCTCACCAATTCTGCTAAAATTATCACCCCCGCCACCAACAAAGACTGCGGCTGCTTCACCAAAATTAGCGGATCGATCAACATCCCCACAGAAATCAGAAAAAACGGCACAAACAGCGTATTCCCAATAAACTCAATCCGATTCATCAGCGGACTCATTTTGGGGATAATTTGAGTAATGGCAATTCCCGATAAAAACGCCCCAATAATTGCCTCAATTTGAATCATTTCGGCTGCGTAAGAAACCAAGAACAGCGTAGCCAGTACAAACATAAATTCGGCGTTTTCGTCGTGACCGAATTTCTTAAAAAACCAGCGACCGATTTTGGGAACGCCCCACAAAGTAGCAAAAGTGTAGATAGCAAGAGAGGGAATTAGAAACAGCCAAAATTCGAGAGTAAGATTTCCTTTGTAAGCTTTAACAACAATTGCCAGCACCAACAGTCCCAAGACATTTGTAATTAAAGTCCCGCCCAAAGTCGCAGTAATAGTCTGAGTTCGCATCAATCCCAATTTTGTCAGGATTGGTAGGGCTAAAAGCGTGTGGGTAGCTAAACAAGAAGCGACTAAAATAGAAGCCAGCAAGCTATATCCCAACAGCAGCATTGCTCCAGTCCCGAATATCATCGGTAGGGCAAAAGTAGCCAACCCAAATATGATAGCTTTGTCAGCATTTTGTTTGAGGTCGTCGAGGCTAGTTTCCAGTCCCGCTAAGAACATCAAAAATAGCAATCCTACGGTTCCTAACAAAACCATAGTAGCGTCTCGTTCCAGCAAATTGATACCGTTGGGCCCGACAATTACGCCTGCAATAATCAAACCGACTATTCCCGGTAGTCGCAAGCGCTCAAATATTAGAGGGGCGATTAGCATGATTGCTAAAAGAACAAGAAAGACGGGAACTGGAGCGGTAATTGGGCCGGAAGCTAGCATAAATCTTTATCCTACATATTCGCACAGAATTTCTACTAATTGTTCCCTAAAAAATCTAAATATCTATCAATCTAAAGAGGGATTTTGGGAAAATTGCAGTTGTTATTGTTGATAACTACGATTGACCGGAATTGACCCGGTTTCTTCGCAAAATATCGGTTCGATCGTTCGGACTTTAGTCCTTATCTAAATCCGAGGACTAAAGTCCTGACTACAAACCTACTTGATGCTAGTTGTTCCAGCATATAGGTTCGATCGTTCGGACTTTAGTCCTTATCTAAATCCGAGGACTAAAGTCCTGACTACAAACCTACTTGATGCTAGTTGTTCCAGCATATAGGTTCGATCGTTCGGACTTTAGTCCTTATCTAAATCCGAGGACTAAAGTCCTGACTACAAACCTATTGAAAATCCAAAACTGGGAAAGGTTTTGCTGCTTCCATCTGCGCCGCCAAAGCAATTAAAGTTGCTTCGGCTGCCGGTCGCCCGATAATTTGAATGCCCACGGGTAAACCGTTATCATCTAAAATTGCGGGAAGTGCGATCGCAGGCAAACCACTAGCATTAAACGGCGGACAAGGAGCAACCCAATTAATAATCCGTTGCAAAGTTTCCTCACAACTCAAATCCGCCCACTCACCGATGCGAATTGGCGAGTGCATATAAGTCGGCAAAACTAAGACATCAAAATTTTCAAAGAATCCCACAATCCGCCGTGAAATAACCTGCATTTGATTCACCGCCCGCAGATATTCTCCAGCAGAAACAGTCTTTTCCAACAACCAGCGATTCATCGGTTCCAAAACCTTGCCCGGAATACCGCTTGCAGCCGCCCCAGACTGCCAAATTACTGTAAACGGTTCGATTAAACCCGTAAAATCAGGACATCCAGGTTCGACATCATGCCCCAAATCTGTTAGCAACTTGACGGTTTCGAGTACGGCTTGCTGACAGATATCCGCTGCCTCACCCACGGGAGCAATATTGGTAGAAAAAGCAATTCGCAGCTTGCCCAATTTTTCACTAGCAGCCTCTAGAAACGTGGGATTTTGGTCTGGTAGCCAGTACGGATCGCCAGTTGTGTACCCTGACATTACATCTAAAAGTGCGGCCGCGTCAGCTACGGTACGCGCTAGAGGGCCGTTGGTAGAAATGCCGCTTAGGTAGTCTCCGACTGGTGCCCAGGAAACTCGCCCGCGCGAGGGTTTGATGCCTACTAAACCGCAGGCGGAAGCTGGGCCTCGGATCGAACCGCCGCCGTCTGAACCTTGGGCGATCGCGCACAAACCGGCCGCTACAGCCGCTGCTGAGCCGCCGCTGGAACCTCCGGGCGTGTAGCCTAAATTCCAGGGATTGCGCGCGGGCCGGAAACCTGGGGGTTCGGTGTAAGGCAATGAGCCTATTTGAGAGGTGGCTGTTTTGCCCAGAATGTTAAATCCCGCTGCTTTGATCCGCCAGACTACTGACTCGTTGTAGGGAGATATGTTACTGTGCAATGCCTGAACTCCGTAAGTACAGGGAATGTCGGCAACTGGTGTCAAGTCTTTGATGCCGATCGGCACTCCGAAAAACGGTGGCAATTCCTCTGACTTGTTTAAGCCTGCTAGGTGTTCGGTTTGCGCTGTCGCTAGTTCGATCGCCCGATCGGCCGTTACTGTAAAATAACTACCAAGCTTAGGGTTTAATCGATCGATCCGCTCCAAATACAGATTGACAATTTCTAGAGGCGACACTTCCCGAGCGCGAATCGACTTCGCCAACTCTAGAGCTGAAGTAAAAGCCCGATCGGTAGAATTCATCGGTTTAAGTCCTTAATAGTGCCTGGGAGTATCAATTTATACTTTTTGCTTGCGGAAAACTCTTGCGGTTAAAAAAAATATCCCGAAATGCCGAAAATCCATATTAAATCCTAGATCGATTTTGATCGCATCCTGCAACAGGCAGAATATTTCCTTGCTGGTGCAGTAGTGTAACCATGTTTTGGGATAAACTGATCTGAACAGTTAAGCTTTTGTGCTAAAGACGCACTTCGGGCGATCGGCATTGTCCAACTGCCACAAATCATCTGTTCGAGTCAGCCTTCTCACCAACTTCAGGTAGCGCATATGACACAACAGCATCCGCCAGCTC
>PVWI01000256.1 GCA_003003725.1 filamentous cyanobacterium Phorm 6 | reverse complement strand
GTTCGGGGGCGATTGGTGCGGGAAATTCCGGCTCTCTCGGTTGAATTGGGTTGGGCAGTTGGCTGATATTGTTATCAGAATTGTCTGTACCCGCGATCGCGACAGGACTCGGTTCTAATTCCGATGTCACCGGATTTGAAATTAGTTGCGAATCTCGATCGCCCTCCAAACCAATTTTTTGGGCGCTAATAGTTTCTTCTAGCGGTTTACCTGAGTTAGAAAGCGCCGTTTCTTGAGTTGTGGCGATCGAAGTCCGATCGGCCCAATTGGCAACTTCTGACTGTAAATCGGGAGGTTCGGCAGGTATAATTGGTGGCAAAGCCGATCGCTCTGATGCTGGGGCGAGCAAGTCTTCGCGAGTGTCAAGATTATTATCAGTGCTTCGCTCGTGTCGATCGCGATCGCTGCTGACTGCGGTCAAATCCTCAACATTGGAGGTAAAAATTGCAACATTGCTAGCGGATGTTTTAGCTGGTTTTCCCAACCAAACTAGCCCAAAAATGCCAGCGAGTAAAAAAAGTTTTTGCGATCGACAAGCCATAGGATCTAATTATCTCGAATAATTGGGTGAAAATATTTTCAGGAACCCGTGCACCCTAAACTTAAAATCAATCTTAACCGCAAAAAAGCCAACAGCCTTCGCCACCAAAAGTTTCGCAACGGCTAAAAACCAAAAAATCGCTCCGGTGTTCGTCCCCCAAAACTTACGCATCAACCGGATGCTTATCCGCAAAAATATCTCGAAATTCGATCGCCAACGCTATAAAAAATCAATTTATTCGATCGACAAACCAGGGCTTTTAGGTTGATGGGGTGATCGTACCAATAGCAAAAAACCGGGTTTTTCATGCGTTCACTTCATCACAGCCAGCAGACAAAGTAAAAAACCCGGTTTCCGAGATTGTGGCGCACAAACTATCAACTACATCATCTCAGGTCGATCGCAAAAACAAAAACGGTTTGTAGTGCGGACTTCAGTCCGTTCTCCCGGTTTGTAGTGCGGACTTCAGTCCGTTCTCCCGGTTTGTAGTGCGGACTTCAGTCCGTTCTCCCGGTTTGTAGTGCGGACTTCAGTCCGTTCTCCCGGTTTGTAGTGCGGACTTCAGTCCGTTCTCCCGGTTTGTAGTGCGGACTTCAGTCCGTTCTCCCGGTTTGTAGTGCGGACTTCAGTCCGTTCTCCGGCCCAAGACTTGCATTGAGCCGGTTAGTAGTGCGGACACAATATTATGCCGATCGACCAGCACTAGCAGCACCCATTGAAGCTTGGTCACTCAAACCCACCAACTTAGCGCTCAACTCCCACATTCGATCGGCTTTTTCATCATCCCGGGCCTGCGGAGAAACCTTCTGCACAAAAGACTTACCATCTTTTTTCTGGCGATTTCCCCAACTCCAATAAGCCCCAGATTGCTTGTATTCGGGATCTGCAACCACCATCGCCAGCCTTTCGCCAGCCAACTCCTGCGACACGTAACCCCCCGTAATATTCTTTTGAAACAGCGGGAACAGCTTCTGAAATAAAGGATAGTGATTGCGGAAAAGTGGCGTATCAGCCACACATCCGGGATACAAAGAAGTGAAACTAATCCCCGTCGATTCGTGAAAGCGGCGGTGTAGTTCTCGCATTGTCAACACATTGCAAACTTTGCTATCTTTGTAAGCCTTGACTGGTTCAAACCTCTTGCCATCAACCATCGAAACCGGGTCTTTGAAACCCGCTTCAAAACCCTCAAACTTGCCTAAATCCGGGCGCGGCGGAATCTTCCCGCCCAACTCGTCTGGATTGTGAGTCACGGTTCCCAAAATCACCATTCTCGCATCGGAATAATAGGAAGGCTTCATACTCTCCATCATCAGGTTGCACAGCAGGAAATGACCGAGGTGATTCGTAGTCATCGTCAACTCGTAACCTTCAGGGCTCCGCTGGGGTTCCTTAATCAAAGGCATATAGATAGCCGCATTACACACCAAAGCATCTAGAGGCCTACCGCTGGCTTTAAATTCCCGAGCAAATCGGCGCACGCTTTCCAAATCGCCCAAGTCAATTTGCATGATGGAGAAACTACCTTGAGGTATGCCCAACTCTTGGGCGGCGTCTCCAGCTTTCCGCACGTCGCGACAAGCCATGACTACGTGCCATCCTTTGTCTGCAAGGGCTTTCGCGCCGTACAAACCGACGCCGGAGGATGCGCCGGTGATGATAACCGTTGATTTGTGATTTTGTGCCATTTTCTTAAAAATACTTCGATCGCTATTGATTATTTTTGGACACTCTCAGCCTGAGCTAGTAGCTCGGATGTTTTGAGATGCCTTCAGTTTAATAGGATAGACCCAAACGTTCTCGATCTCAACTTTCCCGATGGGCGATCGACACCGGAGCACATTTTCCTACATTCAAAAGCACAGGTTTGTAGTGAAAACTTTAGTCCGCTAATTTTGATGCGGACTAAAGTCCTCACTACGAACCTCATCAGGAAATAGCAGCAGAGTCCTGATAAGTCGGGAAATCGATATAACCTTCAGGCCCAAAAGAATACCACACCCCCACTTCTGCAAGCGGATTGAGCGGCCAACCATTAGCGAAACGCTCTACCAAATCTGGATTGCTGATAAAATCGCGACCAAAAGCAATTAAATCCGCCACTTTGCTGCTCAAAGCCGTTTCAGCCTGTTCTTGAGTGTATCCGCAGTTGCCAATCAGCGGCCCGGTAAACACATCGCGAAACTCTCCTATCACCATCGGCGTTCCCAATTCGTGAAAGCCAAATGCCAGACCGTCCACCAAGTGAAGGTAAGCTAAATCATAGGCATTTAACTGCTTTGCGAAATACAGAAAATCTTCTCGATATTCTGGAGAACCCATGTCATTGAAATTACCGTTGGGAGACAGCCTAACTCCCACTCTGTTTGACGGAAATACTGTGATAATCGCCTCTACAATTTCCTTAAGAAAACGGTAGCGATTTTCGACTGCCCCACCATAGGAATCAGTGCGGTGATTGGTTCTGGTTTGCAGAAATGTGTCAATGAGATAGCCGTTTGCCGCGTGAATTTCTACACCGTCAAAACCTGCCATTTTTGCCCGTTCCGCCGCCTTGCGATAATCTTCTACAACCAGCGAGATTTCATCGGTTTCTAGAGCGCGGGGGGTTTGGTAGGGTTGTTTTCCCGCAGGAGTATGAATGCCTTCTCCGTTGATTTTGACGGCAGATGCTGCAACTGGCAATTGATTGTTTTCATGAAAACTGCTGTGGGAAGCCCGCCCGCAGTGCCAAAGCTGCATGAAAATGGGTGTTTCGCGACCATGAACCGCATTCACAATTTGTTTCCAAGCTTCGGCTTGCTCGTCTGAATAAATACCGGGCGTATTCAGCCAACCGTTAGCTTGAGTAGAAACCACCGTAGCTTCTGTAATGATTAAACCAGCGGAGGCTCGCTGAGTGTAATATTCTGTCATCAAGGCGTTGGGCATCCGCGATTCACCGGCTCTGCTCCGCGTCAGGGGTGCCATGACTACCCGATTTTTTAATGGTAAATCTCCGATTTTGAAGGAACTGAGTAGGAGTGGAGAGGTTGTTTGAGCGGTCATAATTTTGATATTTACTCAACTGAAGAATCTGAAAAATTTGAGTTCGATCGCTTCTCAAGATAACTCAAACAGGACTTGCGAACAAATCTTTGTCAGCATATCTCTATATCGTGTCCGCCCTAGGAACCATTGCTTGTAATTCTACAGATATCGATCGCCCGCGTGTTCAAAATGGAGTCGCCGCCTGTAAGTGCAGCCATTCTCCCGACTGCGGGTGCTCAAAGCAAAGTTCCCGCGCGTGCAAGTGCAATCGACTCGCCTGTGCCCGACATCCGTAAAGCCGATCGCCCAAAATCGGTATCCCCAACCCTCCAACATCCGCTGCATGAACCCTCAATTGATGCGTGCGCCCCGTCAACGGCAAAAACTCGACGCGTGCACCCTTTCCCTCCCTCGCCATTAGCTGAAAGCGAGTAACGCTGGGTTTTCCATACTCCGAATGAACTTGCTGGTAAGGGCGATTTTCGGGATCGCCCCAAAGTGGAAGTTCGATCGTCCCCGCATCAATTTTCAATATCCCTGAAAGCACCGCTTCATAAACTTTGTGAACCTGCCGGTTTTCAAATTGCTGCCTGAGTTGACTGCTAATTTCTTTATCCCGCGCCAGCAGCAAAATTCCCGATGTTTCTAAATCTAAACGATGCACCGCCGTCAAGTCTAAACTATCTGGTAATAAGTTTCGCAAACGACTCAAAATACTATCTTGATTTTTCAGATAACGGCCTGGAACTGACAACAAACCAGATGGTTTGTTGATAGCAATTAACCATTTATTTTCATAAATAATCTGTGGCATTTGGGCAACTGGCAAGATGCCAGTTCCACAATAAACACTCTGATTTGTGGGGTGGGATTCTAGCATTTTGGCAACGGGAAAGATGCCCGTTCCACAATAAACACTCTGATTTTGAGATAATCCTGATAGCAAGAAACCCATCAACGGCTGACATCGATCGGCACAAGCACCATAAAATTCTCCCTGCACCTTATCCCCCGATGGCGGCCCCCACCAAAACTCAGCCATAGCCAGCGGTTTCAGATTGTGTAATGCCGCGCAGTGGAGCAATTTTGGCGCGCAACAATCACCGGTACCAGTCGGAATAGAATTAGTTGGCATCAATGAGGAGATCGATCGCGATTTCCCCAAAAAATTCACCAAGGTATAAGCCGCGTGCATTTGCGTCTGAAGTTCGCGAGAAAGTTCTTTTCGCCGTTGTTTCAGCCCTCGCATCCGCCCATCCGCCGCTGCAATTAATCCTTTTAGTGGCTGCAATGTTTCATCCCGCCGCCGTTTCAATTGCTTCCGTTCAATTCCCTCCAAACGGCTTGCTTGATTCAATTGTTCTAGGCTAATTTCTAGTATTTCTGGTGCGAGAGATTGACACAGCAACTGGCGTTTTTCGTCTCGCTGCTGTCTGCAATTGCGGTGGCGCTCGCTCAAAACTTGCAATTGCAATTCAAACTCCCCAAATAAAGTTTCATACTCTTGTCGCTGCGGCAGTTGATTGAGTGTAATAAGTTCCTGTTTCATCGCCTCCAATTGAGTTAACGTGCGGGCTTCATCCACAGCAACTCGATCTCGTCCCGGAATCGGCGGCACCCAGCCGTCAACAGTGCTGCAACCGTTCAAAAGCCCCGAAAATGCTTTGAGTATCCGTTGTTCCCCCGAAGGCATCTCCACGAGCAATATGCCGTACATCTTGCCCTCGCGATCGTATGAATCATCAGCAGCCAGGTACTGCATCAAACCCCGGGCGATTTCCTCGGACATTCGAGTGCGCGGCAGTCTCAGCAACTCGCCACTTTGAGGACAAAGCCCTTCATACCAATAATTGCCCAAAAGGTCGATCGACTCTCCCTCTCCGACTGTAAAGCAGTCTGTGAAATCTATAAGTGAGTGCAGCAATAGCATATTAAATTTGGTTTAAAATCTGGATCGGGACATATTTATTTTTGTTCTGACGGTATTGTACACCTCTGTACCGAAAGTGGGAACGGTGCATGATTTTATACAAATACAGTTGAATTATAAATAAGTAAATATTAAGTTGTGCCAGCAGACCTGATATGCTAAATTTGTTTTTAAACAACAGCGAGTTAAGAAAAGCATAAGTTAATATATAAGACCGCAATCTTGTCAACCCACTAAATTTTATATGTAAGGTGTATGCCAGATATCTCGAATTCTGACACAGAAAATTCCTCAAATCCCCAGTCCGGTTTGCTGCCGCCTGTTTTAAGAATTTTTGCAGCATTTCCAGATTACGATCGGGGCAATAGACTTTACGCATCGGGAAGGTACGAAGCGGCCATCATTTGCTACGGAAAAGCGGTTCAAATTAAGCCGGAGTGGACTCGGGCATGGCTGAATCTCGGCAAAGCTTACAAGCAACTGCACTCCTACGCAGAAACGGTGGCTTGTTGCGATCGAGCAATAGCAATTAATCCAGAAGAATATTGGGCTTGGATGCTGCGCGGAAGTGCACTGTTAAACTTACAGAATTACTCAGAGTCGATCGTAGCTTTCGACAAAGCAATTGAAATCGATCCAGAAAAGCACGAAGCTTGGTATCAGCAAGGCAGAGTTTTAGAAGAATTGCAGGAGTGGGATAAAGCAGCAAGCTGTTACAAAAAAGCCACCCAAATTCACCCAAATTTGCCCGCGATGTGGTACAGACAAGGCAACGTAAGGCTACAAGCAGAGCGCTACACCGAAGCCGTGGCGGCCTACGATCGCGCCCTCAAACTCGTTCCGACTAATTGGGAAGCTTGGCTCAACCGAGGTTTGGCTCTGATGAAAGCCGAACGCTATGCTGAAGCTGTAACTTCTTACGATCGCGCCCTTGAATTGCAACCACAAAATAGTCTCGCTTGGTTCAATCGAGGGATTGCTTCAGCAAAACTGCACAAATATGGAGAAGCAGTCACAGCTTACGATCGCGTACTGCAACTGCAACCCAACGACTGCGAAGCTTGGTTTTATAAAGGCATGGCCCTCAAACACCAGTGGCGCGACGGAGCAATTACTTGTTTCGATAGAGCAATTAAAATCAATGCTTTTTATCCAGAAGTATGGATCGGGCGCGGTCAAACAATGTCAGAATCGAGAGATTATGAAGGAGCGATCGCAGCTTTTGACAAAGCCATTCAAATTAATCCAAATTTCCCCGAAGCTTGGCTGGGTAGAGGCATCGCCCTCGCCGAATTAGAACGCTACAAAGATGCGATCATCGCTTACAACAATGCCCTACAAATAGAAGGTAATTTTCTAGAAGCTTGGAATTTGCGAGGCGAAGCTCTAGAAAAATTGGAGCAATACGAAGAAGCGATCGCCTGTTTTGATAAAGTAATCTCACTCAGTTCCGAAGCAGAAATTACATCAAAAGTAGGATTGCAACAAGGAGCAGCCCTAGAAAAATTGCAGCGTTACGAAGAAGCATTCGCAGCTTACAACCGCGTGATTAAAATCGTGCCAGGAAACTTTGAAGCTTGGTTAAAACGCGGCAACACTCTCTCAACTTTGCAACAATATGAAGAAGCTCTCATATCGTACGATCGAGCAATCAGCATCTGGCCCGACAGCTATCAAGGCTGGGCGAAACGAGGCTTGCTGCTGGGAACAATGCAGCGCTATTCCGAAGCACTCGTCGCTTTTGACCAAGTGATTCAACTCAAACCAGACAACTGGGAAGCTTGGGCACAGCGAGGCGACATTTTACAAAAATTGCAGCGCACTCAAGATGCAATTAGTTCTTACGGAATCGCCCTAGAAATCAAACCCGATTATTACGAAGCTCTAGTCAGTCGAGAAGAATTGAGGCTAAAGGACGCAATCCCAGGAAAATGGTAATTCAGACAAAGCATCCTCGATCCCCATAGGGACAGGACTGCTGTGTCCCTACAGCGAGACGATCGCACTCCTAAAACTTTCCCTCTTTTCTCTTGCTCTGCGCTCTCTGCGCCCTCTGTGGTAAAAAAACCTAATCCAAAAATCAAGCACATAATACCAAAAGTGTAAAACCTCAACTAAACTGTCGCGCATTTAAATTGTATATTCAGGGCGGGTGAGACGCCCACCCCACAAGACTTTGATTGTTTTTTGACATACAGTTTAAATGCAGAACAGCCGATCGTCAATATTTTCTGCCAGAAATGGCACTGGTTGCACTCAAAATAAAAAATTCTGAGAGTTAATTGCTGATTCCGCAGGTTCATGTTATAGTAATGTGTCAAGAATTAAATTCGGTTGTGTAGTTTGTTGGTGTTTATTTACAAGCCTCTCTCCGAATCTAACTCTCTGCACCCTAATGATTCTGGAGATTTTATGTCGATTTACGTGGGTAATCTTTCTTATGAGGTCTCGTCTGATGACCTCAGCCAAGTATTTGCCGAGTACGGTACTGTGAGCCGCGTCCAAGTACCAATGGATCGGGAAACAGGCAAAATGCGAGGTTTTGCTTTTGTCGAAATGGCAAGCGAAGCAGAAGAAGCAGCAGCTATCGCAGCTCTAGACGGTGCTGAGTGGATGGGTCGCGACTTGAAAGTCAACAAAGCGAAACCTCGCGAAGACAATAAGCGCTCCGGCGGCGGTGGCGGTGGCTGGGGCGACAAAGATCGCTCTTCACAACGCTACTAAGCTTTAAAGCTAAAAAATTTGAGTCTTGTTAGTTGATGGCAGGTGCAAATACTGCTTTTTTTGCGGGGTACTATTGTGTCCCTACGGGAATATTGATAGTACCTATAAACCTGCAATCTCCTTTAACTGCAAAACTCCTAGCTCGGTTTTGTCTCCTCGAAAGAGGGGGCTTTGTTTTTGGCTAAAAATCTCGCAAGGTACGCCCGCGAGGCATTTCTTGCCCTAACTCGCAATTCAATATCCTGTTATAGCAACCGCCAAGGCGCTTTGGTCATTGAGCGGAGCGTCGCCCTGAGCCCTAAATATACAATTTAAATGTGTGACAGCTTAACTGCTTTTTGCAAAAGGCTTTAAGGATTTTTCAGGTCAACTTCTACAACTATCAAATTAAAATTAAGTACAAAGAAAAGTTACAATAACTGCAAAAGTGATATCGCTCAAAAAAACAATCTTTACTAAAAATTAGCCTATACAATTAGCCAGAACAGCAAATCTATTGATTTTGCCTGAATAAAGATGTCTAAGGTATACAGCACGGCGGAATTGATTAAAATCCTCGAAGAAGAGCGCCAAGCTTGCTTGCACGGGCGGCGGCTCAACTTGACTGAAACTCCTGCTACAGGAAACCCCGTGATTGACCGTTTTCTTAAATCTGAGGGCGTACAAAAGTTCACTGCGTATCAAAATTTTAAGGCCGCCGTACACGAATACCAGCGAGAACATCAAGTTTCTGGGATTGTTTGGCGGGAAATGGCGGTTAAAGGCTACAGTCTGCGTTATCCAGGAGTCGATGACGAATTAATCGCTTTACCAGTTGATTTGATGACGCTCAAAGCAACCAAGATTTCGATACTGGAATTCTGGCGGGAAGTAACTGTGGGGATGGATTTGTATTTGAGTATTAACACGGGCAAAGATTTTCGGCAAATTGAGCCTGTTGACGTGGAGGCGATCGTCCAGCGCACAGAATGGGTTAGTCTTTGTAGTTGGGAAAAACTAGATTTTTTAGAAATATTGTTGCAATTGGGTTGGGGAAAGCCGGAGGAGGCTTATTACAAACGGGGATGGCCAACGTCGGGAAGCGAGTACATTCATGCTGTGAAACCCGGACAGAAACCAATTTGTTAATTGGTTATATCAAATCTGCTATTCATCGGAATCATAAATTCGAGTTAACTGTTAACTGTTAACTGTTAACTGTTAACTGTTAACTGTTAATATCATTCCCGTTGCACCGAAATTGATATTATTTCGTGTCGGAAACTGTATCTG
>PVWI01000255.1 GCA_003003725.1 filamentous cyanobacterium Phorm 6 | reverse complement strand
ACGCTGTGCCATCGGGGGCGACGGTTTTCTTTAAAACTATCGTTTCGCAGCGATGCAGCCGCGCAGCTAAATCTCCAGATGGCCCTCCTGAAGCACCAAAGATTCCCAAGCGCCCCGGTAAACCTTCCCGGCAATATTCCCAACAAAATTCTAAAGTATCTTTTCGGGAGTCATACCATCCGAAAATTACTCGATCGAGCTTCAGCAAAGTACCGAGTTCTTCTACTGTAGTTTGCAGGATGCGATCGGGGTGCAAGCAAGCGCGAATGCGACCGGTCAAGCGGTGAAGAAGGGCTTCTGTGCGAGTGCGGATATGATGACGGGCAAACAGTTTCAGCGCCACAATTGCTGCGAAAATAGCTGCTGTTAAGAGTAAGGTGGCGACGGCTGCTAGTATATTTAAGGGGAGCAGTTCTTTTTCGAGGTTGTCGCGGGGAATTACCAGGGCGATCGACCATTCGGCTTGTTCTAAAGGAAGATAGGCAACATAAACTCTGGCGTCGTTGATTTGAGTCAACAAAATGCCCGTTTTTTGATAAACCATCTCCCGTGCTACATTCGCCAAATTAGGATCTGCGGACTCTAGCAGACTGGGAGCGGGCTTGTCGATATTTCCCATTAACCGAGCGTCGGGATGGACAATCGGCACTCCTTGAGAATTGAGAACAAAAGCATAAGTTCCTGCTGTATATTCTAGCTTTTCTACGACTTCGGCAATTCGATCGATGCTAATGACGCCATTCATTACTCCGATCGGCTTTTCGACTATTTTATCCATAGACTTTGCCGAATTTGACCATACCGGAGCCGAAATTGGAACTATACTTTGTTTTTTGATTGTGCGAGAAATGGTAGGATCTGAAACATAGACTTCCCCAGCCATTGCCTTTTTGAAGTGTTGGCGATCGCTGACATTAATTAAGGCTCTGCCGACTTTTGTGGTAAAATAAGAACCGTCAGGTTCAATTAATGCGAAATGTTGGAATTCTTGCAGTCGATTTATTTCCGATATTAAATAAGGCTCTGCTACGAGCCAATTCATCGATCGAACTGGAGGAGTGTTGGCGAGGATTTCGATTTCAGTCTTTCTAGTCGCGAGCCAGCGATCGATATTATTACTGCGATCCCTAACTTCTAACAAAGCATTTCGCTCGCTTTTGTTGATAATCAAGCGGCGAAGGCTTTGATAGCTGATACAACCAGTGATGCTAGTTGCCAGAATTGTTACGCCCAAAATTAGCAGCGCGATTTTGTAGCGAAGATCGTATTCGCCCTTAAATCTCGCTGGCAATAGTCTACTTAATTTCCACCACTTCACTCTCGCAAAGCTTCGCATGGTTTGACAAATTTGTGAGATTGAAATCCTCAGCTCACCTGCGAGTAGTCTGAAACTACTAGCATTCAATAACTGCGGGGATTTTTTGATTTTTTCCCGCTGGTTGGCTCACTTCATTAAACTGGAATAACACCATACCATGTTTTTGATAAATTTCAACATTCATTAAAAATTTAAGAGTTTTGTCAACATTCGTTAACAATTTATGTGCATCATGTAAGGTGCAACCTAAGCGCCCTAGGTTCAGATGTTTGGTTTTTTTTTTAAATATAGCAACTGCCAATTATGTAAGGTGCTTAGGTTGCACCCTATGTTCAGATATTTGGCTTTTTTTTTAAATTTAATTCACAGGTGAAAACTTAAAACTATTTTCGGTGCTAAATTCCCACCTTTGAGCGATTTACTTAAAGAACCTTGTGAGTATGTTCGTGCTGTTTCACGTTGTCTTCAGTGCGAATAACGCGCTCAGAGTTGAGGACTCTTTTGCGTTCTAAGGAATAGGTAAAATCGTTGCGAACTGTTCCTAATGGAATGTGAACTTGAGCTTCGGGGCGGATTTTGTAAGTGCGGGCTGCGGCGATCGCCCGAAAGCCGAATTCTTCGCTAAACTGAGCTTCGGCGGGGAATTCTGGCAGTCTTTGAGGTGATTCGCCGTCGAGGACTGCTCCCAAAGTTGTCCCCCAAGCCATTGCATAAGATGTGGGAATTCCCTTGACAATTGCTTCCAAAGCTGCTGAGGGGATAGCCTCTATTACTTGCACTTCAAAAACTTCGCCTTCTTCTTTGATGAAGCAGGTGGCTACACCCACTGCTATGTAGTCGTCGGCGCAGAGTTCGGGAGCGTTGGGATAAACTGTTGCAGTCGTCATAAAATTGTTGTGAGTTGGAGTTGAAAACTGGGAGCAAAAAATCAAGCGATTTCAGATTTGAGATTTTTTCGACGAATTTTTTCGGGAATTGTACCTTAAAATCTCAAATCTGTTGTTTTAATATCTAAAATTTTGGGTTTAGGCTCAAAAGAGCCGATCGCGCCAGTGAGTCGATCGTACCACACTACGGTAACTGCCGGATAATTCGGCAAGGATTCCCCGCCGCCACGACGTTTGCGGGAATATCTTTGACAACAACACTGCCTGCGCCGATCGTGCTATTGTCGCCAATAGTGACTCCAGGGCAAATAATACTGCCGCCACCAATCCAAACATTATTGCCAATATTAATCTCAGCAGCAAGTTCTCGGCCAGAAAGTCGAATTTTCGGATCGGTGGGGTGAAAAGCGGTGTAAATTTGCACGTTAGGGGCGCACAGCAAATTTTCGCCGATGTTAACTCGATTGCAGTCGAGAATCACGCAGCCAAAATTCATGTACAATCCGTTTCCCGCATAAATATTGCTGCCGTAGTCGCAGTAAAAAGGCGGCTCGATTTCAATTTTCGGGCCGATTGCACCAAACAATTCAGCAAGGATTTCTAACCGTTTGTCTGGTTCGTCTTCGTGAGTAGAATTGTAGATTCTGGCGAGGCGGCGGGCTCGCTGGCGCTCGGAAGTTAATTGCTCATCCGCAGCTAAATACAATTCGCCGGCGAGCATTTTTTGTTTTTCGGTTTTTTCCATAGTTTTTGCCACGGTAATAATCGGCGGAATAATCGGCCGTAAGAATCGCCCCTACACAAACGAAGATAAGACGGCGGTTGAAACCGCGGCTACACAAACGATGTCCGCCTCCCCGGTGTAAAGAAAATAACCTAATTTTAACCGCTCGGTCTTCTGGTCTTCAACCCGCGGAGGCGGGTTTTGTTTGTATAGACGCGGTTTCAACCGCCCGGTCTTCTTGATTCTGCAAACAAACGGCTAAATCCAGATTGGTTAATTGCTCAAAAGCTCGATCGATCGATCCTTTTCCTCGCAGAAAACCCGTATTCGCAGCGGGGCAGATATATTGCAAAGTAGAGGGCGAAAATCGATCGATAATAGATTTGACGCTGTTAATTTGCCGGGGCCAGTGAAAAGTTTTTGCCGTTCTGTGCGGTACTGGGGCGGCTGTTCGGTTGGGGAGCAAGTGTCTGCCAGAAAACAACACTCCGCCGTTACCAGTATCATAAAGGCAAGAGGAACCCGGAGAGTGGCCGGGAGTCCAAAATACGCAAGTTCGATCGCTCACAGCAAATTCTCGCTCAAAAACCGTCAGTTGCAATCCCGGAAGCAAATAAGCTTCCTGCTCTTGAATCAAGATATCGCACCCCGTGGCTTCCTGAATCTCTCGCGCGCGGGCGATCGCGCCACGATGCGTCAGAAACAGCAGACGCACACCGCCATGTTCCCCCAAAAAGGTTTGGTTAATCTCATCCCAAGCGGGACAATCCACCAAAATGTTAGTTTGGTTTTCTACAATGAAATAGGCTGTCCCACCCAGGGTTTCCCGGTTAGGTGGGAAAGCAAAAATATTCTCCAGCACGGGCTTGGGTTGTTTTGAAGCTAAATTCTGTTGTTTCAAGGAAGTATTGAGAAGGACTCGAATAAATATTATGTTCTTTTTATGGTTGTTTGTATTGGGAATCATTTCGTACTACTTGTTGCAGACTAGCATCAGTCGCATCACGCGAACTCCGGTGTGGCTGCTGTGGTTGGTCATTATGGCTCCAGCGCTGATTTGGACTGGTTGGATTTTGGTTAACCAGGCTAGCAAAATTGCACCGCCAGACTGGCTGATCGTACCTTTTTTGGTTTGCCCTGTTTTGTACTGGTTCCTGGTACAGTTGGGACGACACGAAAATACCACCAAAACCGATGATGCGGTAGCAGGCGCTGCGATCGAACCAGCACAGCCAAAACCGCCCGTGCGCCCCATAGATGCAGCAGAAGAAGCGAGTTTGCGCGATTGTTTTCCTTGGTCAATTTTCTGTTTGCGGGATTTGGAATTTCGGCCGCAGGCTGTAATTTGCCGGGGACAGTTACGCACCAACCCGGAAGCGGCTTATCTGGCGATTCGAGAGAATGTCCAGAAGCATTTTGGCGATCGCTTTTTAGTCATATTTCAAAACAGCTTGAGCGATCAACCTTTTTTTGCCATAGTTCCCAATCCCAGCCGCGAATCAGGTGAAATCCCTGTCACAACAGAATCTATAACCAGGCCATTTTTTGCCTTAGCCTTGGTGTTGATTACCGTGTTTACCACAACGCTGGTGGGGGCGCGGATGGCCGGAGTTACTGAACAAGCTTTGCAGGCCAACCCATCAATTTTGCTCCAGGGTTTGCCTTACTCGCTTTCTCTAATTACATTTTTGGGAATTCACGAATCCGGCCACTATTTAGCTGCTAGATTCTACAAAATTCGCACGACTTTGCCTTATTTTATTCCCATTCCTTTTTTCTTGGGAACTTTTGGCGCTTTCATTCAAATGCGGAGTCCAATTCCCAACCGCCGAGCTTTATTTGATATCAGTATCGCCGGCCCGTTGGCGGGTTTGGTTGCGACAGTGCCGTTGTTGATTTGGGGTTTGAATAATTCGGTAATTGTACCGCTGTCTGACAAGTCGGGAATGTTAAATTTTGAGTCTTTTAGTCCTAAATTTTCGCTGCTGATGACTTTGCTGAGCAAGTTAACTTTGGGCGGTGCTCTGAATGCGGAAACTGCGATTAATTTGCATCCGGTAGCGGTGGCTGGTTATTTGGGTTTGATCGTGACGGCGTTTAATTTGATGCCAGTGGGACAATTCGACGGTGGGCACATTGTCCACGCGATGTTCGGCCAAAAAGCTAGTATGGCGATCGGGCAAGTTGCTAGAGTTTGTATGCTGCTGCTGTCTTTTTTGGAACAGGGTTTGCTGCTGTGGGCAATTATTTTGTTTCTGACGCCACTCAACGACGAACCTGCGTTGAATGATGTTAGTGAATTGGATAATCGCCGGGATTTTTTGGGGTTGCTGGCGATCGGGCTTTTGTTAATTATTTTATTGCCGGCGCCCAAGATACTGGTTGACTGGTTAAATGTTTAGAAGGAAGTTCGGCAACCGATGTAACGGATAGAATAAAGCAGGATTGAGTTAAGCTTTTGTGCATCTAGATTATCTCTGGGGGAGCATCCCATTTTTGCAAATATATCCTGCACAATTGGGATGCACCCATCTATGGTATTAGACGCTTAACAGTTAACAGTTAACGGTTGACAGTTAACAGTTAACGGTTGACAGTTAACAGTTAAGTCGAAATTACTATTCCGATGAAAAAAAGATTTGATGTAATGTTTGTTTTCACCGATTTATCTAACAAATATGTCCTACGAATCCTTTAGTTTCCAATTATTAAAAGATCAGTTTGGATTGCAGCCATCACTCAGTCCTCTTTTATCGAGTGCCAAGGTTATTCCTTTAGAACCCTCCGAATGGCTGTGGAGAAGCCTAGAAATTAGTTCTAACGGTGCTGTGACAACGGCTAAAGAACGTTCTGAACGGATTATTTCTCCTATCTTGTTAGAATTTAGAGAGAGGAACAAAGGAAAATTTTCTATTTTTTCCGGTTGGTCATTTGATGTAGATGTTTCTCGGGGATTGAATGGAAAATGTGACTTTTTACTGTCTTGTACACCGTTTGATTTTGAAATAAAAGTCCCATTTTTTACATTAAGAGAAACTCAGGGCGGAGTCATAGAATCTTGTCTGCCGCAGTGTGCCGCGCAAATGGTTGCAGCCCAGCTATTTAACGAACACGCCCAAAATTCAATACCTGTCGTATTTGGCTGCGTAACTACTGGCGTTGTCTGGCGGTTTCTTAAATTAGAAGGAAATAATTTAATTATTGATGCTGATGTTTATTACCTGGATAATGTTCCTCTGCTTTTAGGGGCTTTGCAAACAATCTTAACAGTTGACAGTTGACAGTTGACTTCGGAGTGCGAAGTTTTTAGGCAGGGGATTTAAACCCTAGCCGAAAAACAATCCACCTAAAGGTAGGGGCTTAAATCCCCTGTGATGTAGGTTAATTTCTACCAATAATCTAACGACTATAATAGGTTCGATCGTTCAGAATTTAGTCCGCATCAAACAATCTTTAATTTCTACCACTAATCTAACGGCTATAATAGGTTACATCGTTCGGACTTTAGTCCGCATCAATTCCCGATGACTGAAGTCCGAACGATCGAACTCAATTGATTTTTATTACCGCAAATCAAATAATATAGCTGTAGTAATGACAACAATTACTCCCGAAAAAATAGCCCTAATTTCGATTTATCGCGAAAAGTGGCGGGAAATAGGACTTTCGACACAACCGATCGATCGCCCGCAAGTCACAGCCGCCATCCACACCGCCTACAACATCATCGACTTTCCCACACCGGAAATTATTTTCTGCGATCGCCCCCGACAACTTCATTTTGACTTGTCCGAGTACGAGACACATTCACGCTTTGCGAGTGCCGCCACTTGTGCGATCCTCTTCGAGGGCTTCGCTAACGGCGAATGAAGCTATCGGTTGGATAAATTGGGGAATAGATCCAGGAGATTTTGCAGTGCAAACGTTAACCTATCTACTGTACGCTTTTCTGGATTAGTATAATATTTGGGATAATCTACTCAAATCATGAACTAGCTATGAATATTTTTGTACTCTCTTCACGGGCTTTATACTCGGGCGTTTCCTGGGACCCTGTTTTTGAATTAGAAAATATTGTGGTACGAACCTGCAACGCACAACTTTTGGTACCATCTGGCCGCGATGTAATCCAGTGGTCGTCCACACTCGATCCGTTACCCGAGCGAATAGTCCGTAAAGCTGTTAAGTCTACTACAGGTTTGTATAAGTTACCACTTTTACCACAATTGTCGGACAAAACAAATGTTTTACTGATGATTGGGATATCAGGACCCAATCTGGAAATACTCTCAAGTATACCTAAGTGGAGAGAGCGTTTTGATGTTGTCATCGCTTATATTTTTGATTCTTGGGAACCAACAATTTATTCAAAAAATGTCTATCATTTAGATCATTTATTCGTTGCACTTCCAGAAGTTATAGATGAACTGAAGCAAAATTTTGGTATACCAGTATCGCTGATCCCTTTTGCTGCTGATGTTCTGGTTCAGGGTTCGTGTCAACTAAAGCGTTCAATAGATTTAACAAGCTTCGGGCGGATACCCTCACAGTATGATACTGTGTTTGGCAATAAATTCAATCAACCTGGTTCCGAACAAATTTATTATAAATCTACGCCAAGAGCAAAAGAGGAATTTCCAAAATTGCCTTACGAAATGCGTAAAGACGAGCCAGATACTCTGCTGTTATTTCACATCCTCAGACATAGCAAGCTCACCTTGGCATTTGACACGCTCTATCCTGGTATGCGTCAGTTTCCTTACTCGTTTATTACACTGCGTTGGTTTTATGGGACTGCGACTGGCGGTGCGGTAGTTGGGAAGCGTCCAACGACACATTTAATGGATGAGCTGATGAATTGGGAAGATGCTACTATTGAGTTGCCAGATGACCCGCAAAAAAGTGTTGAATTCATTAATGAACTTTTACAGGACGAGGTGAGGCTTAATTCTATATACAAACGCAACTATGTTGAGAGTTTAGCCCGTCACGATTGGAGACATCGGATTCAAAGTATGCTGGAAGCTGTGAAAGTTCCCCTACCACAGGGACTGCTGGAAGAATTATCACAGATAAAGATGATTCATCAAAAAATGGTCAGCCGATTTTAGATTGTGGATTGTGGATTTGGGATTGGAGAATTACTCACGCCCGCTCGTCTGCAAAGAAATGAATCTGGGGGCCCGGGACTAAATCGCTTGATTACAATGCCATAGCTGATTGTATAAAAATAAAAGTGATAGATTTGAATGGGATTCCGATCGACTTTGCCGTCGATTTATTCACCAAAGCACAGGGGATTTAAGCCCCCACCTTTAGGTGGATTGTTTTTAGGCTGGGGCTTAAATCCCCAGCCTAAAAACTTCGCACTCCGAAGTCAACTATCAACTGTCAACTGTCAACTGTTAACCTTCCTCGGTGCTAATAGAACCTGGCATAAAATCGTGAAATTCTATAGTTATCTGCTTAACATTGCAGAGCGTGGCATCCGTAGTTGAGTTAAAAACGGCTTCTTCAGCACCTTCAATATCTATCTTCAACAAATCAACTAACTCAATTTTCTGGTGGTTCAGAAAAGTTTCTAAAGTGATACCATCCACTGATATCTCTCCATGAAAGCCGTATACACTAGCAGCTTCCTGACTAATACTGTTAGATTCTGGATTATCTGAAATATATATTTTAATGGCTCATTTCGGTCTGATATAGCATCATTGATTTTTTTTAACTAAGTCATTTTCTGGAATTTGAGAATACACAGAAAAACTGCTTCTATCGCATAACACGTACAATTTAATTCGCGAGTTATCGCTTAGGTGAATTGACCGATATTGGCACCTAAATCGATTACTAAAGAGTCAGAATCTAGAATTTTAGAATAAATAGTATGAGTTTTGAGATTGCTAAATCCTGAATGCTTTCGCCTGAAATCGATAGATTTCACTAATAAGTTATAAAGTTTCATGAGTGAAGGAATAAATTATGGCTAATATCAGGATTAAAAACCATGTGTGCCGACTTAGTGAGAAAAATCAATCAATGGTAACAATACTTTGGTAAGATGTACTCTTCGGCAGCTAAAACCAAATAATTCAAATCGACATGAGCCAGCATCCAGACCGCATTGCGCCTCACGGCGGCATCCTGGTCAACCGTATTGCCACACTAGACCAAAGACAAGAATTTTTCGACCAAGCAGATTCCTTGCCGCGAGTTGAGCTTTCGGATCGATCGATCTCTGACTTGCAAATGATCGCGATCGGCGCCCTGAGTCCCCTCAAAGGGTTCATGAACGAAGCTGATTATCGATCGGTCGTCAAAGAAATGCGCCTTTCCAACGGTCTCCCTTGGTCGATTCCGATTACCCTTAGTGTGAACGAAGCAGTTGCCGACACCCTCACAGAAGGCAGTTTAGTGCGCCTTGACTCCCCGGCGGGCGAATTTGTCGGCATCTTGGAACTCACAGAAAAATACCGCTACAACAAAGAAGCAGAAGTCATCAACGTTTACCGCACCGACGACCTCAAGCATCCGGGCGTCCAAGTCGTAGACAAAGCTGGCCCAGTTAATCTCGCAGGTGAGG
>PVWI01000043.1 GCA_003003725.1 filamentous cyanobacterium Phorm 6 | reverse complement strand
ACAAAAATCTTATCTCCCCAGTAGCGCCACTCACCTTAAAATCCGAGCCAGCCAAAGTAGAGGCCAACATCACTCGCCCGGCTTCACCACTATTCGGAGCAATTTTGCCGATCGACCTTCCCCGCAGCAAAACCTGCACCGCATCATAACTCATCGCCGTCCGCCAGTTAACATTAATTCCCCACAAATTTTTAGATAATTCTACAAATTTTTGATTTTCACTATCAGCAAAATGCCAAGGGACAGAAATTACTGTCCCGTTCAAATCCGCTCCACCCTGTTTTAATAAATCCGTATTGTAGAGAGCATCGCCACCAATTATTGGCAAACGTTTTTGATTGTTTCGAGCAATTTGTAGGGATGAATTTAAAGTTTCTGAATCTGGCAGTAACACCAACACATCTGCTTCAATCCGATCCAGGTTATCTGTAGCATTTGGCTCAGACAAATCTACTTCTTTAACAACTTGACCGCCTTCTAAAACTAGAGTAGTCGAAAAAGCTGTTTGCAAAGATTTACTGTAAGAACTTTGGGAATTATAAAAAACCGCAGCCGTGCTTTTTTTCATGCTATTTAACATATAGCGAGCTAAAGCCGTACCTGTAAATTGGTCGCTGGGTATCGTCCGAAAAAAATAGTTCACACCGTCAGCGCGCCTCGGAGCCGTTGCTAATTGAATGCTCGTACTCGTAGGTGCGATCGCCACCATTTGACTTTCGCTGTAAATTGGAGCAACGGCGATCGAAGTTTTGCTGCTACCGTGACCAACAACCGCTAAAATATTAACATCTTTTATGAGACTTTGAGCAATTGCCTGCGCCCGATTTTCATCATTAGCATCATCAGCAATTACCACCTTTAAAGGCACTCCTGCCTTAATTGCTTCATCTTGAGCTTGAGCGATACCGCGCAATATTTCTGCGGCGGCGCTGGGATTATCGCCAATCGGAACTACCGCCGCAATTTTCAGAGACTCTGCACTACTGAGACGAGCATTGTTGAGATAAATCAAACTTTCTGGATCGTTACGATCGGCTTTCAAAACCGCTTCTAGCTTATTTGCAGCCGTTTTAAAATCTTTTGCCAGTATAGCCCGAACTGCTGCTTGCTTATCAGGAGTTGCGATGTTAGCAAACAAAAGGCGATCGCCCTCACTTATATAATTACTGACATCTACATTTGGCAGAGGCGATCCAGTTTGCCGTTTGGGAACTTGTAGAACATCAGTATTCAGTTTAGCATCTGCCAAATTTACAGCAGCTTTCATCAAACTTGTCAACTGATTTCTAAATAAAAAAGAGGTGGTACCTAAAGTAATTAAGGCAATCGAAAATATATAAACAGTCCAATTCTTTCTGCTTGTAATTACAGGAATTTTTGGCTCATCGCTGGTAGACAAAACAGGATTTATTGGTTCCTCCAAAGCTGCCAGCATTTCTTGAGCCGTTACGAAGCGACTTAGCGGGTGAAACCTAATTGCCTTATCTAGAATAGCCGCAAATCTGACACTCACCTTAACATCGTGATTACGCCAAACAATCTCCCTTGTTTGGGAATCAGTTTCTAACTCCCGCGGCCACTTCCCCGTCAACAAATAGATTGCAGTCAATCCCAAACTGTACAAATCGCTAGAATACTCTGGTCTTCCGGCAGCTTGTTCTGGCGACATGAATTGTGGCGTTCCCATTGAGGCCGTTAGATCGCTATCCCACGTGTTTACTACCTGACTAATTGTTTCCTTAACCACGCCGAAATCAATCAGCACTGGTTCATCGTCACACTTGCGTACAAGAACATTTTGCGGCTTAATATCTCGGTGAATAATCTGTTTGCTGTGGATATATTCCAAAACTGGCAGCAGACTTGTCAGCAGTTTTTTGACATCTTTTTCACTCATTTTACCAGCAGATTTTACTCGATCGCTAAGTGTTTCTCCGTCTATCCATTCTTGAGCCAGGAAAAACAAGCCATCTTCTTCAAAATGACCATAAAGTTGGGGAATTTGAGAATGTCCCTCGCCCAATTTTTCCAAAACAGCAGCTTCCTGACCAAAACGCTCTCGAACGGTTTGGTCAATTTTAGGATTCTTGGTGTGAGGTTTTAGCTGTTTAATTACGCATTGGCGGTGCGAAGGCATTTGGATATCTTCTGCCAGCAAAGTCAAACCAAAACCACCTTCTCCCAGTTTTTCAATCACCCGGTAACGATTGTTCAAAAGTCGATCGGGTTCTGTTTGTTCCGGCGTCTGCAAAATCTCTTCGTTGATTTGGACTTGGCTTTCTACTGCTAGAATGCCATATTTGCCGCTCCCGTTTGGTTCGGCATGAATTATCATGGATTCGTCGCCGTTGTCTTTTAATTTTCTCCTGAGTTCACAAATGCGATCGACGATTATTCTATGTTCCTCAACTGTTGGGGGACGCTTGTATAGCGCATTAAAAATCGCTGCTGGTTCGACATATTTGCCGTAGTGTTTGCTCAACAGCAGTAGCACGATATATTCTTCTTTGTTTAGGTTTACGCACTCTGAACCCAGCTTGACGGAGCGGGTTTTAGTGTCGATGCTTAAGTTGTCCATGAAGAAAGAAGTGCAGCAACGGATTTTTTAACGGATTTAATGGATGGTGCTGTTTACATTTATAGCAGTCGCTAAGGCTATACGATCACGCGAGCGTGACCAGAAAGAGCCCTAACCTGCATCACAGGGGATTTAAGCCCCCACCTTTAGGTGGATTGTTTTTAGGCTGAGGCTTAAATCCCCAGCCTAAAAATTTCGCACTCAAGCACTCAAGCAGTCAACTGTCAACTGTTAAATATTTCTCACCCAAAACTGACATTTGGTAGTATTATCAACTATCAATACACAGAGCTTACAAACTATCGTTGCCCGATCGAACCGGGAAACGAAAAATTTGATTATGTGTCTGAGGTTGACAATAGGGTCAAACAGTAGTTCTAGCGTAAGCGAGGTAGTCGGTAGTGACTCGGAATTTCTTTGCACAGTCGTAACTCTGTACCTTGGGAATTCCACTCTACCCGATCGAATAGTTGGTAAAGAATAAACAGCCCTCTACCACATTCTTGTTCAACATGGGGAAATGCAGAGCTATCTGCAACATCTTCTGCTAGGAGACTGTCGCAATTATCGGTATAAAAGTCACAACCACAAGGGGCATTAAAGCCAGAACCTTCATCCGATATCACCCACCAATATTGGTTTTGGACGATCGAAAAACGGACTCCAACAGTTTTACCGGGGTCTAACTTGTTTCCGTGCTTAGCAGCATTTACCAAAGCTTCTTGAAGCCCCAAGCGTAATTCTGCTTGCCAGCGATCCGGAACCTCTGCTAGGAGCAGATCCAAAACAGGACAAAGGTATAGAGTAGAAGCGAAGCTAATCGTAATCCAATTGCGTCCGACCGGACGGGCTGAAATAGCAATCACTCAGAAAACTCCCTAACTTTCAGGTGGATAAACTTCACACCCTGCATAGTTGGCTCCCTAGTATTCAAAATGCTAATTAATTGAGCGGCGCAGCTCTACTTCTATCTTAGAGTATTAAAGCCGTTAATAAAAGCAAAGAACGTCACAAAATATTCTGCGATTCTCAGAAACTTTTGCCGAGAACCACCAGTAATTTTACTGATAACTTCTAGCCGCAGCCAGATTTTTGATGTTGGCTTTTGCCACCGCAGCGAAGCTGTGCCCGCTGCATCCCCAGCCGTCAACAGCTCTCTTACCAAACGATCCCCACCTTTAAAAGATCGGAAAACCCTCCAAAGAAGTCGATCCCTTGACTCCTCGCCAATGGGTATCGGCTGTCGCAACCCCAGATGAGGCCCGATCGCCCAGAACTTCTACTTGTCCGCAAAAAGCACAATTATCATACCTAGGTGTGTTGCAGCCGAAACCAGATATATTTCCTAAATGCCGATCGCGGCACTGACCCCGCACTGCTGCGACCCTCATTAAACGCAATATTCGTTACAAAACTTATGGCTGCTGAGTAGGGATCTCGCACTCGCCCAACTCGCCAAACTTGACATATCCCTTACTGGTAAAACCCCAGCGCGTTCGCAAAAATTTATAAATCTGAACGTCGCGATACAATAGTTAAAGTAAATAATTATTTCTTTACATCATGCAAACAACCCCAGCCATCACCGCAGCCCCCATTCCCGGCACATACTGGCAGTGGCGGGGCCATTCAGTGTACTACGTTCGATCCCCTTCGTTAGCGAGCGATCGGCATCCAGAACGTCCTCCCCTGCTGTTAATTCACGGTTTTGGAGCATCCACAGACCACTGGCGCAAAAATATCAGCGGGCTGAGCAAAGAATTTGAAGTGTGGGCGATCGACCTTTTGGGATTCGGGCGATCGGCAAAACCCGAAATCCAGTACAGCGGCGAGCTCTGGCGCGATCAACTCCACGACTTCATCACCAACATCATCGGCCGGCCCGCCGTATTAGCCGGCAACTCCCTCGGAGGCTACGCCGCCTTGTGTGTCGCCGCCCAGCGTCCCGAATCAGCCGCCGGACTCATCTTAATCAACAGCGCCGGGCCCTTCAGCGAACCGCAGCCCGCACCCGAAGCCCCGCCCTTGCAAAAAGCCATATCTGCGGTAGCTAAAACCTTATTTCAGCAAGATTGGGCAAGTTTTCTGCTGTTCCAGTACGTACGAGGGCGATCGACCATTCGGAAAACCCTAGAAAAAGTGTATCTCGACCAAAGCGCCGTCACAGACCAATTAGTAGAAGAAATTTATCAACCATCCTGCGATCCCGGTGCGCCAAAAGTATTCGCCTCCGTATTCCGAACACCCCAAGGCGAAAAAATCGACGTATTGCTGAGTCAATTAACCTGTCGGTTGCTAATGCTGTGGGGAACAGGCGATCCGTGGATGAATTCCACCAACAGAAGCGCCAAATTCCGCCAACATTATCCGCAGTTGACCGAACACTTTATCACAGCCGGTCACTGTCCCCACGATGAAGTACCAGAACAGATTAACGAACTGATTCGCGGATGGATAATTGACCAATAGTCGATCGGCATCAACTCTGTTAATCCCCGTTAATCTGCGGTCAAAATACCTCAACCAAAAAACAAGGCGACCTATTTGGCTCGCCTTGTTTAATATCATAAAAAATGCAATTTGTCAATAGCAAATAGCTATTTCTTTTTCCGTTTAGCCTCATCTAACCGTCTGCGATCGCCCCACTCAACCGCAGTCAAATAGGCAACCCCGCCAGTCACGGTTATCAGCAGTACAAAAGCCACTAAAACAAGAACATTAGCAATAGAAAATCCCACAACCCCTCCTGCAAACTTAGACTTGAGATTTAGACTTGAGATTATGTGCGATCGCACAACCGCAATAAAATTAGTTGGTAGCGAGGCATGGAAATCTTCATCAAACTCTGCGGACTAAAGTCCTCACTACAAACCTAATAACGGTTATTCTACCGGACGTACTCTGAATTGGGCGAGAGAGAGAGGGAGAGATCAGAAAAATCCTCCCTCTTCCCTCTTCCTTCTTCCTTCTTCCTTCTTCCTTCTTCCTTCTTCCCTCTTCCCTAAAACAACTCTTCCAAAATTGTAAACCTGACATGATTAATTGCCAGAGTCCCTACGGAAACATCCTCCTTGTTTAAAGGAAGACCCCCGCTGGTGAGACTTTGAAACCGCACTCCCTTGCCAATTTCCACGTGGTACCAAGCTAAACCCATAAAAAATCGCAAAGGATAAGGGCCTTTGTCTTGAATGTCATCAGGATTAGATTCCATCGGCACCCAGCCAAAACCAGGAATGTAAAACTCCAGCCAAACGTGATTGAAATCAGGTTCCAGCGGCACACCTTTTCTGTCAGCAAAAGCCGGACACTTATAACGCCCAATTGTGCGGCAAGCAATTCCGTTCAATCTTGCCAAAGCCAACAACACTCCCACGTACTCGCCACAAGAACCGACACCGCGACGTAATACAAGATCCGGAGTGTCAATGTGAGGCCTAATCCCGTAAGAAAGTTGGTCATAAACAAAATTCCGAATGCTTAGTAACTTCCTCAGAATATTAGTTTCTGTGCCAATGGATGCCACCGCACCCGATCGCACAATCTCCGTATCCATCGCCAAGTTGTCATTGTCCACCAAATACTTAGCTGCAAACTCCGGCGATAGTGGCGGAATCTTTTCCACATTTCGAGGTGACAACTGATACTTGATCGATCGCACTTCTAACAAAGCTTTCCACCCAAAAATTCGCCGTTCCCCCTTCTGGAGGCGATCGAACTTAAACACCGCCACCCGTTCCCCTTCCTGAATTTCCTCAGTAAAAGGCATTCCAATCGGCGTAATTTTCCTGACCTTTTGCCGATGAGTTTCCGAAGGCAAGGCAATCCGCCACTCCAAATTATCGATTTCCACCTCATCGAGAGGAGACAGTTCCTCCACATAAGACATTTCCATCAAAAAACCGTTTGACAGAGCGTAGCGTTCGGCTTCATTGTAGTGAAAAGACAAAGGGTGAATAAAAGTGCGATCGCGCTTCGTCAACTGAAAAGGATCTTCGGCATTCGGATCATCCCGAATGTAAAGTTCATCCCCAGCATAAGCCACATACAGAACCTCCTCCCCTGTTTCAGAATCCTGGTAAAAAGCCAAACCAGAAGGCCACTCAAAGGGAGTCAAAACGCTAAATTTAATCTCCCCATTTGCCCGTTCCAAACAGTAAACAGTTTGCTCAGTTTTGTCGCATATCCAAAGTTCCTCATCCCGGACAGTGATATTTTCTACCCCAATACCTGGAGCATAAAACCGAGTAATTTCCCGACCAGTTTTTACATCAAAAACCAGAATATATCCCAATCTCTGGCAAGTCACGTAAAGCGTAGATTGCCAAACTGCAATCCCGTCAGCCGGATAAGGAAGCGAAACAAAATGTTCCGGTTTGAGTTCAGCGATTTCCCCGTCCCGAATTGCCCCTGGACAGCAACAAATATCCTCATCCCTGGCAAACCAGAGAGTATCTTCCGAAATAGCCAGCCCAGTTGCACCTGCAAACTTAGCCGTTTGATTAGGATTCAAGACAGTAGTGTTGTCAGTTTCGCGATCGATCTCCAATAGCAGCCCTTCGGCGCGATCGACAGCGAACAACCTATTTCCCAAAAAAGCAATGCCGTGCAGTGCAGATACACCGATCGGTCTTACCATCCGCAGCCCCGAAGGCTGTTTGTCCGAGACAACTGGTGAATCGAGATTCATGCTAAATTTCTTGCCGATCATATTTTACAGAAGACTTGATTTGTAACTTGTAGTCGATCGCTGGAGGTTCACCAGCAAAATTGCCGAGATTCCTGATATCCGCGATTGACGCATCAACCGGGATTTTTACGAAAATACGCATTCTAGCCGTAGGCCACAGTTAAAACACTCCGAATATTAGTCATTGTCAACATTGGGTTTAACAAGGTCAACCCAACCTGCTGCTGTCAATTCAAGTAAGTATAACTACTAAACTACCACTGAAAAACGCTACACAGAATTCCCATTCGGTCAAAGCAGCCAAACTAATCGTATCTGGCTGAAGATATAAATTAAGTACAACAGATTACTATATCCGCCAAAACCTTGGGTAGAATAAAAACGTGCGATCGAGTTCTTAGGTTTATCAGAAGGCAGGTTCATCATGGCTTGGAAGTCTGCTCTCAACACCAGCGCCGTTTCCTTAATTCTGTCATTACAGGCAGTTGGCACCGGTAGTTTCTTTATACCAGCCGAGGCTATCAACAGCCCCGCAAACAGCGTCCACCGCCCCTCAACACCGCAGCTACCCCTCAACTGGCAAACAGCTCAACCCCCCGGACAGACGGGAAACAGAGCCAACAGCCAGCAACCAGTAGCCGTCTGGAATAACTTTCAACCGCCGGAGCAAGGAGTACCCGGAAGGCGGGAAGGGGGAGGAACCCGTGGCTTAGTATGCCCCACTGCCATAACTGCCCTGATTCCCCAATCAACTATGGGGAAAACCATATCAGAAAAGCCGACATTTTTTTACTACGTTCCGCAAGCCCTCGACAAAACAGTTCAGTTTGAGTTAGCGGACGAAAACGACAAAACAGTATACAAAAAAAGTTTTCGGATGGTAACTAGCCGTGCTGGTATCGTTAGCGTCAGCCTCGACTCCGACGGCAACTCGCCAGCCCTGAAAGTTGGCAAAAACTATCAATGGTACTTTACTATCAAATGTAGTCCGCAAAGCTATACAGATGATGTTCTCGTTTCTGGGTGGATCAACCGCACCGCGATCGCCCCAACAGTGAAAACACAGTTGGATCGATCGCCCGATCGTCGCGCCAAGCTCAGCATCTTTGCTCAACAAGGTCTCTGGTACGAGTACCTGGCAACTCTAGCTCAATTGCGCATCGAGTCTCCCAGCGATGCCAGTTTAGCGCTCAAGTGGTCAGAAGTGCTCAGCTCAGTCGAACTAGGCAAAATCGCCCGAGAACCATTAGTCACAAGTCAGTTAACACCCATAACTCGAAAATAATTAGAGTGGTGCAGCAAGTACCAAAAACCCGGTTTCGAGCGCAGTCTTTGGCAGCGCCACAGATAATTTTGTTGGCGTTGCGGGTTTTTGGGTCGATCGTCCTCAATAAATTAAAATTTTTGTCCTCGCCAGCAGTTCGGCTCGCTTCCCTCTTGAAAACCGGACTGTGGAAATTTTCACGGTCAAATTGTGCCTGATGCTAAATGATAAACTGGCAGAATCAAGCAGCAGACCAACTTATTTTACAGAAATTATTAATTATGCGCCCGAGTGCAAATATTGCAATATTTCGGTTGGGGATTTCACTTCTAACAGCGCTCCCTATCGCTTGCTTTTATGCCAATAAAGCTATATCCCAAACAAATGATATTTCTCAGTTTTGGGCCGCTGACAACTTAGCAAATACGGACAACGAAGCATTAGCACTGCAAAAACAGGAAATCAAACAAGATGAAACTGCAACAAACTTAAATCAACTCCCCGATTTTCCCGAAAGCAGCCCGATCGAGAATCAGCCCGATCCCTGTTCCACAATTAATCAAACGGATTGTGATACCCGCCAGTCGTCCGAAGCAAAAAATCTGGTTGAGGCCGATCCAAAATGCCAGAACCAGCTACATTGCAATGTTTTAGCCCAGAATCAACAAACTGCGCCTCCAAACCTGCCACCGCCGCCGACTCAACCAGATCCAAATCGCGATCGATTTCTGCAACCAGCCCCACAGCCTTCGGTAGAACCTCCCCAAGTACCGCCAACAGTAAAGCCCCAGCCCCCGTCGCCAGTTCCCCTGCCGCTGCCGAATACGATAATTCAGGTGCAGAAAATTCAAGTAGTTGGCAGTACAATTTTAAGTCAAGACGAAATCAATGCCTTAATCAAGCCGTTTGAAGGCCGTTCATCCACCCTAGAACAGCTCAAACAAATCGCCGACAAAATTACCGAAATTTACCTCACTCGCGGCTACATCACTTCGAGAGCAGTCTTGCCGCCTCAAACTATCGCCTCTGGCATAGTCGAAATTCAAGTTATCGAAGGCAAGCTGAGCAGAATTGAGGTAGAAGGAAATAAAAGAGTGCATAAAAGTTACATCCGCAGCCGAATTCGGCTCGGTGCCGGAATACCCTTAAGTACAGCTTCATTAGAAGATCAACTCCGGCTGCTGCGAGTCGATCCTTTATTTGATAATGTAGAAGCCAGCCTGCGGGCTGGTGATAATGAAGGTGAGAGCATTCTGATCGTCCGAGTGTCGGAAGCTAATCCGTTTCAATCCAGTTTCAGTTTTGACAATTACTCACCTCCGAGTGTCGGTTCCGAAAGATTGGGAGTTAGTTTGCGGCACCGCAATATAACAGGAAATGGTGACGAACTTGCGGCGGCTTATTATCGATCGCTAGGCGATTCAGACGTGTTCGATTTCAGCTACCGCATCCCGCTAAATGCCATGAACGGTACTTTGCAACTGAGGGCGGCACCGAACCGCAACAGTATTGTACAAGCACCTTTTGACACTTTTGATATTTCGGGAAAATCGCATTTATTTGAACTTAGTTACCGCCAGCCGCTGCTGAGAACGCCGATCGAAGAATTTGCCTTGTCTGCCGGTGTTACTTATCAGACAAGCAGAACTTTTGTCGCTGGCGAACCGGTTTCTTTTGGCATCCGCCAGGAGTCCAAGGGTGTCACCACTACCACTGCAATTAAGCTGGGACAGGACTATATTCGGCGCGACCCACAGGGTGCTTGGGCCGTGCGATCGCAATTTACGATCGGCACTAGCTTGTTTGATGCTACTCAATACGAAGGTTCTGATCCCGACGGACAATTTTTGAGTTGGCTGGGTCAAGTGCAGCGAGTACAGCGATTGAACGACAAACATTTATTAATTTTGCAATCAGACTTGCAGCTTTCTGCTAATAGTTTGTTACCTTCCCAGCAATTTGTAATTGGTGGTGGACAATCTTTGCGCGGCTACCGCCAAAATGCCCGTTCTGGCGATAACGGCTTCCGAGTTTCGATCGAGGATCGGATTACTTTGCAGCGAGATGCTTCGGGAAATCCCAAACTTCAATTAGCTCCCTTTTTGGATGCGGGTACGGTGTGGAATACTCCCAACAATCCCAATAAATTAACCAATCAAAGATTCTTGTCAGGTCTGGGTTTGGGGGTAATCTGGCAACCGATACGGCAGGTGAACTTACGCGTAGATTACGCTTTTCCTTTGGTGAGAATTAGCGATAAAGGTGACAATCTACAAGATAATGGCATTTACTTCAACATCATTTATACACCTTAACGAGAGTGAGGGATGGGGAGACTGGGAGAGGGAGAGTGGGAGAATGGGAGAGGGAGAGGGGGAGATGAACAAAATATTTCCCTCTTCCTTCTTCCTTCTTCCTTCTTCCTTCTTCCTTCTTCCCTCTTCCTTCTTCCCTCTTCCTTCTTCCTTTTTCCTTCTTCCTTCATCATCGGATATTAATCGCCGACTTCCCCGACAACCTCGGCAGCCGCCTGAGTTTCGAGCCAGAGTTTGAGCAACAACAGTTCGGCCCGATCGCCCAAAACAGTCGCAAACACGCCCTGGGCGCCCTCTGACGCGCCTCCAATCCACGTACCGCGCAGAGTCACTTCCACAAAATCAGCATCAGCAACACAAAGATCGATCGCCTCGCTGTCATTTCGGCGGGCCTCAGATTCCAACAGAGACAGCGCCGGCAAATTCGCCGGCAGCAAAAATGCCGCAGTGCTCGGTTCGACGGTGATGCTTTGACCAACTCGCATAGCCAGCACAACTCGCAGCGCCACTAACTGTTCGGGAGATTGAACCAAACGCTCTAGGTTAAAGCCCGTTTCAGTGTAAGTCAGCTTCAGCATATTGAGAGCCCTAAATTTGAAATTGAAAATTCGTAATTGGTCAGTAGTCAGTAGTCAGTAGTCATTAGTCATTAGTCATTAGTCATTAGTCATTAGTCATTGGTTCGCGCATTACGCATGGGCAGTGAGAAACCTGGTTTATACACGAATTTTGGGACGATTCACCAGCAATGTACTAAGAAACCGGGTTTCTGGGGTCGCAAATGCGATCGCGAAATACAGTTGTTAGTTGTCAGTTGTTTTTGATTAACTAATGACCAATGACTGATGACTAATGACTAATTACTAATTTCCTATTCCCCAATTTGGTATTCTTGCCAAAACATTTCGGCAAAAGCAACAGTGGGGTGCATAGGAGCCTTCGGCTTAGTTCGCAAAGGCATTTGAGCTTCTATGGGAGTTCGATCGCCCTTACGAGAGTTGCACCCTTCGCAAGCCGTCACCACGTTGTCCCAAGTATGCGTCCCGCCCTTCGATCGAGGCATAACGTGATCCAACGTCAAATGCCGATTGTTGCCACAGTATTGGCAAGCATGGGCATCGCGGCGCAACACTTCCCGGCGATTAACCGGCGGCAGTTTCCAAAGGCGTTCCCTGTTGCCAAAAGTCAAGCGGATTTGTTCGGGTACGTGGATGCTGGTGCTGGGCGATCGCACTAGCCAGCCGTTGCCAATGCTAAAATCCAGAGCTTGGGCCTTGCCTGTTACCAAAAGTACGATCGCTCGTTTGATGTTGACACGGCTCATCGGTAGGTAATTCTGGGAAAACACCACCACAGATTGCCTCAATACATCAGTTAGTACGTTCACGGCTGCCTCCTCTTCATTAGGATTTTAGATTGAAGAATTTTAAATTTTAGATTTCGGATTGTGGGTGTAACACCCGCATGATTAGATTTTAGATTTGGGATTGTGGATGTAACACCCGCATTGTTAGATTGAATAATTTTAGATTTTAGATTTGGGATTGTGGGTGTTGCACCAGCATTGGCTGAATCTGGTTTTTTGCCAGTTTCCCAAGCCTTTCCCAATTTCTCAAATATCCAATCAAATGCCCCCGCTTCTGTTGGGAGAGAAGCGGGGGCAAAAAAAACTGCTTTCATGCAAATTTTCATCCTGTGTCGGTACAGTTTTTTTAGCTGTACCTCCCGCTTCGCGTATCTTTCTGTGGCAGTGCCACTCCCAGACCGTCTTGGTCTACCTGGTTGTAATTAATTTCTGCATTTTGTCTTAATCCACTATAACCGGGTTTATTTAGGGCTGGCCCCGCCCATGAGGTCGCCTTTTCGGTAGCCAAACCCGTCATAAAACCGTGCCGTGACAACTCTGTGCGATTCCTGGGCTGATCGCACTTGAGTTGATAGGTGGAGTAGGTGGCGAAAAATTTCACAGCAGGCAGAAAGTAGTAAGAGAGCTTTAAATCTAGCTTTAAACATACTACACTGATATTACAGATATGTACACCGTCACGGAGAAAAAATTATGCATACCCTACCTAGAACCTCAACCACCGAAATGGAAGTCACCAGCATTCGACTGGAAAAAGAGCTCAAGGAGAGACTCAAAGAGCTCGCGGGCAATCAAGGCTATCAAGCTTTGATTCGAGATTTGCTCTGGAATTACGTCCAGCAGAAGTCTGGAGATTATCGTCAGATGTTTGGTCGATCGGATATTCGAGCTAGTATTAATGCCACAGCACAGCAGGAGGAACGCTGCGCGCTTACAGGAGAGCAGATCCGAGTTAATGAGCCGATGTTATTAGGCCTGACGATGCACGGAGAAATGGTGCCGCTGAGTATGGGGAGTATGGGAAGTATGGGCAGTATGGCTGGATAGACCAGTTTACCCTTGAATTTGCGATTGCGATCGGCCTGGGGTGAGATCCCCAGGCGATGAAGATCAAATCCTGAAGCATTTCCAGATATCTATTTAATGAACCGCGAAGACGCGAAGTGCGCGAAGGAAGATCGGAGAAGGAAGACGCGCAAGAAGAATGCTAAACTTTCCATCGGGTGTGCCGAAAGATGATGGTAAATTTGATGGAAAAGATTAAGGTAATGCTGAAAAATCGCTACTTGACTGCTGTAAGTTCGATCGTCCTAATCGCAATTATTACCGGATGTGCAGCTACGGAATCGCCCCAACTTGCAACTCCGTCTCCTGTAGCCGAATCTTCCGCGCCGCCAGTTAAACCCAGTCAGCCGTTAACAGTCTCAGTCAACAATCCCAAAACTGCCACAAATACCAGAATCCAGCAATATCTCAACGGATTGACAGCCCAGGGTTCTGCCAAAGAAGACCAAGGTATCTGGATGCAATCGGGCAATACTTTGTTAGCCAATCATCAAGGTACAGTCCCTCTGTCAGCCGCTTCAATTACCAAAGTAGCAACATCTCTGGTAGCACTGCAAGAATTCGGGCCGGAACATCAATTTATCACTTTAATTAGTACCAACGGCACAATCAAAGAGGGTGTATTACAAGGCGATTTAATTGTTCAGGGTAGCGAAGATCCTTTGTTTGTGTGGGAAGAGGCGATCGCCCTCGGTAACATCTTAAATCAAAAAGGCATCAAGCGAGTCACTGGTAGTTTGATAATTGTCGATAAATTTTACATGAATTTTGAATTAAATCCCCTCAAATCAGGAGAATTGCTCAAACAAGCATTGAACAATCAAATCTGGCCTCCCGAAGCCGCCGCCCAATATCAAACACTCCCTCCAAATACGCCAAAACCCGAAATAGTAATTGACGGTACTGTCAAAGTTTTGCCAACAAGTCCCAGCGCCGTGCCCTTAGCCAAACATTATTCTTTGCGCCTCGCCGAACTAATCAAAAAAATGAATCAGTACAGCAACAATCTGATGGCAGATATGCTAGCTGATACTGTCGGCGGTGCAAAAATAGTTGCACAAAAAGCAGCAGCAGCAACCGGAGTTCCTCCCGCTGAAATTCAACTCGTCAACGGTTCAGGATTGAGCGAAGATAACCGTATTTCTCCTCGGGCTGCTTGTGCGTTATTTCTAGCTTTAGAACGCTATCTGCAACCTTATAGTATGACAGTTGCTGATGTCTTAACAGTAGTTGGTAAAGATGCAGGAATACTATCAGAACGACCGCTGCCAAAATTAGCAGTAGTCAAATCTGGTACGTTGGATAATGTTAGTGCTTTGGGCGGCGCGCTTCCGACTCAAAAACAAGAAACTGTGTGGTTTGTGATTATGAATCGAGGGGCAAATGTCGAGGCATTTCGCACTCAGCAAGAGGTTTTGCTGAACAGCTTTTTGACTGAATGGGGAACTGTTCAAGCCTCACCGCCCGAATTAACGCCAAATCCTGCTAGAAGTAGTAAGGTTTCTCGCAGCGAACTTGTTCAATAAGCTTTTGTGTATTTAACTTGTGTATTCTGGGCGCTGCTTGGAATCTTTTCCCACAAGAGAGTTTATAGGTGCGTCATCACAGACATTTACTTATTCGAGCTACATTATTTGGGCGTTTGTTTTTGGGTAATGGCTTTTCTTGGAAGGATTTTATTGGCTATTTTTTCGGATGTACTTTGGGAGGGGTTTTGGTGGTTTTGCTGAAGCGGAAAATTAGATAATTTGCTTTTTTATGTCAAACCTCAATCGGGTTTGATCGTTCGGACTTCAGTCCTTCATGAATGCGGACTGAAGTCCGAACGATCGAACCAATTTGATTAGGTGGTTTTGCCCTAGCGACTACAATCCCGATCGCACTTTCGACTCTGCTAATATATGTTTGCAAGTCGTAAGCCACCGTCACAGCCCCAGCCGGTGAAGCGTGAATCAAGCCCAGATTCCCGTCTGCATTGCGGTACACAAAACCCGTGTGGGTGACATCCAATCCTTTAACATCCGTGGCTACCGCCACAATATCCCCCGGTTTTAATTGAGAATAAACACTTTTTATCCGATTTGTCGGGATGTAATTAACAATCGTTTTGGCTAAGTCTGCTTCTTGGTTAACTATGCACTGATAAGTTGCTTCATCTTTCACCATTTGCGGGTAACTGCTGCGGTGCTGACTCATAAAATTTAATGTTTTATTCATCGGCACTCCGCCCAATTGAGTGGTAATGTTTTCTACTGTTTGCCGCTTTTGATTGTCGTTAATCCATTCGGAAAAATAGTGCAATCTGCTGCAATAACCGTTTATTTTACCGTTTACATACCGCTGTTGTTCTAGGCGATTTACAAAGTTTTGATAGTCGTAATCTTTGACTGCTACGCCTCGCGAAATAGCCAAAACGGTTTCTACAAATAAAACACAATCAAATTTATTCAACGTTACAATCAACTTTTCTGCGTCGGATTTGTCCAGCAAGCCCTCGGCGTAGGGTTGTCCTAGGAAATTATCGCCGATCGCCTGTATGATTTCTCCGATCGGGCGATCGGGCAAATTTTGTTTTTTTGCATACTGTATAATCTTGTCAAAACGTGCTATGTCTTCGGGTTGTGCAGCGGTTTCTCCCGGAGTATTATTGGATTCTGGTCGTCTCGCCAGCACTTCCAGCAATTGGGAATAGGAAATTTCAGCTAAATTGTTCAAGTCCCAAAACGGACTCGGGAGACTCGAAAGCGTTTGCTTGTTTGTTGCTTCCCGATGTTCGCTTTTTCCCGTCAACTCAGTTGCTGCATCCGCGCTGCGTTGTTCTGTTTGTCGATCGACAATAGAGCCCGCAGCAGCTTGAGACTGAAATGCCAAAACATGAGGTATCAAAAAATTGTTCACGCCAGCGATCGCAAATCCCAAAACAGCCAGACTCCAAAAATTTCTCATGTTTCTCAAAGGATTTTGCTTCAACTCAGTGCTATCCTGAAATTTTTACAATTACTAGAAGTCTCAATCAGCCTACTAGACAGATTAAATTGACACTACTCGGACTGAATTGACATACTTGTCATTTAGACGCCGCCCTATTATAAACTGATCGTGCGAGTTTGATATCACACCCACTGTAATGCAAGTAGACCGCCGACGCCGCCCAATCGATCCCCAACGCCCCATCCAGCCCCGACGCCAAAGCAGCCGTCCAGCCCCATCCAGACGACAAAGCAGCCGTCCAGTCCCATCTCGTCGCCCAATCGGGCCCCGACTAATAGATATCTGGCAAAAGTCGCTCGCTCTTCTTGAAATTATCTGGGTTGATCTGCGTTCATTTGCCTTGTATCTGCGGTTGACCTATCAATCAAAGATTAATGCAAGAGGTCTCATCCAATCCCGACGCCCAAGCAACCGTCCAGTCGAGCCCCGACGCCCAAGCAACGATCGCCCAGTCGGGCCCCGACGCCCAAGGAGCCAGCATCCCGTCCCATCTCGTCGCCGAGTCAGAACGAATCTTTCTCGGTTAAAATACCGTAACATTCTGTGCTTAATTGCTGGGGCGATCGCACTAGCTTGGATTGTCACAATACCATTCAGAACTCGCCGCGCCCCAGAACCGCCAGTCATTTTACCTCAAGAGGCTATCTCGCCGCCGACAATTGCAACATCGGAAAATTTAGTCGATCGTCAAAACGAGCCTACCTTCAGCTATAACATCAAAACACCTCCCAATGTAGTTTACTCTCAAGAATTGCAAGGGATTGTTGATGAATCTGTGAAGATTGCGGTCAGCAAAGGACTGCCCGCAGAACAGCTATCAATTACCTTAATTGATGTCAGTAATCCCCAAACCCACAGCTTTGCCGGATATCAAAATCAAACTCTCAGATTTCCAGCTAGCGTTGCCAAGTTATTTTGGATGACAGCCTTTTACTCAGCCACAGAAAAAGGCATAATTACGCAAAAAGAATCAGCCTTCAAAAACGATCTAGAACAAATGATTGGCATCTCCAACAACGATTCCGCCAGCAGGATTTTAGACAAAATCACCGATACAAAATCCGGCGGACGGCTCGCAGGAGAAGAGTTGCAAACATGGCTGCAAAAGCGCACGCAAATTAACTCATTTTTCCAGTCAGCAGGCTACAATGATATTCGTATAAGCACCAAAAATTATCCCATATACTATTTGAGGCAAGAAGGCCCAATCGGTCGCGACTTGCAATTACGGGACGGTGCTTCCCAGCCGATTCGCAATCAAGTAACTAGCGATCAAGCCGCCAGATTAATATATGAAATATATACTAGACAAGCGGTTTCCAGCATCGCCAGCCGCAAAATGGCTTACTTGCTGACGAGAGATTTAGACCCCAAGGCATGGAAAAATGACCCTAGCAACTCGATCAAAGGATTTCTAGGCGAATCTTTACCTGCTAATATTTACTTTGGTTCCAAAGTAGGCTATACCTCTAGTTCTCGCAGTGAAGCTGCATTTGTCAGGACTTTAGACGATCGCGCGATTTATATCTTAGCTATTTTTGCCGACGATCCGGCTTATGCCAAGGACGAAACAGTATTTCCAGCAATTTCCCGATACGTGTTCGATCGGCTAAACGCTCGCGGCCCCAGCAGTTATGACTGATATTATGTCCTGACTACTAACCAATTAACCAGGTTTGTAGTCAGGACTTTAGTCATCAGATTTTAGAAGGACTAAAGTCCTCACTACTAACCAATTAATCAGGCTCGTAGTGAGGACTTTAGTCCTTCTTATCGGCGCAGCATTAGCTGGTAATTATTTAACTGGGGCGAAAGGATTCGAACCTCTGAATGGCTGGACCAAAACCAGCTGCCTTACCACTTGGCGACGCCCCAACGTCTCAACATTTATCATAATAACACCCATACCTAGGAATCTGTCAAGCACTTTGACAATAAAATTTAAAAAATGTTTTTGAAACCGATCGCCCGCAAGTTTATTTTTTGACAACAGCGGGGCGAGCCAGCGGGATTTCAATCCTGAACTCCGCTCCCTGTCCGGCTTCGGAGATACACTTCAAACTTCCTCCGTGTTTTTCCACCACAATCTGGTAGCTGATAGACAAGCCCAGTCCCGTACCCTTACCCACAGGTTTGGTGGTAAAGAAAGGGTCAAACAAGCGCAATTTTGCTTTTTCGACCAATCCCGGCCCGCTGTCGCGAATCCGAATCACCGCAAGTTGACCGATCGACTTTCCTGAATCAGCATCCGAGTCTGCCGCCACCACCGCCGTCGAGATGAAGATCGTCTTGGGTGCGGGCTGATTGTCCAAAGAGTCGATCGCATTCCCCAAAATATTCATAAACACTTGGTTAAGCTGTCCAGGAAAACACTCTACCTTCGGCAAAGCGCCGTAGTCTTTAATTATCTCAATTCCCGGTATCAGCCCGTTTGACTTCAAGCGGCTCTGCAAAATCAGCAGCGTGCTGTCAATCCCTTCGTGAATGTCCACCGGCTTCATCTCGGCTTCGTCGTGCCGCGCGAAGTTCCGCAGAGAAAGCACAATTTGCCGGATGCGTTCAGATCCCATCTCCATCGAAGACAGAATTTTCAGCAAATCCGGCACTATGAAATCAACATCTATTTCTTCGCTTCTGTTGAGAATTTCTGTCGCGGGTTCCGGGTAGTGCTTTTGATACAAGCGCAGCAAATCCAGAATATCTTTCACGTACTGCTCGCAATAAGTCAAGTTGCCGTAAATAAAATTAACCGGATTGTTAATTTCATGAGCCACGCCAGCGACCATTTGACCGAGAGAGGACATTTTTTCGTTTTGGATGAGCTGAGCTTCTTTTTGCTGCAAACTCTGCAAAGTTTCTGTCAGTTGCCGGGCTTGAGTTTGAGCGGCTAAAGCTGCCGCCCTGGTTTGGGCATAAAGTTCGGCTTGGTCGATCGCGATCGCCAATTGATCCACCACCGCTTGCAGCAATTCCACTTCGCTCGCGGCCCGGCAAACGGCGGCTGCTGTAATGGTTGCAAACGACAGCCCCCATTTGACCGGAGCGAGTCTTGAGCGGCAGCAGCAGCTTAGAAACAATCCCCACACTGTTCAAAAAAGCTCGCGTCGGCGGTTCAATGCAGGGTGCTGTTGCTGCGTCTCCGATTCTGAGGGTTTGACGGTGGCGAATTTTCTCGGCCAGCAGCGTTATTTGTTCGATCGGATATTCTGCAAGCCGCTCTTGGAGTTCGGGATTTGCCGCCTCGTGGGTCATCGCAAAGCTGGGCTGTCCGTGCCGCGAGACTGAATACCACAAAAAGTAACACTGGTCAACCTGCAACAAGTTGCGAATCTCGTTCACAGCCGTATCTAAAATTTTGTCGAGGTCGAGGGAATTCCGCATCTGGCTCGCAAGGCCGAACAGCAAGCCTTCCCGGCGGCTCAACAATTCTTCTCGGGCCTTGATGCGATCGATCGCCACAGCGATGGCGTGAGTCATCCACCCTAGAACTTCTAACGCCTCCTCGGTTGCCACAGCCATGCTGCACAGAGCCATCACTCCCACCAACCGCTCCTCCACAATCAGCGGATAGGCAATGGCCCAGAGGGACGGGCCGGATGGCAAGAACACAGGGGCCGTTTCGAGTTTTCCCGGTTCTACTCGCACCCAATCTTCTATTTCCCGCTCCCACTCTTCGTTGCTGAGTCCTGAAGTGGCCTGCAATTCTAACCGCTCTGTCTGCGGGTTGAATGTCCAGATGCTCGCCCCTGCGACGTTGAGGTAATCTACCATTGCCTCGGTGCAGCGGTTGAGGATGGTGGGTATTGTCCCGCCACCTCCGAGGGCTGCACCGACTTTGGCTTGCATGGCTCCCAAGCGCGATCGCTCCTGTAACGAGGCTGCCGTTGGTTGGGCTTCTGCGGTGTCGGGCGATCCGGCAACGATTTCTCGGATTTGTTTGGTATCGGAATCGCGATCGATCAGCACTGAAATTTCCCGCAAATCTGGAGATTGACCAGTTTCCGTGAGAATTGGCAGTTGTTTTGTGCGGAATATTATTGTGCCACTCTCTGCCGTCTGCACCGCCGACAATAATTCCTGGTTCGATCGACGAGCTAACTCCGAAATTTGCTGGCCGTCGGAGGTGATATCTTCTACCTCTGCCACCTTTTTCTGGGCTTTGACCAATTGCCAGCGCAGCTCCACCAAACTCGCAACTTGCCGAGCCAAAGCTTGCATAGCATCCATCGTTTCTTTTGTCAAATCTCTCGGCGCGGAGTCCATCACCGATAGCAATCCCAGCATCTGCCCGTTTGAGGTGACGACGGGGATTCCAGCGTAAAATTTCACGAAAGGGCTGGAAACGGTTAGCGGATGTTCGGCAAATCGCACGTCACAAGAAGCGTCTCGGACAATCACCGCTGGTTGCTGTTTCTTCAAGGAATTTGCAGGAGGTTCGATCGTACATTCGTCAGCAACCGACGTTTTTTGTGACGGAATTGCCGAGTCAAATTCCGACAGAGAGTTTGAGTTTTGGGCGAACTCTTCGGGAGTTTGGTTGATCGCGCGAGCGCAAAAATTCAGGTAACGGTGGGCCAAAGTTCGATCGATACCTAGCTGCGACTTCAACCAATGGCGGTTAGCATCAATCAAGCTCAAGAAAGCAATAGGGGTTCGGCTCATCCTCGCGGCCAAGCCGACCAAATCGTCAAAGCAAGCCTCTGGATCTGATCCCAGAAGCTGATATAAATCTATATTACGGAGTTCGTCGAACGCTTTTTTCCCAAGAGGCAAGGGTGCTTTCATTATGTATAACTGCCCATCTAGTTGCTGGCAACCGCCATTCTCAATACTTGCCCAGAAAAACGAGCTATGAATTTTGTGCAGGGAGACGATGGGCGCAAGTCGCGCGCCGGCTGCTGGCGCCGAACTGTGACCAACCTCTTGACTGACATGGAAACTTTTGAGTTATGGGAGTTAGAGCACCGCAGATTTAAGACTGTATAAATTATAATTCTTGTTGATTATGCTTTTAAATACCTCCGGCGGGTTAGATATAAGAGCCGCGATCGGGACAAAGCACCTTTGATAAGTACATGGCGATCTTACACATAGAATTTCTTAATAAGCTTAATTGTATCTTAACAGAATTGTCTCATGGCGGATAGATGGCTTCCTGGTAGATTAAGATAATTGGTTTGTGCCACAATACCAGTTTTGACCGGGCTGTGCCGCACGTGGCTCAACTACAGTTAGGAGATGAACTACAAAAGATTGCCAAAATGTTAAACTTTGTAAAAATAGTTGTCAAACTCGACCGTCCTGGGTTTCTGGGTCTGGATGCACATTTTGTAACTGTTGTAATCGCCGATCGACTCCTCTGACAATTCCTTTTTTCTATTTTGAGGTCAAAAAAACAGAATTGCAGTTTCTACTAATGCTCCAACCGGATTGGCAATTACTTCAATTACTTCCCAGAGGCAATTCTCAAAAATTGACGGCGGAAATTATGTTTTCTATTTTCAAAAACTATAAATAAACCGGGAGAAGAATATGTCGGCAAGTAGCAATCAAATACCAACTATTTTAGCAGTTGATGATAGTGTCGTGATGCAAGGACTTGTCAAACAGGCTTTAAGCAAAGAGTTTCGAGTTCTCGTGACAGACAATGCAGTGGATGCTTTGTCAACAATTTATCACGAACAAATTTCGGTTTTGTTGCTCGATGTTTCGATGCCTGGGATTGACGGATTGGAACTCTGCCGCACGGTTCGCAGCTTGCCTCAGTTTCAGAATTTGCCGATCGTGATGCTGACAGCACGAGATGGAGCCTTTGATAAGGTACAGGGGCGTTTGGCCGGAGCGACAGAGTATTTAACAAAGCCGTTTGATGCTGACAAATTACGCGAAGTAATTGGTAAGTTTATCAATCTCAAATCATAAAAATTACCCGCGCTACATCAAAGAAACCTGGTTGATAATTTAATGCCACTTGCTGAAAAAAAAAATGCGATCGAGCCACCCGGTTTCTGCTAATTCACCACTCAAAATTGTCGCATTTTTCTATTAATTAAGGTACAGGCTGACAATTCCCCATTCCTGATTCCCTGATTCAACTGCAAACCGCTAGATTCTCCCGCTTCTCCTAAACTTTTAATTTCGCCAACAGTAGAGGGGCGATCGCACTTACGGGTAAAACGTGCTGGGCCGCACCAAGGGCGATCGCCTCTTTCGGCATTCCGAAAACAACTGAACTGGCTTCATCTTGAGCAATTGTCAACCCCCCTCCTCGGGCGATCGCCAACATACCCTCAGCACCATCTCGACCCATTCCTGTTAGTAAAACACCCGCTGCCGCCCGACCATAAAAATTAGCAACTGACTTAAATGTTACCGTTATAGAGGGGCAATGTCCCGCAAAATGAGCAGATTCAGAATAAATAAATCGCCCTTGAGCATCCAACTCTAAATGACGTTTTTCCGGCGGAAAATAAACAATACCAGCTTGCGGTAATTCCCCCAAACCAGCTATTTTCACCAGCAGTTTAGATTCAAAACCCAACCAATCAACCAATCCCTGCAAAAATCCTTCACTGATGTGCTGGATGCAAATTACCGGCACCGGAAAATTAGCCGGAAACTGCGAAATAATCGAGTGCAGCGCTTGCGGCCCGCCTGTAGACGCGCCCACAGCCAATAATTTAATAGTTTGAGAATTCAGATTTGTGCTGGATAATTGGTAACTATCCATTGGTAATTGATTAATTTGTTGGTTGGGGCGATCGGCTATTTCGATTCCTACCAGCTTTTGATGCCGCGTAAATACCTTAACTCCCGACAAAACTTTAACTTTAGCGATTAATTCATTCGCCAAGCGAGCGTAATCTGACGCCAACCCGCCAATTGGTTTCGGGAAAACATCTAATGCACCTGCTTTCATAAGTTCAAATACATTTTGAGTATCCTTTGCTTGTACAGAAGCACTAATTATTAAAATAGGTCGCGGGTATTTCCTCATCACTTCCTGCGTGAATTCTAACCCGTTCATTAGTGCCATATTCAAATCCGTACAGATGACTTCCGGCTGAAGTTTCGGGATTAATTCTAGAGCTTCTAACCCGTTACAAGCGGTTCCGACAACTTGGATTTCTGGCGAAGCATCCAAAATGCGCTTGAGGACGATCGTAGCTACTGGGGAATCTTCTACTAACAATACTTTAATGGGCGATAATATCATTTTATATTTTAGATTCTAGATTTTAGATTATTTTTAGTAATCGATAATTGGTAATATCATGTCCGCTCAATTAACAGCACGCGTGATAGGTTCGTAGTGCGGACTTCAGTCCGCAGGAAAACGGACTGAAGTCCGCACTACAAACCATATTTATTATGCTAATAGACCGGACATGATATCATTGCTAATTAGTAATTGGCACTTGGTAATTGGTAATTGGTTGCCCCTCCTTGAATCTCCCCCTCTCCCTCTTCCTCTCCCTTCCCCTTCCACGATTAAACTAACCTTTTGAGTGTTTCAATCAATACATCTTGATTGAACGTACCTTTAGGAATATAAGCATTAGCCCCGGCATCAGCCCCTCTTTTTCTATCTTCATCCGACGCCAAAGATGTCACCAAAATAATCGGCAACTCACTGTATTCTTTTTGCTGGCGAATTTTAACAGTCAGTCCCAAACCGTCCAAATTAGGCATTTGTACGTCAGAAATAACAGCATCAAAATAGCGAGTTTTTAATTTTTGGAAAGCATCTAATCCGTCTACTGCTGTCACCACTTCATAACCTGCACCTTCCAGGATGCGCTTTTCTTGAGTGCGGGTAGCGATCGAATCTTCTGCTAAAAGTATAACTTGTTTTCGGCTGACTGTCTGAATTGGCGATCGGGCACTCCCAACCCCACCCGAAAAAACTTGCTTGCGTACAGACTTGATCAAATCGTGAGGATTGAGCACCATACAAACTTCCCCCGTCCCCAGAATCGTTGCACCTGAAACGTTTCGCACCCGTTTCAGCAATTGACTTTGAGGTTTAATCACCACATCCTGTTGATCTATCAAAGCATCTATAAATAATCCCAATCTTTCCTTCCCAACTTTTAACACAATACAAGACATTTTTGGATAATTTGAATTCCGGGACTCTCCCTCTATTTTTTGCTTGACTTCTCTCCAATTTCCCCGTCTCCACTCCCGATTTTTAGGCAGCCAGTCTCTATTATTTAACTCCAGTAAATCAGCCAAATAAGCAACTGATAGCGGCTGAGAATCTGAAAGTATAGTTGCCTTACCTTCAACGGCAAAAATCTCAGACTTAGAAACCATTTTGGCATTTTCAACAAACTCAATGGGTAGCGCGTAAGCCAGACCTTCAACCGCTACAATTAATACATTTGCAGTAGCTAGCGAGGTGCTGACTTGCAGCCGAAAAGTGCATCCTTTTCCCAAGACAGATTCAACTTGAAGACTACCTTTTAGTGCTTCAACATTAGTCCTAACTACATCTAAGCCCACCCCCCGTCCCGAGATTTCAGTAACAAATGTTCTGGTTGAAAAACCTGGAGCAAAAATCAGCGATTGAACTTGGCTTTCTGTCATCACCGCCAGTTCTTCCAGCGTGCAGATGTTACGTTTTACAGCAGTTTTTTTAATGCTATCGAGATTCAGTCCTCGCCCGTCATCGGCAACTTCAATGATAATATTGTTAGCAGTATGATAGCCTTGAATTCGGAGAGTAGCAGCGGCAAATTTACCCATTTTTTCGCGTTCGTCTGGCGTCTCGATGCCGTGGTCGATCGCATTCCGAATCATGTGCATCAAAGGGTCTTTCATTTCTTCTAAAATGCGTTTATCAGCTCTAGTTTCTCCACCTTCAATGACTAATTTAACTTCTTTTCCTTCTCGCTTCGCCAACTCTCTAACCGCTCGGGGAAATAAATTAAAAATAGTTGACAAAGGCAGCAGTCTAAGAGTGCGAATTCCTGATTCTAATTCCTCCGAAATTAATTCGAGTCTGGCAGTATCTTCATCAACTCGATTTTTCAAGCGATTTACTAGAGTTCCCAGACGTTCTAAACGTTCTTCAGTACGCTGGTAATAATTCTGTAACTGTATAATGAGATCGTTTTGTGTAGATTCATTTCGACCAGATTCTATCTGATGAAAAGCCAACCGATTAATAAAAGCTTCTCTGCTCCAACTTTCCCACAAATTGGTGAGTTTTTCCAGGTCAGCAAGTCGGTGTACAAGCCGAGTTTTAGTGACAGTAAGTTCCCCAGCTTGAGTCATTAAATCGTCTAAATTTTGGGTAGCAACGCGAATTGTTTCGATGCGGTAAGACGAATTAGAGGCACGACTAACAGTGGGTTGGGAAGTCGATGCAGTGGCGGGTGCAGAAGCGGTAGGCAAGTTTTGAGCTTGCAACAGCAATTCTTGCTCGGATTGTAGTGTCGAAAAAGAGTAATTATTATCTAAATTCGCGGCGGAAGCAGTTTCACTGTTTGTTTCTGGTAGCGGCGTTTCTGAATTAGTAAATTGCGTTTTCACTAATTCTTGTTCTGGTATTTTTGAAGATTCTGGCTCTGCTGTCAGGGTGTCTGGCTGGGGCTTGTTAGAAGCACCCATCATGCTAGCGAGGACGTAAAATGTATTGATACCGGAGTCTTCGCCCGTGACGGCTTCGTCAACGAGCTTGCGGATGGCGTCTAAACCTTGCGAAAGTCGATCGCTAATATCTGAATTTAGTTGAGTCTCTCCCCGCTTGACACCTCCCAAAATATGCTCTATTTGATGAGCTAAAGATGCTACGTTTTTGACAGCCAGCATCCCTGCATCGCCTTTAAGAGAATGGGTTTCCCGCAGCAATTCTTCTAACTTAGCTGAGTCCCCTGGATGTTCTTCCAAGTATAGCAATCCATCGTCTAGTTTCTGCAAATGTTCTTCACTAGCTATTTTAAATACATCTCGGAGTTCTTCATCTTCAATCATATATATTTGGGGTGACTGATAATTGGTAATTGGTAATTAATATTACCTCTTCCTGATGACTAATGACTAATGACTAGCCTTCGACTTCGCGAGCGGCTAAAATGACTAATGACTAATGACTAATGACTAATGACTTCTTAGACTATAGACTTGAGATTTAAAGCAGCTTCATTAAGTTTTTGAGTACCTACTTTGACTTGAGTAATGCCACTGATAGTCAGAGATGCAGTGCGGTTAAGAGAATTCATTTCATCAGCTACTTGCCCGATCGCGATCGCCTGCTGTTTAATATTCAAAGAGATTTGTTGGTTGCTAGCAAACACCAGATTGCAAGCTTCCCGAACACCCGTAAAAGCTTCTGCCGTATCCTGCGCGGTTTTCACCCCTGCTGCGACTGTTTTGCGACTTTTTTCCGTTGCTTTCACCGTCGAGTCGATCGCACCCTTAATTTCTGGAATCATATCATTAATCTTTTGCGCCGCTTGTTGGCTTTCATCTGCTAGCTTACGAATCTCCCTTGCTACCACCGCAAAACCTTTGCCATACTCGCCGGCTCTGACTGCTTCGACAGCCGCATTCAGAGCCAGCATATTTGTCTGACTAGCTAAATCACTAACTAAATTTGCCAAAACCGAGATATTACCAATTTGACTCGTGCTATCCCCCAATCGCTGATTTTGCTGAGAAATCGCCGCCACAGCTTCCCTAAGACTCAGCATTTGATTGAGAGTTTGCTCAACCATTTGAGTACCTTCTTGGGCCAGCATTAAAGCTTGGCGAGCAGCGGCGGCAACAGCCTCAGCTTGCTCGGCTGTGTGCCCAGAAGATATGCCCAAATTTTCTAAGGTTGCAGTTGTTTCATTAACCGAGATAAATTGCTGATACACGACTTGCTCTTGCTGGTTCATATTAGATAATATTTGCATTGAAAATGACGATATTTGATAGCTCAGTCCCCGAATCAGCTTAATTAGTTGTTGCAGCACAAACAATCCTAATATCAGCACGGTACTTAGGGACAATATAGTAATAATTGCAGCTATTTTTTGGAGAATAAAAACAGAATCAAAGAGCAAAGTCTTAGGTGCTTGGTTCACAATCACAAAAAACATTTTATTGTTGTTTTTTCTGGGAAAAATTGTATAATAACTAATAACTCGATCGCTCAGATCAATCTTGCCTATGCCACCGGAAAGTATTTGAGTTACTATCTCTGCTGAATAATATTTGTTAATATTTTCATCTGTTTTTTTATCAGAACCCCATTCTTTTGTAGAATTGGGATGGTAGATGTAGTTACCATCTTGATTTAACATAAAAGCTTCGCCTAATTTTTCATCATTGATCTCTTTAACTATATTAATCAGATTGCTGCCGAAGGAATTAACAATCAAAATGCCTTTTCTTTCTCCTTTAATATTGAAAATTGGAGTTGCGTGGCGAATGGTTGGCTTGTAAGGAATTTCTATTTTACCGCGTTCCTGATTTAGATTGAATTGAGACACATAGATTTCTCCAGGTTTTAGCTTCATAGTTAAGTAGAAATAATCCCTATTAGCCTGATTTTGTAGTTGAGAATTTGGAATAACTTTGATATTTTTGCCGTCAGAATCTAGGCGCACTATCTCGTTACCTTTTTCATCTATGTAACGCAACTGCATATAATATGGCTTGACTTCCATCATTGCTGAAAATATGATTTGCATTCTAGCAATGGAATCTTGATAAATTGAATTAGTTTTTTTGTCTATTCCATTTCTATCTCTATCTATAATCATTCCTTGAATGGGGGGAGTTTTGCGGAGGAACAAAACGTCGTAACTTATATTGTCCAAATTGTTAACGATTTTTTCTCCACTAGATGCAACACTTTCAGCAAGATTTGTCAAGGCTAAAGTTTTCAGTGCTGCTGCGGAAGAAGAAATTCCATACCAGCCGATCAGAGATACTGGCATCAAGGTGCTTAAAATTAAAAGCAACATGAGTCTGTTTTGGATTTTTTGGAAAAATTTATGGATCATTTGTAATTTGTAATTTGTAATTTGTAATTATTTTTTTACTTCTTTTGTCAATCCGTTACATCCCGTACATTGCTGGTTGCCAAACTTCCTTCTTCCTTACTACTGATTTTAAAATTTAGGTACATGACTATTTTAAACAACTGCTTTTAAATCTAAAGCAGCTTCATTCAATTTTTGTGTGCCGACTTTAGTTTGAGTGATACCGCAAGCGGTTTGTGCGGCTGCTTGGTTGAGGGAGTTCATCGCTTCCACCACTTGTTCGATCGCAATTGCTTGCTGTTTGGCATTCAGGGAAATTTGCTGAGAACTCAAAACCACATTGTTAATTGCATTAGCTACTCCGGCAAATGCCGCTGCGGTTTCCTCCGCAATATTTACGCCATAGTCCACAGTTTTAGTCCCTTCATCTGTCACCATTACTGTTGAGTTAATTGCCCTCTGAATATCAGCAACTAAGAGATTAATTTGTGCGGCAGATTTTTTGCTGCGATCGGCAAGTTTGCGGATTTCTGACGCGACAACGCCGAAACCCTTGCCATGTTCGCCCGCCCGCACTGCTTCGACAGCCGCATTTAGCGCTAACATATTAGTCTGATTTTCCAAATCGCTAACTACAGTTGAGATATTGCCAATGCGATCGGTTTGCTCGCTCAACTGCATAATTTGCCCTTGCATATCCTGCACTGTCGTTTTCAGCGTTGCCATTGCTTCTAAGGTTTGTTCGACAGCTTTTGTACCTGCGCCAGCTAAAGTTAAAGCTTGCATTGCTTGGGATGCGGCAGTTTCTATCTGCTGTGAAGTCGCCCTAGAAGATGCGCCCAATTCGTCCATTGTCGTAGTGGTTTGATTGACTGAAGCTGCTTGCTGGCTTGCCATGCGTTCCTGTTCTTCAACTGTTGCTGCAATCTCAGTGGAAGAACTGGCGATCGAACTAATTGCGCGATCGATAGTTCCGACAATTCCTGACGAAATCAGCCAAGCTATGCCCGCACCAAACAGCACTAACAACAGCGAAGCAACCAGCAGCGTCGATACCAAAAAGCTTAAAGCTTCCTTTGTCATTTGCGTTTTTTCCTTAATCATCTTTAATTCTGTTTCCCGAAATGCCCGGTTCACTTCTACAAATTCATTCACAAAATTTGTGTACTTGCCTGTATTAAATACAGCGATGGCTTTCGCTGTCTGATTTTGCTGCAATAAGCGAACAATTTCGTTAGAACCATCATAATATTGGTTAACTAGCTCACGCATCCTCTGCAAACGGGTTCTCTGTTCGGGATCTTTAACAATATGATCTACATTATTCGCCGACTTGCGAGCCAACTCTGCACCTTCTTGAAAATCCGTTAAAAAGTCCTGATTTTTATTGATTAAATACCCGCGTAGCCCCCGTACCATTTGCTCCGCACCTGCGGATATATTACTTGTTTCTCCGACTGTATTTTCTACTCTTTCTACTTCTGTAAAAGTCTTGAATACCTGATTTGTAGTACCGAAAACTAGGGCTGGAAACCCTAAGTATATAGCTGCTGGTACTAGATATCCGAGCAGCATCTTGTTTCTAATCTTTAATTTGTTAATTTTAGCAAACATCTTTTTTTCCTTAGTTTAAGATAGGATTTTCTGTAGTAATTTTGTGACGTTGCGATAGTTGTTGGGAGTCCCGCGTTGGCAATAGAAACCAGCCGGAAATTTCTGGGATCAATGCCGTGCAGTGACAGTAGCAAATATGATCATACCAAATTCTGTTCTATTACCCTCTTTTCTTTAGTTTCGGGTGGCGCGGACATGATTTGTGCAGGTGCGACCCCGATTTCACCGTACAATCTTTCTTCAAACCTCCTCATCAACAACAATTCCCCCTTTTGTGAAGAGTTTCTGCAAGTTGAGAACAGTGATAATTTTTTCTTCGTAAAAAGCGGTGCCCCGGAGATATTCGCGGTTGACCGAATTTATTGCAGCAGGAATAGTCGCAAGATCGGATAAATTTAAATGTATAATATCTAATATTTCGTCAACCACTACACCAGCGACCAAATCTTCAATTTCAACAACGATCGCCTGAGATAGAGATTTTGTATCCGGCGACATATTTAAAACATTCCGAATGTCCACTAGCGTCAGAATCTCGCCCCGCAAATTCATATTGCCAATAATGCGATCGGGGGTGCAAGGAACCGGAGTCACTTGGCGAATGTCAGTAAATTCGCGCACTACCCCGAGATTGATACCAAAGTGTTCGCCGTTCAAAGCAACTACGGCTAGGGAC